>NZ_JBHVQX010000040.1:0-68709 GCF_042886395.1 Streptomyces sp. NPDC058008 | reverse complement strand
CACGGCACCACACCCCCACCAACCGACACACCCCCACCAACAGACCCAGCCACCTCCGGCGCCTGCTCCACAATCACATGCGCATTCGTCCCACTGATCCCGAAAGAGGAGACGGCAGCGCGCCTGGCGCCGTCCCGTTCGGGCCACGTCATACGCTCGGTGGCCAGTGCGACCGCGCCGGCGTCCCAGTCCACCTCCGGGGACGGCTCATCCACGTGCAACGTCGCCGGCACCACACCGTGGCGCATGGCCATCACCATCTTGATGACCCCCGCGACACCCGCAGCGGCCTGGGTGTGCCCGATGTTCGACTTCAACGACCCGAGCAGCAGGGGAAGTTCGGCAGGCCGATCCTGGCCGTAGGTGGCGATCAGCGCCTGCGCCTCGATCGGGTCACCCAGCGTCGTACCCGTCCCGTGCGCCTCCACCACATCCACATCGGTCCCGGACATCCCGGCGTTCGCCAAGGCCTGGCGTATCACCCGCTGCTGGGACAGGCCGTTGGGCGCCGTCAGACCGTTCGAGGCACCGTCCTGATTGACCGCCGAGCCCCGGACCAGGCCGAGTACCCGGTGCCCGTTGCGGCGGGCGTCGGACAGCCGTTCCACCAGCAGCAGTCCGGCGCCCTCGGCGAACCCCGTGCCGTCGGCGGCCGCCGCGAAGGCCTTGCAGCGGCCGTCGCGGGACAGGCCTCCCTGTCGGCTGAACTCCGTGAAGATGCCGGGTGAGGACAGGACGGTCACGCCGCCGGCGATCGCCAGGGAGGACTCACCCGACTGAAGGGACTGCACCGCGAGGTGCAGGGCCACCAACGACGACGAGCACGCCGTGTCCAGTGTGATCGCGGGCCCGGTCAGTCCGAGCAGGTAGGCGATCCGTCCCGAAGCGACGCTGGTGGTCTTGCCGGTGAGCAGGTACCCGTCGAACGTGTCCGTGGCATCGTGCAGTCGCGGTCCGTACTCCTGGTCCATCGTGCCGATGAAGACGCCGGTTCGGCTGCCCTTCAGCGAGTCCGGGGCGATCCCCGCCCTTTCCAGGACCTCCCACGAGGTCTCCAGCAACAGCCGCTGCTGCGGGTCCATGGCCAGGACCTCGCGGGGTGAGATTCCGAAGAACCGGGCGTCGAAGTCCGTGACCTGGTCCAGGAATCCGCCGCCCTCGGCGAAGCTGGTGGCGTTTCCCTCGGAGCCGCGCAACCGTTCGATGTCCCATCCACGGTCCTCGGGGAAGGCCGAGATGGCGTCGGTCCCGTCCACCACGACGCGCCACAGGTCCTCGGGGGATGAAACACCGCCGGGAAAGCGACAGCTCATCCCGATGATCGCGATCGGGTCGTCGTCGGCATCCGTGCCCGCCGTCGCAGCTGACGTCTCGCGGGCCACCGCCGAACGGCTCCCGGAGCTCCCGTCCTCGATATGACGGGCCAGCCGGGCCGGTGTGGGGTGGTCGAACAGGGTGACGCTGGACAGACGGGTGCCCAGCGCGGTGTTCACCCGGTTGCACAGGTCGCTGAGCATGATCGAGTCGAACCCGAGGTCCTTGAACGTCCGGCGTACGTCGAGTCCCGTCCGCGTCCCGTGACCCAGCACGGCGGCGGCCTGGGCCCGCACCACGTGGAGGGCGTCGGGGGCGGCTTCGCCTTCCGTAGCGCCCGCGGGCGGCGCCGCCGGGGTGCCGGACGGCCGGCCGTCGGCATCGGAGGCACCGGCGCTGTCGACGGGATCGGCGACGGCGGCACCGCCGGAACCGTCCGCGCCCACCACGGGCCAGTGCGACCGGCGCTGGAAGGCATACGTGGGCAGGTCGGTCCGCCGGGCACCGGTACCCGCGAACACCTGCGTCCAGTCCGGGACGACGCCGTGCGCCCAGAGCTCTGCCAACGATGTCAGGAACCGTTCGGATCCGCCCTGGCCACGGCGCAGCGTGCCTCCGGCGAAGATCTCGGCGTCGGCGGTGTGTCCCGCCTCGGTGATCGCGGAGGTCAGCACCGGATGCGGGCTGACCTCGAGGAACACCGTGCTTCCGGCGTCGAGCAGGGACCCGATCGTGTCCTGGAACCGCACCGGCTCCCGCAGGTTCCGGTACCAGTACCGGGCGTCGAGCGCTTCGGTGCCGACCGGGGCCCCGGTCACCGTCGAATACATGGTGACGTCGCCGGCCCGGGGGGTGATCGGAGCCGCCAGTTCCAGCAGCCGGTCCCGGACCTGCTCCACGTGCGGGGTGTGCGAGGCGTAGTCCACCGCGATCCTCCGCGTGCGGACACCGGCCTGTTCGAAGGAGGCGACCGCCTCGGCCAGTGCCTCGGGGCTCCCGGCGACGACGGTCGCGGCCGGACCGTTGAGCACCGCGGCCCATACGTCGTCCCGGCCGGCCAGCAGCTCCGTCACCTGCTCCAGCGATGCGGCTACGGACACCATGCCGCCCTGGCCGGCGAGTTCCTGGGCTATGACCTGGCTTCGCAGGGCCACCACTCGGGCGCCGTCGGCGAGCGACAGGGCGCCGGACACGCAGGCGGCGGCGATCTCCCCCTGGGAGTGGCCCACGACGGCCGCGGGAACGACGCCCAGTGAACGCCAGACCTCGGCCAGCGAGATCATCACGGCCCACAGGACGGGCTGCACGACGTCCACGCGGTCGAGCGGGCTGTCGTCCGAGGCCCCGCGCAGGACCTCGATCAGGTCCCAGTCGACGTACGGCGTCAGTGCCCGGGCGCATTCCCCGATCGATGCGGCGAAGACCGGCGAGGTCTCCAGCAGTCCGGTCGCCATGCCGGCCCACTGCGCCCCCTGGCCCGGGAAGACGAAGACCACGCCGGGAGCGTCGCCCGCCACGGTGCCGTTCACCACGTTCTCCGCGGGCTCCCCCGACGCCAACGCGTCGAGCCCGCTGAGGAGTTGTTCCTGTCCGGCGGCCAGCACCACGGCCCGGTGCTCCAGAGCCGTCCGCGACGACGCCAGCGACCATCCCGTGTCCGTGGCGTCGATGTCCGCACCGGCGGCCAGTGCCCGCAGCCGCGCGGCTTGTCCGCGCAGCGCCTCAGGGGTACGGGCCGACACCGGCCAGGGCACTGCGGCGCCCAGGTCCAGCACGGTCGCCGGCGTGCGCGTGGGGGGCTGTTCCTCGATGACGGGGGCCTGTTCCACCACGACGTGGGCGTTCGTGCCGCCCATGCCGAAGGCCGAGACACCCGCGGTCAGGGGCACGTCGGGCCGCGGCCAGGGCGTGGCCTCGGTCTGCACCTGGAGGTTCCACTCGCCGAGCGGGATGGCGGGGTTCGGTGTCTCGAAGTTGAGGCTCGGGGGCAGCTCGCGCGTGCGGAGGGCGAGTGCGACCTTGATGAGGCCGGTGATGCCCGCGGCGCCTTCGAGGTGTCCGACGTTGGTCTTGGCCGATCCGACGCGCAGCGGCATGTCGGCGGGGCGCGAGGATCCGATGACCGCTGCCAGCGCCGCCGCCTCGACGGGGTCGCCGACAGCCGTACCGGTGCCGTGGAGTTCGACGTACTGCACGTCCGCGGACGCGATGCCGGCCGCGGCGTGGGCTCGGCGCAGGACGTCCTCCTGCGCTGCCTGGCTGGGTGCGGTGAGGCTGTCACCGCCGCCGTCGTTGTTGACCGCGCTGCCGCGAAGGACGCAGTGGATCCTGTCCCCGTCGGCTATCGCCCGGTCCAAAGGCTTGAGGAGGACGAACCCGCCGCCCTCACCCCGGACGTAGCCGTTCGCCCTGGCGTCGAAGGTGTAGCAGCGGCCGTCCGGTGAGAGTCCGCCGAAGCGTGAGACACCCAGGGTGCCGCCGAACGTGAGGTTGAGGTTCACTCCGCCGGCGAGGGCTGTCTCGCACTCGCCGCTCCGCAGGCTCTGGCAGGCCATGTGCACTGCCACGAGCGAGGAGGACTGGCCGGAATCGACGACCAGGCTGGGGCCTGAGACCCCGAGTAAGTAGGAGATGCGGTTGGCGATCATGCCCCGGTGCAGGCCGGTGAGGGTGTGGTGGGTGACCCCGTCGGCGCGCTGCTCCCTGAGCAGGGCCCCGTAGTCGTCGCTCATCGCTCCGGCGAAGACGCCTAATCGTGTGCCGGCGACGCGGTCCGGGACGATGCCCGCGTCCTCCAGCGCCTCCCAGCCGAGTTCGAGCGCCAGTCGCTGCTGCGGGTCCATGGCCGCGGCCTCGCGCGGCGAGATCCCGAAGAAGTCGGCGTCGAAGCGGTCGACCTGGTCGAGGAAGCCGCCGCGTAAGGACCCTGCCGGGTCCTCGTCCCGAGGAGGTCGCGTCCACCGCCCCCGCGGCACCGGCGTCACCGCGTCCACGCCGTCGCTGAGGAGGCGCCGGAAATCGCTCGGGTCGGCAGCCCCTGGTAATCGGCAGGAAATCCCGACCACGGCGACAGGGCCGTCGGTGCCAACGGACCGTAACGAACCCATGTCCCTGGTCAATTTCGTACCTCTCGCCATGTCAGGAATTTACATCCCAGTAACAACGCCACCACGGGAACACGGGCTTCGTCGACGCCCCTCACGCCCCGCCTACGAACCCTGCGCGGCTGCTGCGAACACGCACGCCCACCAGGGAACTCTCGGTATACGGAAGGCTGATACGGAAGGGGGGACCGAATAGAATGCCTGCACCATCCGACGCCCCCGTCAATCAGTCGGTCTCTGCGGCGATCGCGCACCGTGGCGCCCCGAAACTGGTGCGCCGCAAGGAATACCGGTGCGTAACAAGAGATACCTCGCGTCCCCCTCGAGCGATCACTGCCCTCAAACTAAACCATACAAGCTGAGCAGTCATGTGACCTTGATCACACGCCCCAACCGGGCGTTCTCCGGGCGGCATTCACGGCAAGGCCGGGTTGACAGCGACGGACCACTCGCGCTTGGCTGAAGCGTGCATCACGCCGATCCCATGGCGTCACGGGGCAGAGATAGCACTCTCAATCAGCGGCCTTAATGCCCGCCAGACCACCAGTACGAGCCGCTCAGCAGCGGCAGTCGTCCACTCCGGCATCCCACACGTCAAATCCGGTACCCCGCACGTAAAAATCGAGGGAGTTAAGGATGACTCGTACCTCGGTGGACTCTCCATCAGCGTTACAGGCGCCGGATTCCACCTTGTCCCAGCGGATAGCGCGATCCTTATGGGGAGCCGGCGACGCGGCACAGGGCCTTCAGGACTTCCACAGCTGGTTCACCGGATATCGCGACCGTGACGCCTCGCAGATCCGAAGAATCGATTTCGACGCACTGACCGGCTGGCGGTTCGAGGACACGACCGGGGACCTCGTCCACGACAGCGGCGGCTTCTTCTCCGTCAAGGGCCTGAATGTGCGGACGGGTCAAGGGGTTTCGCAGCGCCGGTGGTCGCAGCCGATCATCAGTCAGCCGGAGATCGGCGTACTGGGCATCCTGGTCAAGGAATTCGACGGCGTTCTCCACTGCCTGATGCAGGCGAAGATGGAACCGGGCAACTGCAACGGCGTGCAGCTCTCGCCGACCGTACAGGCGACCAAGAGCAACTACACCGGGGTGCACGGCGGTAAAGCGGTTCCCTATCTGGACTATTTCCGCAACGCCCCTTCGCGGCGGGTGATCACCGACGTACTCCAGTCGGAGCAGGGATCCTGGTTCTACCGCAAGCGCAACCGCAACATCATCGTCGAGGTCAGTGAACACGTCGACGTACGGGAAGGCTTTCACTGGCTCCCGGTGGGTCTGCTGCACGAGCTGCTGTTCACCGACGATCTGGTGAACATGGACGCGCGCACCGTCCTTTCCTGTCTTCCGCTGTCGGGCACGGGCCTGTCCACCGCCCACCCCTTCGAGGGCGACCCCTTCCGGTCGGCACTGGTCGCATCACTCAGTGCGGACGAGGGCGCGCTCCGGACCTCCCGGCAGATCCAGCACTGGATCAGCGACGCGCGTGTGCGTTCCGAGATGGACACCACGCCGGTCGGCCTCGGGGAGATCGAAGGCTGGTCACGGTCCGCGGACCGGATCTCGCACGGGACGGGCCTGTACTTCGACGTGATGGCCGTGGACGTGCGCGCCGGCAGCCGTGAGGTGCGGAGCTGGACCCAGCCGATGATCGAGGCGCGCAACCTCGGGGTGGCGGCCTTCCTCGTCCGGCGGATCGAGGGCGTGGTGCATGTTCTGGCCAACATCAAGGCGGAGCCCGGGTTCCTGGACCAGGTCGAGGTGGCCCCCACCGTGCAGTGCACGCCGGAGGACTACCGGCGCGCGCCGGCGGAGGACCGACCGCCCTTCCTGGACGAAGTGCTTCAAGCGCCGCGGGACAGCGTCCGGTTCGACACCGTACTGTCCGAGGAGGGCGGCCGGTTCTTCCACACCCGCAATCGCTACCTCATCGTGGAAGCCGAGCCGGATCGCGCCATCTCCGTCCCGGACGACTTCTGCTGGCTCACCCTGCACCAGCTGGCGGGCCTCATCCAGCACAGCCACTCGGTGAACATCCAGGCCAGGAGCCTGACGGCCTGCCTGCACAGCCTGACACTGCGGCCGACGGGGAACTGACCGATGAACAGCCCTCCACACTCCGGCCCGGTGCGCATCGGCGTCCTCGGCGCCTCCTCGATCGCCTGGCGGCGAACCCTTCCCGCGCTGCTGGACGCCGCGGACAGCACGGTCGTCGCCGTCGCCAGCCGTGAACGGGAGAAGGCGGAGAGGTTCGCCGCCCGCTTCGGCTGCGCCGCCGTGCACGGCTACGAGAGTCTGCTGGAGCGGGACGACATCGACGCCGTCTACGTCTCGGTGCCCAACTCGCTGCACCACCCGTGGGTGCGGCGGCTGCTCATGCGGGACAAGCACGTACTCGCCGAGAAGCCGCTGACCACGCGGCCGGCGGACACCGCCGCGCTCATCGGTCTGGCGGCCGAGCGCGGCCTGGTGCTGCGCGAGAACATCGCCTTCGTCCACCACGGGCTGCACCGGCGGGTCGCCGAGCTCGTCGAGGGCGGCCGCATCGGCCGACTCCGGCACATCGACGCGGCGTTCTGCTTCCCCCCGCTGCCCGGCACCGATGTCCGCTACCGGGCCGACCTCGGCGGCGGGGCGCTGCTCGACGCGGGACTCTATCCCGTGCGACTGGCCCAGTACTTCCTCGGCGACGAACTCACCGTCGCGGGAGCGGTCCTGCGCGACGACCCGGTCAGCGGAGTCGACGTGGCGGGCAGCGCCGTGCTCGCGGCGTCCACCGGTGAGACCGTGACGCTCAGCTTCGGCTTCGAGCACGGTTACGGGGCGCGCTACACACTGTGGGGCAGCACCGGCCGGCTCTGCGTCGACCGGGCGTTCACCCCGCCGCCGGCCATGGCGCCCGTCGTACGCATCGAGGAACAGGACCACGCCGAGGAGATCACGCTTCCGGCTGAGCACCAGTTCGCCGCTTCGGCGTCCTCCTTCGTGGCCGCGGTGCTGCGGTCGCGGCCCCTGGGATCGGATCCCGGGCACGGCGAATGGGCGAGGACCGCACTGCGTACCGCCGAACTCCTCGACGGGATCGCCACTTCCGCGCACCGCGTGACGGCGGGGAGGCGGGACTGATGGAGATCATCGGCCACGGGTTCATCGCGCGGAACCTGGCCACGGTCGCGGACCGGCACCCGGGCGCGACGGTGGTCGCCGCCGGCGTGTCCAGCACCGGAGTCCGGGCACCCGAGGCGTTCGCCCGCGAAGAGGCGCTCGTCCACGAGATCACCGGACGGTGCCGCCGGGCGGGCCACGTCGTCGTGTACCTCTCCACCGCGTCCCACGCGATCTACGGGACCACGGACACCGCCCTGGACGAGGAGGCGGACGTCGACCCGCAGTCGCCGTACGGCAGGCAGAAGCTGAGGCTGGAGCGTTCGGTCGCCGGGTCCGGCGCACGGTGGCTCACCCTGCGCCTGAGCCACGTGGTGGGGCGGTTCCAACGGGCCCACCAGCTGCTGCCCTCGCTCGTCGGGCAGGTACGCAGCGGGACGGTGCGGCTGCACCGCGGCGCCCACCGCGACCTGGTCGACGTGGCCGACGTCGTCCGGGCCATCGACGGGCTGCTCGCCCAGGGGGTGGAGGGCGAGGTCGTGAACATCGCCTCGGGCGTGCCGCAGCCGATCGAGACCGTCGTCCGGGGGATCGAGAGGCGTATGGGGGTGTCCCCGCGGCACGAGGTCGTCGACACGGCGCCGAACCTGACCAGGGTCTCCGTGGCCAAGATGTGCGGGCTGCTGCCGTCCCTGCGGTCGGTGGCCGAGCCGGACTACCTCGACCGGATCCTGGACCGTTACGTCCCGGCCTACTGACCGTGCCGGGCAGAAGCCGTCTCAACTCTCTGGAGGGTTCATGCGCGCCTCGTTAGTCGTACTGGGATCGCGAGGCGATGTCCAGCCGTTCATCGCCCTGGGTACGACGCTGAAAGCCCGGGGGCACGCGGTGACCCTCGCGACCCACGCGGACTTCGAGACGCTGGTGCGGGAGGCGGAGCTGGACTTCGTCGAACTCCCGGGCAGCCCGCGTGACTTCCTGGCCCACCCCGCTCTCGCCGAGGCCCTGCAACAGGGTGCGTCGCTGTTCCGCGCCGCGCGCAAGGTCCCGCGGCCGACGACCGAGCACATCCGGGGCCTGGCGGCCGAGGTGGCGAAGGCGACGGCGGGCGCCGACCTGGTGGTGAACAGCATCCTGAGCCGCATCTCCTTCGAGTCCGACGGCAGCGCCCCGTGGGGGTCGGTGAGCTGGTGGCCGCTGAACCCGACCGCGCAGTGGCCGGCCATGATCGCCCCGCAGGTCGGTCTGGGCCGGATCTACAACCGTGTGACCCACCGGGTGGGGGGACTGCTGGACTGGATCACCATCCGCGGCTTCCGCAAGGACGCGCAGCTGCCGGCGCTTCCTTTCGGCGCACCGTACGGAGAGCTCGGCCGGGACGTTCCGCTGCTCTGCCCGGTGACCCGGTCCCTGTTCACCGAACCCTCCGACTGGCCGGAGCTCTCCCGCGTCACGGGCTACTGGTTCTGGGACAGGGAGTGGACCCCGCCGCAGGACCTGGTCGACTTCATGGACGCCGGGACTCCCCCGGTCACCCTCTCCTTCGGCAGCATCTGGCCGGTGCACCCGCCCACCGAGACCCTGGACAAGGTCCTGGCCGTGGTGCGCTCCCACGGGCGGCGGCTCGTCCTGGTCGGCGGGGGTCCCGCCACCGTGCCGGAGGACGTGTTCCGGATCGACGACGTGCACTACCCGTGGCTGCTGCCCCGCTCCTCGGTCGTGATCCACCACGGCGGCTGCAACACCACGGGCGAGGCCTTGCGCTCCGGCCGGCCCCAGGTCGTCGTCCCCACCTTCGCCGACAGTCCGTTCTGGGCGGCGAGGGTGCACGCGCTCGGGGTGGCGGCCAAGCCCATCCCGTTCCAGAAGTTCACCCTCGACCGTCTGGACGAGGCGCTCGGTGACGCCCTCGGTGACGAGAACATCCGGCGGACGGCCCACGACATCGGTGAGTACGTGCGTGCCGAGCAGGGCACCGAGAAGGCCGCCGAGATCCTCGAGGAATGGGTCCAGCGCTGGCGCACCCGGAAAGGCATGGGCGTCACCGCGTGAATGAGAGGTGACCGGCGGGATACCGGCCACTGAACGCAGGGCATCGGACCAACATTCAAGGAGACCCATGCGCGCTCTTGTCACCGGGGCCGCCGGATTCATCGGCTCGGCCTTCGTCAGACACGCGCTCGGCGGCTCTTTCCCCGGGCGCACCGAAATCGGCATCACCGCTCTCGACGCACTGACCTACGCCGGGAACCTGAGGAATCTGGATCCCGTGGCGGGTCGTCCCGGCCTGTCCTTCGTGCACGGCGACATATGCGACGCCGCGCTGCTGCGTTCTCTGCTGCCGGGTCACGACGTCATCGTCCATTTCGCCGCCGAAACACACGTCGACCGCTCCATCGAGGGCCCGGGGGCCTTCATGCGTACCAATCTGCTGGGTACGCAGACGCTGTTGGAGGAGGCTCGCGGAGCCGGGATTCCGCGCGTGGTCCATGTGTCGACGGACGAGGTGTACGGTTCCATCGCCAAGGGCTCCTGGACCGAGGATTCGCCGGTCGACCCGAATTCGCCTTATGCCGCGTCCAAGGCGGGCGCCGACCATATCGCCCTGGCCTATGCGCGTACGTACGGCATGGACATATCGGTGACCCGTTGCTCCAACAACTACGGCCCCTACCAGTTCCCGGAAAAGCTCATTCCGCGATTCATCACCCAGCTCATGAGCGGCCGGTCCCTGCCGCTCTACGGGAACGGCGACAACGTACGGGACTGGCTGCACGTGGATGACCACTGCCGGGGAATCTGGCAGGTCCTGGAACACGGTCGCCCCGGGGAGGTGTACAACATCGGCGGCGGTTCCGAGCTGTCCAACCTCGAACTCACCCACCTCCTGCTCGACGAATTCGGATTCGGTCCGGAAATGATCGAGCCGGTACCGGACCGGCTCGGCCATGACAAGCGCTATTCCCTCGACGACAGCAAGCTTCGACTGCTCGGGTACGCGCCCCGGGTTCCGTTCGCCGAGGGACTGCGCCGGACGGCCGACTGGTACCGGGAGAACAGCTCCTGGTGGCGCCCTCTGCTGCCCTGAAGAATCCAGAGATCTCGGAGTGAATCATGCGTGGAATCGTCCTGGCCGGGGGTGCGGGGACCAGGCTCAGGCCGGTCACCGGCATCACCTCCAAGCAATTACTGCCCGTGTACAACAAGCCGATGGTCTACTATCCGCTCTCGGTCCTCATGCACGCGGGAATCCGGGAAATCCTCATCATCAGCAGCCCCAGGTTCGTCGGGGCCTTCAAGGAGCTGCTGGGCGACGGGCACCGGATCGGTCTCGACCTGCACTACGCCTCGCAGCCACACCCCGACGGGCTGGCCGACGCGCTTCGCATCGGCCGTGACTTCATCGGGGACGAGCAGATCGCCCTGGTCCTCGGCGACAACATCTTCTACGGCCACCAGCTGCCGACGATCCTGCAGCGCGAGCGGGAGCGCCTGAGCGGCTGCACCCTCTTCGGCTATCCGGTCGCCGATCCGGAACGCTACGGGATAGCCGGCCTGGACGAGGACGGGAAGATCCTCTCCATCAAGGAGAAGCCCGACAAGCCGACGTCCAACCTCGCGGTCACGGGGCTGTACCTCTACGACAACGACGCCCTCGCCATGGCCACGGAGCTCACTCCCTCGCCGCGGGGCGAACTGGAGATCACCGATCTCAATCTCCGTTACGTGGAGGACGACCGCGCCCGGCTGGTCAATCTCGGCCGCGGCAGCGCCTGGTTCGACACCGGAACCCACGACAGCCTCCTCGAAGCGGCGACTTTCGTGCAGATCATCGAGAAGCGGCAGGGGATACGCATCGCGTGCATCGAGGAGATCGCCTACCGCATGGGATTCATCGACTCGGTCCAGCTGTCCGCGATAGGCGACAGCCTCGGGCCGTCGAGCGACTACGGCCAGTACATTCTGGACCTCGCCGCCGCATGAGCGGCGTGGGAGGGGTGCCCGGGCCCGACGGGGACGTACGGTCCGGCGGTCCCGGCTCCGGCTTCCGTGCCGCCCGGTCCGTACAGCGGCGCAGGGCCCCGCCCGGCAGGGGGCGCTGCGCCGGGGTACGGTGCCGGCCGTCCGTGAACGCCCGCCCTGGTGGGCGGACGCTCCGTGGGCCGGGGCCGGCGGGGCCGGTCCTGGTGGCCGGCCGGGCCGATCACGCCCTGGCAGCATCGGGTGGCACTGACCTATCTTCTGAAGTGTGGAAATCGTCCGGGCAAGGGGCCCGGTTTCTTTTGGGGTTGATGGCATGGTGAGCGGTCGTGTTGTGCGGTTCGACGGTGTTCGGGGTTTCGGGTTCATCGCTCCGGACCACGGTGGGGAAGATGTCTTCCTGCACGTGAATGATCTGCTGGTGCCCGAGCACTACCTGCGCTCGGGCATCGCCGTGACGTTCGAGGTGGAGCAGGGGGACCGCGGGCTCAAGGCTTCGTCCGTCCGGCTCGCGGAGGGGGCCGAGGTGAAGCCGCCGGCCGTGCAGAGCGCTGTGACGGCCCCGTCCGAGCGGGCGGACGCCGACGATTCGCTGTGCGACGTGCTCGCGGCGAACGAGTACCTCCACGAGGTGACCGAGGTGCTGCTGTCCGCCGCGCCCTCACTGACGGGAACCCAGATCGTGGAGATCCGCGACGGATTGCTGCAGTTCGCCAAGAACCACGGCTGGACCGAGGGCTGACCGGAGGGGAGGGGCGCTTCCGCGCCCCTCCCCCGGATGCCCCGCGCACGGAGACCGGGGGAGCGCGCTGTGTGCTCCCCCGGACCGGCGGTACCGGTGGGGAGCGTCGGTGTCCGGCGGACACGAGATCACGGAAGCCGGGGCGTGCTCCGGCACGGCGTTGACTGCCGGATCCGGTCATCATCACGCGGTGAGGCCGGCCGTAGGCGCACAACGGCTCAGGGCCGGTCTCGGATTGCTCCGAAACCGGCCCTGATCTGCGACTGTCTCCAGTCGGGACGACAGGATTTGAACCTGCGACCCCTTGACCCCCAGTCAAGTGCGCTACCAAGCTGCGCCACGTCCCGATGCGTTTCCTCCCGGTGTTCCGGGCGGCTGCGCAGGACAAACATTACCTCACTCCGAGGACCGCATCGACGCCCCCACCTGCTGGGCGCGGGCGGCCAGCGTCTCCGCGCCGCAGGTGGTGGCGAGCTTCTGGGCCCGCGCGACCTCCCGGCGGGAGCGGATCGCGACGCCGTACTCGAAGCGGGCGAGGGCGTGCTCGTAGGCGGAGGGGGATGCCGCGAGGTGGCGTACGGACTCGGCCAGCAGGTGGGTGGCCTCCTCCTCGGGCACGAAGAGGGCCAGGCAGCGCAGGGCCTCACCGATCGCCGTGTCCGTGCCGAAGCGTTCCGCGTGGACGCGCGCCCGGGTGGCCAGCTGGGTGGCCCTGACCGGGTCGGTGTCGGCCAGCGCGCGGGCGAGGTCACCGGCCCAGGGTGCCCAGACGCCGTTGAAGCGGCCCCGGGGCTCCAGGCAGGCACCCGCCGATTCCAGCTCGGCCACGGCGGCCTCCGTACGGCCTTCGGCCAGGAGCAGCCGGCCGCGTACGCACGGGCCGTCCGGCAGGACCATCGCGGTGGGGTACGGCGGACCGAAGTCGTACCGGTCGGCCACCAGGCGGGCCTCCGCCGTCCGGCCGCGGGCGAGCAGGGTGTCGACCAGGAGACAGGTGGCGTCCCAGTGCACGGGCAGTCCGCTGCCCGCCCGGTCGGCGAGGCGCAGCCCTTCCCGCAGGAAGCCCTCGGCCTCGGCGAGGCGGCCGCGACGTCGGTGCACGAGGCCCAGGAGGGTGTGCGCGAAGGCGAGGTGCGCACCGCTCCAGCCGGAGATCTCGAAGGCGCGGACGGCCTCGCCGAACAGCGCTTCGGCCCGGTCGAGCTGGTCGGTGAACGCGTAGGTGATGCCGACCATGGCGGGGAGTTCGAAGCCCCACTCGGAGTCGGTCCAGCCGAGCCCGCGGGCGGGCCGCCCGTCGACGAGTGCCCGTTCGCAGAAGTCGACGACCTGCTGGGCGTTCTCGCCGCGGAGCATGGCGTCGAAGGCCCGCAGGGTGAGCAGGGCTCGCTCGGCGTTGTCACGGCCCTTCAGGTGGTCGGCGTTACGGGCGAGGCGGGCCGACCGTGCGGGGCCGTCGTCCTCGGCGTCCTGCATGCCCTCCCACAGGAAGTGGGCGGCCTGGAGGCGCATCAGACCGGGGCCGGGAGCGGTCCGGGACGCCTCGGCCGCCAGGGAGAGCGCCGCGTCCTTGAGCTGGTTGTTGTGGGACAGGGCGGAGGCGAGCCGGAAGGTGGCGTCGATCCGGAGCGTCCCGTCGAGCCCCGGTGTGTCGAGCGCGGCGCGCAGGTGCTGCACGGTGGTGGCGGGCGAGGAGAGCAGCGTGGCGCAGCCCAGTTCGTACAGCAGGGCCGCTCGGTCGCCCGGGCGTGGCGGCTCGTCCAGGGCGCGTTCGAGGCAGCGTCTGGCGGCCTGCGGGGCGCCGACCGCGAGGTGCTGCCGTGCGGCGTCGCGGAGTTGGGCGACCAGTTCCTGGTCGTCGTCGGGATGTACTTCGAGCAGGTGGCGGGAGGCGGCGGCCGCTCCGAGTCCGGCCTGGGTGATGGCCCAGGCGGCGCGTCCGTGCATGGCGGTGCGGGTCGCCGGCGGGATGGAGCGGTAGACGGCGCTCGCGATGAGCGGGTGGACGAACTCCAGCGGGTCGAAGCCGCTGACGATGCGTGCGTCCCGCAGCCGCGCGGTGCAGTCGGCGGCCTCCGCCGAGCTCATCCCGGCCAGTGTGGCCGCCAGTTCCTGGGAGATCTCGGTGCCGAGCACGGCCGCGGCCCAGGCGAAGCGGTTGGCGTTGGTGCCGAGGCGTTCGAGACGGGCGACGAGCCCGCTGCCCCGGGCCGAGGCGCCGAGCTCGCGCAGGAAGCCGGCGGATTCCTCGACGGGTGCCAGTTCACGGTCCTGTGCCTTGGCGACGAGTTCCACCGCCTCGTAGGGGTTGCCTCCCGTGACGGCCCAGACCTCGCGGCAGAAGGGGTCGTCCGCGTGGTCGCCGAGGCCGGCCCGGACCAGTTCGGCCGTGGCCTCGGGGGTGAGGGCGCGCAGCGCCACCCGCGTCAGTGCCGGGTGGCCCGGGGTGGTGCCGTTCTCCGGGACGCGGGCGATGGCCCAGTCGGCGTTGCGGTCGGCGAGCTCCTGGGGACGGTGTGCCTGGACGACCAGCACGGGGAGTTCCGAGAGGCGGGCGGTGAAGCCGGAGAGCCAGGCGAGCGATTCGCCGTCCGCCCAGTGCGCGTCGTCCACTATCAGGAGCAGCGGGCGGTGGCTGAGGCGGGAGGCGAGCCGGGCGACGAGGTGGTCGAGGCCGTCCCGGACGCCTTGCGGGTCGGGCTGCGGGCCGGTGGGGTCGGCGAGGCCGAGGGCGGGCGCGGCGATCTCGAACCAGTCGCCGAACAGGGCACGGGTCTCGTCGGCGGGGAACCGGTCGAGGGCGGGCTGGAGGAGTTGGCGTACGACGTGGAACGGCACCGAGGTGACGGTCTCCCCGCCGCGTGCGGACCATATGGTGCAGCGGTCGGCCGCCATGGTCCGGATCTCTCCGAGCAGAGCGGTCTTGCCGATTCCGGCTTCGCCGCTGAAGACGAGCAGCCCGCCGACTGCTTGTCCGCCGCACAGGGCGTCCAACGCCTGCGCGGCGGCGGCGAGTTCCGGTTCGCGCTCGTACAGCGGCCGGGACGGCTTCATGCCTCCCCTTCCCAGGGTGGTTGCGGAGAGCACCGAGCCTATCCGCGCGCGGGGGCCCACGGACAGGGTTCCTGTGGTTCTCCGCAGGTGCGAGGCACAATCGTCGGGTGGACGAATCTCGCAGGGACCGCGACGAGGAAGGGAGGGCGCGCAACGCGCGCCCCCGGGACGGGCTGGGGCGCCCCCTCCCCTACGGGACTCCGGGGGTGGAGCGGCAGCCCGAGGGGGTGGTCCGCTCCCCCGCCGGGACGGTGCGGGAGGCGCAGCGGCTGCTGGACGCGGGCATGCCGTTCCACGCCCACGAGGTGTTCGAGGACGCCTGGAAGTCGGGGCCGGAACCGGAGCGTGAGCTGTGGCGTGGTCTCGCGCAGATGGCGGTGGGCCTGACCCACGCGGCCCGGGGCAACGCGGCGGGGGGCGCGCGGCTGTTGAGGCGGGGTGCAGCCGCGGTGGAGGGTTTCGGCGGCGTCGATCCGCACGGGATCGGGGTGGAGGGGCTGACCGGCTGGGCGCGGGAGCTGGCGGGCCGGGTGGACCCGTCGGGCCCGGGGGCTCCGGAGGCGTCCGCCGGGCGTCCGGGCGCGGGGGCCGGGTCCGCTGCGGCCGTGGACGCGGCCCGGGAGGCGCCCCGTCTGCTGCGGGAGGAACAGACCGGGGGCTGAACGTTCGAGTGCGATAGGTTTTGCTCCTTCCTGACGGCGTGTTGATCGCGTCCGTCGGGGCCATGTGTCATTCCTCGATCGCTTGCCCAGGAGACGGACGCCCCGATGACCGACATCATCAACGGCCTCGGCCGTGCCACCGCGTACGGGGCCCTCGGCGTCGTACTGCTCGTTCTCGGCATATTCCTGATCGACCTCCTGACGCCGGGCAAGCTCGGCCGGCAGATCTGGGAGGAGCGCAACCGCAACGCGGCGCTGCTCCTGAGCTCGGCGCTGCTGGGCATCGGCGGCATCGTGTTCACGTCGATCTGGACGACGTACGAGGACTTCGGCAAGGGGCTCGCCTCGACGGCGGTGTTCGGGCTGCTCGGTCTGGTGATGATGGCGGTCGCCTTCCTCGTCGTGGACCTCGTCACGCCCGGGAAACTGGGGGCCACGCTGGTGGAGCGGGAGCCGCACCCGGCGGTGTGGGTGACGGCGTCGTGCAACCTGGCGGTGTCCGCCGTCGTGTCGGCCTCCATCGCCTGATCTCCCGCCGATCCCGGGGTCCGTCGAACATCGCGGTGCGCAGCCATTACGATCCGGCGTCATGAGCACTTCTGACCAGGACCAGGACCAGAGCCGGGACGAGCGGCAGGAGCGGGACCCCGAGCCGGGCGGGGACGCCGCGGCGATACCCGGGGCCGCCGTGCGCGAGGGGAGACTCACTCCGCGTCAGGCACGGCGGCTGCGCGTCGTCCTCTCCTCGGTCGGCATGGCGGCGATGGCCGTCGTCCTGGCCCTGCGGATAGCGAGCCGCTCGTCGGTCCTGGTCGTCGGGGTCTACGGGCTCGCGCTCATCCTCTGCGGTGTGGTGATCGAGCTCAGCAGGAACGGCCGTACCCGGCTGGGCAGCTGGCTGCTCGGCATCGGGCTGGTGGCGGCCGTCGGCGCCGACTGGCTGCTCATCCCCTGAGCGGGCCGCCTCACAGTGCGGTGATCCGTACGGGAGCGCCGTCCGGGTCGACCCGGTCGGCCCAGTCGGCCGACAGGTGGAAGGACCGGCCCGGGGAGACCGCCGACAGCAGCCGCCGCCGGTGCAGTTCACGCCCGTCCTGCGAGACGAGGAGCAGCGGCCGGACCAGCCGCCGGGCCGTGCGCAGCACGAAACGGTCGGCGAGGGGGCGCGCGCCGTGCGGCCCGGTCACGTTGGGGGCGATCCAGCTCAGGGGGGCGTCCACGAGCAGTGGCTTCCCGTCGCCCGCCGGGACCTCGGTGCCGGCCAGCCGGCGCAGGACGGGCACCGCGACGGCGCGGCCCTCCCGCGCGGCGAACCCGGCGCTCTCGACGGCGTGCAGCAGGTTCCCGGCGGCGAAGACACCCGGTCGTGAGGTCCGGTGGTCGGCGTCGTACGCGGGTCCCCGGGTGCCGGGGTCCAGGAGGATCCCGCCGCGCCTGGCCAGTTCGTGGTCGGGGACGAAGTCGCCGGTCAGGACGACGGTGTCGCAGCGCAGGGTGGTGGTGCGGCCGTCCTCGTGGCGCAGTTCCACCCCCGACAGCCGGGTCCTGCCCGTGAGTCCGGTGACGGTCGCACCGGTCAGCAGCGGCGTGCGCGTGCCGCGCGGCCGGGTCCAGGCCCGCGGGCGGCCGGTGACCACGGCGACCACGTGGACCCCGGCGGTGCGCAGGGTGGCCACGGCCGCGTGGCTGACGGGCTCGTCGCCGACGACGACCGCCCGGCTGCCGATCCGCTGTCCGTACAGGTGGACCGCCTGCTGGAGTTCGCCGGTGGTGTAGACGCCGGGCGGCCTGCTGCCGGGGATCAGCCGGGCGCTGCGCGGCCGTTCCCGGGCGCCGGTGGCGAGGACGACGGCGCGGGCGGTGATGCGTTCGAGCCCGCCGGGTCCGGTGGTCTCGACGGTACGGGGCCCCGCCCATCCGGTGACGGTGACCCCGGTGCGCAGGACGGCGCCCGCCTCCAGTGCCTCGGCCACGTTCCGCCGGGCGTAGGCGGGTCCGGTCGTTCCCCTCCGCGCGTACGAGGCGCCGGCCGCCGATGCCCAGGTGTACGCGGACCTGTCGAGGCGTCCGCCGAACCCGCCGTGGTGGCAGTGGCGGGGGATGCCGCCGGCCTCCTGCTCGCGTTCGAGGATCTCCACCCGGCCGGCGCCCGCCGCGGCGAGTTCGGCTCCGGCGGCGAGGCCCGCGGGGCCGGCGCCGACGATCAGGACGTCCACCTCGCGCGGGTCGCCGGTCACGGTCGTGCCTCCTCGAACAGGGCGCGGACGGCGGCGCCGCAGTAGAAGCCCTGGCACCGTCCGCCGCGGGCGCGGGTGCGCCTCCGCAGGCCGTCCAGGGAGTGCGGGGGGACCGTCGAGGCCAGCGCGTCGCGGATCTCGCCGAGGGTGACCTGCTCGCAGTGGCAGACGAGGGTGCCGTACGCCGGGTCCCCGGCGATCAGGCCGGCGCTCCGGTAGGGGCGGGGGAAGGCCTCGCCGAGGTTGGGCATCGTCAGGGGCGGGAGCTCGCGCGGCCGGCCGAGGCCGAGGCCGGTGGCGGCGAGCAGTTCCATGACGTGGCGGCCGATCGCCATGGACGCGGTGAGACCGGTGGAGCGGATGCCGCCGACGGCGACGTAGCGCCGGCCGGGGTACTCCTGGATGCGGTAGTCCTCCTGCCCGGTGGCGGCCCGCAGGCCCGCGTAGACGGCGGTGACCTCCTCGTCGAGGAGGTCCGGCACGATCCGGCGGCCCTTCTCCCGCAGCAGGTGCAGGCCGTCGGCGGTGGAACCGGTGGCGGTCTTGTCGTCGAGCTCCTCGGCGGTGGGGCCGAGGAGGACGTTGCCGAAGACGGTCGGTGCGACCAGGACGCCCTTGCCCGCCGGGCCGGGGACCGGCAGCAGGATGTGGCCGACGAGCTCGCGGGCGAGCTTGTCGAAGACGATGAGCTGCCCTCGGCGCGGGGTGACGGTGAACACATCGTGGCCCAGGAGCCGGTCGATCTCGTCGGCGTACAGCCCGGCCGCGTTGACCAGGAAGCGGGTGCGCAGCGGTCCGCGCGAGGTGGTGAGCGTGTGGCCCCCGGTGTCGCTGCCGATGTCCCGCACCCGGCAGTTCAGGTGCAGGTGGACGCCGGCGCGGACCGCCTGGGTGGCGAAGGCGAGCGGGGTGGTCCAGGGGCAGATGATGCTCTCGTCGGGGACCTCGAGCGCGCCGAGCGCTCCGGGTCCCAGCCGCGGTTCGCGGGCCCGTAGTTCGTCGGCGCCGATGACGCGGGACGCGTGGTAGCCGTTGCGTACGGCCTTGTCGCGCAGGCGTGGAAGCACGGCCAGCTCGTCCTCGTCCCAGGCCACGAGGAGCGCTCCGACCCGCTCGACCGGGATGCCGGTCAGGGCGGCGTAGTCGGCCAGCAGGTCCCGGCCCTCCCGTACGAGACGGGCCTCCAGGGATCCGGGTACGGCGTCGAAGCCGGTGTGCAGGATCGCGGTGTTGGCCTTGGAGGTGCCGCTGCCGATGTCGTCGGCCGCGTCGATCAGGGCGGTGCGCAGCGGGTGGCGGGCCAGTTCGCGGGCGATGGCCGTTCCCACGACGCCGGCGCCGATGACGGTGACGTCGTAGGTGTCCTCCCCGTCCGGGCCCGGGGGCAGGGGACCTGTGGTGGTGAGGGTGAGGGTCATGCGCGCTCCAGGAGGCTGTCCACCGCGGTGCGGAAGCCCGCGAGGCGTTCCGACGCCTCGTCGGGGCCGATCCGTGGTTCGTACACGGCGGAGGGCCGCCATCGCGGTGTCGCCCGGTGCGGCGGCAGCGTGGGGTCGAGTCCGAGCCTGGCCACCACTCCGGCGCCCAGCGCGGTGACGTCGGGCAGCGCCGAGACCTCGACCGGGCGTTGCAGCAGGTCCGCCTGGGTCTGCATGAGCAGGGCGGAGCGGGTCAGGCCGCCGTCGACGCGCAGCTCGGTCAGCGGGCCGCCCAGGTCGGCGGCGACGGCGTCGGCCAGGGCGACGACCTGCGCGGCGATGCCCTCGCAGAGGGCGCGGACCAGGTGGCCCGCGGTGGTGTCGAGGCCGAGGCCGGTCACCGAGCCGCGCAGGTCGCTGCGCCACCAGGGGGCCGCGAGGCCGGCCAGCGCGGGGACAAAGGTGACTCCGCCGCTGTCCTGGACCGAGGCGCCCACCGGGTCGAGGTCGGCGGCCCCGGAGATCACCCCGAGGTCGGTGAGCCAGCGCACGGCCGAGGCCGCCGTGTAGACCTGGCCGTCGAGGCAGTAGTCGGTCCGTCCGCCGAGCCGCCAGGCGACGCAGCTGACCAGTCCGCTGGAGCCGGTGCTGGGCCGGCCGCCGGTCTGGGCGAGGAGGAACGCCCCGGTGCCGTAGGTGCATTTGGCCTGGCCGGTTTCCAGCGCGTTCTGCGCCAGCAGGGCGGCCTGCTGGTCGACGAGGAGGCCGGTCAGGGGGAGCTCCGCGCCGAAGGCGGTGGTGGTGCCGACCGGGCCGGCGCAGTCGACGACGGTGGGCAGCCGTTCGCCGGACAGGCCGAAGATGTCCAGGGCGGCCGGGGACCAGCCGACGTCGTGGAGGCCGAGCAGCTGGGTGCGCCCCGCGGTGGCGGCGTCGGTGACGAACGCTCCGGTCAGCTGGTGGACCAGCCAGGAGTCGCTGGTGGTCACGACCCCTTCCCGGGTCAGTTCGCGGCGGATCCAGGCCATCTTGGGGGCGGCGAAGTACGGGTCGAGCGGGAGTCCGGTGAGCGCGCGCAGTTCGTCACCACGGGCCGCGAGCTCCCCGCAGATGCCTTCCGCGCGCCGGTCCTGCCAGACCACGGCGTCGGTGAGCGGCCTGCCGGTGGCCGGGTCCCAGGCCAGCACCGTCTCGCCCTGATTGGCGAGGCCGACGGCCGCCACGGGTTCACCGGCGTCCGCGAGCGCCTGCCGTCCGGCGTCGAGGACCGACCCGATCAGCTCGGCGGGATCGGCCTCCACGAGGCCCCCGGCGCCGTGGCGCGGGCGGACGGGCGCGGAACCGGAACCGATCACCCCGCGTTCGGGACAGATCACCAGGGCCTTGGTCCCCGACGTCCCCTGGTCGATGGCGAGTACCGGCTCTGTCACGCGACGCTCCAGCCGTGCGGACCGCCCGGACCCGGGCGGAATCGTGATCATCTGCTCCCTGTGCCCACAGTCTTGCAGACCACGCCCCGCGTCAAGCGCTCCAGAACGTCCCGTCCCGGGCCGCGAGTGGTCGTCAACGTCCGGCGGCAGGACGCTACTTGAGTAAGATCCGCAGAGTCACAGGAAGGGGGGCGCCGGGCGCTCTACACTTCCCGCCGAGTGGACAACCGGACGACGACCACCGGTGGTTCACGACCGAACGGCCGACCCCCCACGTTTCTTGAGGATTCATGACGAGAAGAACCTGCGCCGTGCCGCCGTGCCCGGCCCTTCGCCCCTCCCCCACCGTGTGTTCAGGGGCGGGGCGCGTACATGGCTACCGGTGACTTCCGGCCGGTCTACCACCCCGCGGGACACGACCACGCGTTGCGCGTGGCGTTACAGGACCTCCGTACCGGCCGCTGGCTCGCCATGCGCAATCTGCTGGAGAGCACCCCGGACTGGGCGCTGTGGACCCAGCGGACCCAGGTCCTGGCGGCCGTCGCGGCGGGCTCGGACGCGGTGCAGGCCTGGCTCGCCGAGGAGCCGAGGAGTGTGGCCGCGACGGTGATGCGCGCCCGCGTCTCCGTGGAGCGGGCCGTCCGCGCGCACCGCGAGAAGCGCCCGAGCGGCCAGCAGTTGTGGCAGGAGGCGTGGGAGGGGTGCCGCTCCGCCGCGCACGCCTCGCCCGCGGACCCGGTGCCCTGGGTCTGCCTGCTCGCGCTGTCCCAGCTCGACGAGGGGCAGCGCCTGGACGAGCACCGGCTGCTGCCGCCCGGCCCGATGCTGTTCCCCGGCCCGTGGGGGCTGCTGGCCGAGGCCGACAGACGCGATCCGTTCAATCGCGAGGCCTACCACCGGATGCTGCAGTTCGTGTACGCGAGGCAGGCCGGCGGCACCCTCTCCGAGGCCGTCAACTTCGTGCAGTGGGCCGCCTCCTCCGCTCCGGAGGGCTCCGCCCTGCACGTACTGCCCCTCTATGTCCGGGTGGAGCGCTACCGCCGTGAGCGCGGCAACGAGCGGGCGCTGGACCTGCACTGGGTCACCGAGGACGGCGAGCGCGACGCCCGGCGCGCGCTGCGCGTCTGGTTCGCGGCCGCCGGCCCGGACACCCGCTCGCTGCTCGATCTCAACCATCTGGCCCACGCGTTGTGGGGCTCGCTGCGGTTCGCCGACGCCGCACCGGTCTTCCACGCGATGGGCGCGTACTACACGTCCGTGCCCTGGACCCACCGCACCCGGACGCCCCAGGACCCGGCGGGAGCGGAGGAGGTGTTCCTCCGCGCCAGGAACCGCTGCCTGGCCGCCGAGCACGAGCCCGGAAGGGAACCCCACGGCTGACCGGCCGGGTCCGGAAGCACGGTCCGGCCGTCCGGGTCCCGCCCCACGCACCTTTCCGTCCCCCCATCCCCCACCTGGAGGTCCTCTCCATGTCCATATCCGCCTCGACCCCGTCGGGCACGGAGCACACGCCGCAGAAGGACGAGGAGCAGCGGCTGCGCGAGCTCGGCTACCAGCCCGTCCTCGCCCGCCGCATGGGCGGCTTCGGGAACTTCGCGATCAGCTTCTCCGTCATCTCGATCCTCTCCGGCTGCATGACGCTGTACGGCTTCGGCATGTCGACCGGCGGCCCCTCGGTGATGCTCTGGGGCTGGGCCGGGGTCGGTCTGTTCGTGCTCTGCGTGGGCATGGCCCTGGCGGAGGTCACCAGCGCGTATCCGACGTCGGGGGCCCTCTACTACATGGCGGACCGGCTCGGTGGCCGCAAGTGGGGCTGGTACACGGGGTGGCTGAACCTGCTCGGCCTGCTGGGCGCCATCGCCGGCATCGACTACGGGGCGGCGCTGTTCACGGGCGCGCTGCTCAACCTCCAGTGGGGCTTCGACCCGACGCCCGGCTCGACGATGGTGATCTTCCTCTGCATCCTGCTGCTGCACGCCGTGCTGAACCTCTTCGGGGTGCGCCTGGTCAGTGTCCTCAACTCGATCAGCGTCTGGTGGCACCTGGCCGGTGTCGCCGTCATCGTGACCGTGCTGGCGATCGTGCCCTCGCACCACCAGTCGCCGTCGTTCGTCTTCACGGAGTTCGTCAACGACACGGGCTGGGAGAACCCGCTCTACGTGGCGGCGATCGGTCTGCTCCTGGCGCAGTACACGTTCTGCGGGTACGACGCCTCGGCCCACCTGTCCGAGGAGACGTCCAACGCCTCGGTGACGGCGGCCAAGGGCATCGTCCGGGCGATCTGGGTCTCGTGGGTCGCCGGTTTCGTGCTGCTGGCCGGGCTGACGTTCGCCATCCAGGACTACGCGGCCACCCAGAACAGCGCGACGGGGGTCCCGCCCGCCCAGATCCTCATCGACGCGCTGGGCACCGCGGGCGCCACCGCGATGCTGCTGATCGTCATCGCGGCGCAGCTCTTCTGCGGCAACGCCGAGGTGGCGGCCGCGAGCCGGATGGTCTTCGCCTTCAGCCGTGACAACGCCCTGCCGGGTTCCGCGCTGTGGCGCAGGGTGAGCGCACGCACCCAGACCCCCGTGCCCGCGGTGTGGCTCTCGGTGGGTGTCGCCGCGCTGCTGGCGGTGCCGTCGCTGTACTCCGCCACCGCGTACGGGGCCGTGACGGCGATCAACGTCATCGGGATCACGCCCGCGTACGCCATCCCGATCTATCTGAAGCTGCGCGCCGGGGACCGCTTCGAGCGCGGCCCCTGGCACCTGGGCCGCTGGTCGAAGCCGATCGGGTGGATCGCGGTGGTGTGGGTCGCGATGGTGACCGTGCTGTTCCTGCTGCCGCAGTCCTCGCCGGTCACCATCGACTCGATGAACTACGCCTCGATCGCCCTGGTCGCCGTACTGGTCCTGGCCACGGTGTGGTGGTTCGTCGCCCGCCGTTCGTACAGCACCCCGGCGGCGTACGGGAACGCCCGCGAGCAGGCGGAGATCGCCGAGGGCATCGTCTGAGCACGCCGTCCCGGGGCGGCGTTCAGCTGAGGAGCAGCTGGAGGCCGCCCAGGACGGTGGCTCCGATCACGATCCGGTCGAAGACCTTCTGGTTGATCCGGCCGACGCAGGCACGGCCGAGGTAGGCGCCCGGGAGCACGAACAGCACCAGGGCGGCGTCCAGCAGCAGCGACTGTGCGTCGATGAGGCCGAGTCCGACGCTGAAGGGCACCTTCGAGGTGTTGACGATCAGGAAGAACCACGCCGAGGTCCCGAGGAAGCCCAGCTTCCGGAAGCCGGCCGAGAGCAGGTAGAGCGACATCACCGGGCCGCCCGCGTTGGCGACCATGGTGGTGAACCCGCCGAGCACCCCGTACGACCGGGCCTTGAGCCGCCCCCGGCGTGAGGGCCCGTCCCCGTCCCCCTGTTCCGGCGGCCCGGGCCGTTGCCTCCGGCGCCGGAGGGTGACCCCCGCCATGAAGAGCAGGATCGCGCCGATGGAGGTGCGTACGGCGGCGTCGTCGGCCCACATCATGAACGCGGTGCCCGCCGCCACGCCGACGGCGACGGCGGGGAAGAGCCGCAGCAGGGTGGGCCAGTGGGCGTGGCGGCGGTAGACGAGTACGGCAAGGATGTCGCCCGCGATCAGGATCGGGAGCAGCACGCCGGTCGACTCGCGGGCCGGAAGTACGGCCGCGAAGACGGCGAGGCTGATGGTGTTGGCTCCACTGACCGCCGTCTTCGAGAAGCCGACGAGGGTGGATGCCGCCGCGAGCGCGGCCAGTTGCCAGAGTGTGATGGTGTCCATTCCGGATCAGATGCTAGACACATCTTCTCTTCGGCGGATGGTCGTTCCCTCCACCGGCCGTCCGGGGACGGTCGCTCGCTATGCTGCGATCGCTCACGGAAACGTTCAAACGAACATCGCACAGCGGTAGGCAAGGGGGCCAGCATGCGGGAGCCGGTGGAGCTGAGGCGGAAGCGCATCCTCGCGGTGGTGCACGCGCGCGGAGCCGTCAAGGTGAGCTCGCTCGCCGACGAGCTGGACGTCTCGGCGGTCACGCTCCGGCGTGACGTGGAGGAGCTGGCCAGGTCGGGGATGCTGCGGCGGGGGCACGGGGTGGTCGGGCCGGTGGGCGACGCGGGGCGGACGGCGGCCGTGCCGGCCGCCCGGACCGGCGAGCAGGCCGGGCGGGAGGCCGCGGTCGCCCTGGTCGTCCCCGAGCGGCATTCCTACCTCTACGAGACCCTGCACGGCGCGCGGACCGCGCTGGAGGAGGCCGGGGCGCGGATCGCCCTGCACATCGCCCCGCAGGCGGCGGGGGCCGAACGGCCCCAGGTGGAGAGGGCCCTGGCGGCCGGGGTGCGCGGTCTGCTGATCGCTCCGCGGTGGCGCAGCGCGGCCGGTGAGGAGGCGGACTACGGCTGGCTCGCCGAGGTGGGGGTGCCGACGGTCCTGATGGAGCGGCGGCCCCGGCCGGGCAGCGCGCTGCACGCCCTGGACTCCGTCTGCTCCGACCACTGGTACGGGATCCACCTGGCCGTGGACCACCTGATCTCGCTCGGCCACCGGCGGCTCGTACTGGCCGCCAGGAACGACAGCCCGACGGCGCGTTCGCTGCGGGCCGCGTTCGCCGACATCGCGGCCGCCCGGCCCGAGGTGGAGGACTGGTCGGTGGTGCTCAGTTCGCCGAACGCGGGTCCCGGGGAGCCCGGCACGCGCGAGGAGGTCCCCGACCTCACGGCGCTGGTGCGGGAGCGGGGCGTGACCGGCGCCGTCCTGCACGGTGACGAGGACGCCCTGATGCTCGTCCAGCGGCTGGCGGAGAGCGGGATCCGGGTGCCGCGGGACTGCTCCGTGGTGGCGTACGACGACGTCGTCGCGGCCCTGGGCAGCACGGCGCTGACCGCGGTGGCCCCGCCGAGGGCCGAGATCGGGCGGGCAGCGGCCGAACTGCTGCTGCACCGGCTGGCCGGCACCACCGGCCCCGTACGCCGGACGGAGCTGCTCCCCCGGCTCGAAGTGCGCGGCTCGACGCAGGAGTTGCACCAGCCGACAATCTGATCGTTTGAACACTTCAAGCTTCTTTTGATCGATCTATTGACCACTATCGATCAGCCGATCAGTATTCCCCGTGTCTCGAATCAGGAGCCGCGGGAGGCGCACATGCCTGGTCGACAGAGCCGTCGATCCGTGCTCGCCACGATCGCCGCACTGCCTGTGACAGGCGCGCTCAGCGCCTGCACAGGTGGGGGCGGAGACACACGATCGGGCGGTACGAGCAGTACCGGCAGGACCGCAGGAAGCGGGAAGACCCGCATCACCTTCTGGTCGGCCCTGCGGGGCAGCCAGGAGGTCGTGGACGCGTTCAACCGCGGACACCGCACCATCCAGGTCGACTTCCAGCAGGTCCCCTCGGGGGCCCAGGGCGGGTACGCGAAGCTCAGCAACGCGGCGCGGGCCGGCAACGCCCCGGACATCGCCACCCTCGAGTACCCGCAGGTCCCGGGGTTCGCGATCGACGGTGTCTGCCGCGACGTCACGGACCTGGTCGGCGAGGGGCTGCGCGCGAAGCTGATGCCGCAGGCCCTGGGGCTGACCACGTTCGAGAAACGGGTGTTCAGCGTCCCGCTCGACATAGAGCCGATGGTGCTGCACTACCGCACGGACCTCTTCGAGCGCCACGGGCTGACGCCCCCGCGTACCTGGGAGGACTTCGAGGACGCGGCCAGGACGGTGCGCGGCAGGGGCGGGGACAGCCGGATGGCCCTCTTCCCGACGGACGGTGACACCCATCTCGCGGCGTTCGCCTGGCAGGCCGGGGCCCGGTGGTTCGACACGTCGGGCGGCGCGTGGAACGTCTCGCTCGCCGACGCCCCCACCCGTCGTGTGTCCGCCTTCTGGCAGCGGCTGACCGACCAGGGCCTGGTGTTCATGAACGCGGTCGAGAGCCGGCAGAGCGATGTCCAGATCGGCAACGGCCTGGTGCTCAGCCGGCTCAGCGGGGCCTGGGACGCCGGTGCCCAGATGAAGGCGCGTCCGGGCCAGAAGGGCCGGTGGGCGCTCGCGCCGCTCCCCCAGTGGGATCCGGCCGACCCCGGCGTGGGCACCCACGGCGGATCGACGTTCGCCGTCACCAAGGACAGTGCGCACCCGGAGGCCGCGATGGAGTTCATCGAGTGGCAGGTCTCGCATCCGGACGCGCTGCGCGCCCGGCTCTCCAGCGGCGCGAGCAGCCAGTACCCCGCCGCGCCGGGACTCGTCGACGTGGGCCGGGAGGCCTTCGACCGGTCCTACTACGGCGGCCAGGACATCTACACCCTCTTCGAGCAGGAGGCGGAGAAGATCCGCCCGGGCTGGACCTGGGGCCCCCGGATGACGGCCACCGGCAAGATCATGAAGGACGGGCTGGCACGGGCCAGCGGAGGCCAGGGCTCCATCCTCGGGGCGGTCCGCGCGGCGCAGGACGGCACCATGCCGGACCTCAGGGCGCTCGGCCTCGCCACCACGCAGCGCTCCACCTGACCGGCGTTCCGCATCCCGTTCCCAGCAGCAGAGAGGCAGGTGACACCCATGACCAGCACAGCCCCCGCGTCCGTACCCGCGGACGCCACCGCCCGGCCGTCACCGCAGGGTCCGGCCGCCGCCGCGTCGGCGCCGAAGGCCCGCAGGTCGGCCCGGAGGCGTGAACTCGGCGCCTGCGGCGTCCTGATGACCCCGTTCTTCGCCCTTCTGGTGACCGTCTTCCTCATCCCGGTCGCCACCGCCGTCCGTCTGAGCTTCTTCAGCGACGACCAGCCCGGACTGGGCTTCGGCCCCGAGCGGACGGTGTTCGCGGGCCTCCGCAACTACACCGCCGTACTGGCCGACCCGACCTTCCTCGGGGGCCTCGGCGTCGTCGCCCTGTACTGCCTGGTCTACATCCCGCTGATGGTCGTCGGCGCCCTCGTACTGGCGCTGCTGCTCGACTCCGGGGTGGTCCGCCTGCGGGGCACCGTCCAGCTGGCGCTGTTCCTGCCGCACGCCGTGCCGGGCATCATCGCCGCGCTGATCTGGCTGTACCTGTATACCCCCGGCATCAGCCCCGTCATCGACCTGCTCGGCCGGGCGGACATCACCGTCGACTTCCTCGGGGTGCACACGGTGCTCCCGTCCATCGTGAACATCGCGCTCTGGAGCAACCTCGGCTACAACATGGTCGTGTTCTACGCCGCCCTGCAGGCGGTCCCCCGCGAGGTGATCGAGGCCTCCGTCGTCGACGGCGCGGGCCCCGTCCGCACGGCCCTCCAGGTCAAGACCCCGCTGGTGCGCTCCTCGATCGTGATGGTCGCGATGTTCACCCTCATCTTCGCGCTCCAGCTCTTCACCGAACCGATGCTGCTGAGCCAGTCCACCCCGATGATCAACTCGCGCTTCTCGCCCAGCATGTACGTCTACGACGCCGCGTTCACCCGGAACAACTACGGTCTCGCGGCAGCCGCCTCGGTCATCCTGCTCCTGTGCACGATCGCCCTCTCCTACGGCGTCACCCGCTGGACCAACCGCGCCGACGCCGCAGAGGAGGCCGCCCGATGAGCGCGTCGACCGTGTCCCGCACCGCCTCGCCCCTGCGGCCCCGGCTCCTCGGGCGCTCCGTGGTCAACCTCGTGGTCCTCGTGTCCGTGCTGTACACCCTGCTGCCGGTGCTGTGGCTGGTGCTCGCCTCCGCCAAGGACAGGGACGCCCTGTTCAGCAGCGACATCCTGTCGCTGACGGACTTCTCCCTCGTGCGGAACATGAAGGACCTGTTCGCCATGGACGGCGGACTCTACGGGCGCTGGTACGGCAACAGCCTGCTGTACGCGGTGCTCGGCGCGGCCCTCGGGGCGCTGATCAGCATCGCCTGCGGCTACGCCTTCGACAAGTACCGCTTCGCCCACAAGGAGAAGCTGTTCGGCCTGGTGCTGGCCGCCGTCATGGTGCCGCAGACCGTGCTCGCCCTGCCGCTCTACCTGATGGCGTCCGGCGCCGGTCTGGTGAACACCTTCTGGGCGGTCTTCATCCCCGTCCTGTTCAACCCCTTCGGGGTCTACCTCGGCCGGATCTTCAGCCAGGGGTACGTTCCCGACGAGGTGCTCGAGGCCGCGCGGATGGACGGGGCGGGCGAACTGGCCGCCTACTTCCGGGTGGCGCTCCGCATGCTGGGGCCGGGGCTGGTGACCGTCTTCCTCTTCCAGCTCACCGCCATCTGGAACAACTTCTTCCTGCCCATGGTGATGCTCTCCGACCAGGACCTGTATCCGGTCAGCCTCGGGCTGTACTCCTGGAACAGCGCCGCGTCCGTGTCACCGGAGTACTACCCCGTCGTCATCATGGGCTCGCTGCTCGCGGTGCTGCCCCTGATCCTCGCCTTCGCCCTGCTCCAGCGTTTCTGGCGGTCCGGACTCACGGCGGGCTCCGTCAAGTAGCCGCACCGCCCCCGCCCGGACGACCGCTCAGGAGAACCATGCCCAGCACTCCCCCCGCCCGCCGACGGCCGCGCGCCGCACTCGCCATGGGAGCGGACGCCGCAGCCGCGGTGCTCCCCCCACCGTCCCTGGCAGCCCTGGCCGAGGTGTGCGCGCTCGCACCCCTGCCGGCGATCGACGACTTCACCACTCCGGAGGCCCGCGCCGTGCTCGCGGACACGGAGGTGCTGGTCACCGGCTGGGGCTGTCCGCCGGTGCACGCGGGGGTGCTGGACTCCGCGCCCGCGCTGCGGGCCGTCGTGCACACGGCGGGCTCGGTACGCGGCCATGTCACCGACGCCTGCTGGGACAGGGGCATCGAGGTGTCGTCGGCCGCGGCGGCCAACGCGCTGCCGGTCGCGGAGTACACCCTCGCGATGATCCTGCTCTCCGGCAAACGGGTCCTGGAGCGGGCCCGGGACTTCCGGGCCACCCGGCTCCGCGACGCCTGGCTCGCCACCCCGCAGGACGTGGGCAACTACCGGCGTACGGTGGGCATCCTGTCCGCCTCGCTGATCGGGCGGCGGGTGATCGACCTGCTGCGCCCGTACGACCTGCGGGTGCTGCTCCACGACCCGTACGTCACCGACGGCGAGGCCGCCGAGCTGGGTGTCCGCCCGGTCACCCTGGACGAGCTCTTCGCGCGGAGCGACGTGGTCAGTGTCCACACACCGCTGCTGCCCGCGACCACCGGTCTGGTCAGCCGCGGACTGCTCACCTCGATGAGGCCCGGCACCGTCCTCGTCAACACCTCACGGGGCGCGGTCGTCGACCAGGACGCCCTCACCGACGTCCTGCGCGCGGACCGGATCCGGGCGGTGATCGACGTCACCGACCCCGACCCGCTGCCCGCGGACCATCCGCTGTGGGACTGCGACAACGCGCTGATCACCCCTCATCTGGCGGGATCCCAGGGCAACGAGCTGCGCCGGCTGGCCGATCTGGCGGTCGACGAGGTCGCCCGATGGGCCGCGGGCGACGGCTTCGCCCATCCCGTACGACGCGAAAGGCTGGCATTCCTCGCATGACCTCCCTCCCCTTTCAGCTCCCCCGCGAAGACCGTGCGACGAGCCCGTACACCGGCTACACCCGGGCCCACTGGGAAGCCGCGGCGGACGGGCTGCTGGACGCCGCCTGGAAGTGGGCGACCCCCGGCCGGGCCCTCCTCGACCTGCCGGGCCGCCCCTCGGGCTCCGGGGTCAGGTCCGACGGCCTGGAGGGCTACGCCCGTACGTTCCTCACCGCCGCCTTCCGCGTCGCCGGCGCGCGGGGCGAGGACCCGCACAACTGGCTGGAGCGGTACGCCGACGGGCTCACCTCCGGGACCCGCACGGCCGGGCGGGACGACGCCGAGTCCTGGCCGCTGATCCAGGACCACACCGTGTTCGGCCAGCCCATGGTGGAGTCGGCGTCGGTGGCGATCGGGCTGCGGCTGACCCGGCCCTGGCTGTGGGACCGGCTCGACCCCGGGACGCGGGACCGGGCCGAGGAATGGCTGCGCGGCGCCCTGCGGCACACGCCCGCACCGAACAACTGGTACCTCTTCCCTTTCTCCGTGGCCGGGTTCCTGGAGTCGGTCGGCCGGGGCGACGCGGAGACGGCCCGGGCCCGGCAGCGGGCACTGGACCTGCTGGAGGTCTGGTACCGCGGCGAGGGCTGGTACGCCGACGGGGACGGCCGCGCCTTCGACCACTACAACGGCTGGGCGCTGCACCTGTATCCGGTGCTGGACGCCTACCTGTCGGGCGACGCGGAGCTGTCCGCGCATCACGGCGCGCGGCTGAGGGAACACCTGGAGAGCTTCTCGCTGATGTTCGGCGCGGACGGCGCTCCGCTGCACTTCGGGCGCTCCCTCACCTACCGTTTCGCGGCGGGGGCGGCCGTCGGGATGGGCGCGGTGTCCGGGCACACCCCGCTCGCCCCCGGTGTCTCGCGGCGCCTGGTCAGCGGGGCGCTCCGGTACTTCCTGGAGCGCGGTTCGGCCGGGGAGGACGGTCTGCTGAGCCTGGGCTGGCACGGTCCGCACGACGCGACGCTCCAGACGTACTCGGGCCCGGCGTCGCCCTACTGGGCGTCGAAGGCGTTCGTCGCCCTGCTCGCACCGGCGGAGCACCCGCTGTGGACGGCGGACGAGGAGCCCGCCCCGAGCGAGGGTCCGGACCGGGTGCTGTCGCTGCCGTCGCCGGGGCTGCTGGTGCAGTCGACCCGGGCGGACGGCATCGTACGGCTGCACAACCACGGCAGCAACCATGTCCGGCCGCACGAGGGCGAGTCGGCCGGTCTGTCGGACCCGCTCTACGCGCGGCTGGCGTACTCGACGGCCACCGGCCCCACCGCGCCGGCGAACACCGCGGACAACCATCTGTCGGTCCGGGTGGGGGGCTTCCGCAGCAGCCGGGTACGCATCCGCCCGCTGGGCGCGGGCCACGGTGACGGCTGGGGCTGGGCGGCGTCCTGGCACACCCCGGTCTTCGCGGGCGGCCCGCCGACGGTCCCGGGCCTGCGGGTCGAGAGCGTGACCGTCGTCCGGGGCCGGTACGAACTGCGGGTGCACCGGGTCCTGGGCGCGCCCGCGGGAGCGCGCGCCGAGGAGACCGGCTGGGCGACGGGCGCGCCGGACCGGGTCTGCTCCGCTCTGCTCGGGCTGCACGGCTGGGCGGAGCGGGAGGAGGTACGGGCGCCCCAGGGCACGGCGTTCGCCCGGTGGGCGGCCCTCCCCCGGCTCGGCGCCGACGTGGAGGGGACCGGGATCTTCGCGGCACTGGCCACGCTCACCGCCGAGCCGGACGCCGCTCCGCTCGCCTCCGCGGTGAGCGGGGTGGACGTGGACGGGGAGACGGTCGTGGTGCGCTGGGCGGGGGACGGTACGACGACACGTGTCGCTTTCGCGCCGCTGGAGGTCACCCACGGGCTCGGATGACCTGAGCGGGACCGGAGAGCGGCGAACGGCCGGCGGCATCCCTTCGGGGCCGCCGGCCGTTCGTCGTTCCCGCGGAGGAGGACCGGGCGCCCGGACGGGAATCCGCCCGCCGGCCCGATGAGCGGCCCCCGTGGAAACGGAAGACGTCGGCCGGGTAAACGGAGAACTGCGGAATCCGGAATGCAGCGGGAAAGTCCGCCCGCCCCGTCGCGACAGTCCCAATTCATTTCCGAACCTCATGTCGCACGGTTACGCTGAGGCCGCTTCGCCGATCGGGGAAGTGGCTGCCCAAGCGCCCTGGGGAGGGGTGTGGACGGCGGCCTCGGGGGGTGTGGGACGACTTGGGGGCGGAATTCGCCGGGCGCGCGGAAATGACGGTCCTGGCCGATCGGGGCCTTTCATCCGTCCTGTGCATGCGCGCCGAGGCGGACCGTATATCCGTTCGCGACCCGCTTTCCACGGGCCCCCGGAATTCTTTTGACGACAAGTGAGGAATACGTCGTGCGACGCATCGTGTCCGTCTTTCTTTCGCTGAGCGCCGTTCTCGCCGCCTCCGTGCTGACGTCACCCGCGGCCGGAGCCGCGCCCCGGACCGGGGGGCCGGGCGCCGTGCCGGGCGGGTGGACGGCGGTGGACGGCCCCGGGCTCGCCCGCCTCACCGAGGGGGCCGGCGCCCGGCGTGCCCCGTCGGCCGCCGGTGACGGCGTCTCCGCCGCCGCGGTCACCACCGAGCTCCTGGCCGTGCAGTCGGCCCGCAACGCGCGGTTCGTGGCCACCGAGGTGAACTACGCGGCCCCTAACACCGGTGCGCTGCGGGCCCGTTCCCTGGAGGTCGGCGGCGCGTGGGAGGGCTTCGCCTTCGAGTTCGACGACGCCTCCGGGACGTTCGCCATGAAGTCCCTGGCGAACAACCGGTACGTGGCCGTCGAGAAGAACTACACCGGCACGGCGCAGAACGTGCTGCGCGCCCGCTCCACGAGCGTGGGCGGCTGGGAGCGGTTCGTCCTGTACTACAACGAGTCCCTGGACCGCTGGGCCCTCCAGTCCACGCTGAACGGGCTGTTCGTCGCCATGGAGAACGGCTACACCGGTTCCCTCCAGTACGCCCTGCGCGCCCGTTCCGCCGAGATCACCGGTTCCTGGGAGGAGTTCGCGCTCTACGACCTCGGCGCCTGACGCCGGGAGGGTTGCCGGTGCCCCGCGCGCGGGGCACCGGGGACCGTCCCTCAGGTGTCGGTGCGGATGACCACGGCGAGGGTGCGGGGGCCGTGCACTCCCTCCACCCGTTCCAGTTCGATGTCGGACGTGGCCGACGGGCCGCTGATCAGCGTCGTCGGCCGCTCCGGTACCAGGCGGGCCACCGCCTCCGGCACACCGGCCACGACCGAGGACAGGTCGACGACGCACACGTGGAGGTCGGGGACGAGGGACAGGGCGCGCCGTCCCTGGTCGGGCGAGCCGTCCAGGAAGATCGTGCCGGTCTCGGCGCAGGTGACGGTGGAGGAGGTCACCACGCCGTCCAGGGCGTCGAGGCTCGGCGCCGGGATGTCCGAGGAGTCCCGCTGGACCTCGCCGTCGTAGGCGCCGAGCCACCGCTCGTCCAGCCCGTCCGGGACGCCGATCCGCCGGGCGCCCCGCTCGTGCAGGACGCCGGCGATCACGTCGGCCGTCCGGTCGGCCGTACAGGGGTGGACCGTCGCCTTGTAGTCGACGAGCCGGTCCGTCAGGAGCGCGAGGCGTTCGCCGTCCGGGAGGGTGCGGGCGGTGCGGTAGGAGCGCGGGACCGTGACGTCGGGAGCGGGTGCGAGGGCCAGGGCGTCCCTGATCCGGCCGAGCACCGTGTCGCGTGCGGTGGGGGTGGTCACTGGTCCTCCTCGGTCTTCCCGGCGGCGCGTGCGGCGCCCTCCTCGGCTGCGGCCCGCATCGTCGCCGCGCCCTCGGCCGACGCCAGCCAGGAGCGGAAGGACTGCCTGGGCGGGACGGCGGTGTCACGGCTGTCGCTCCAGCCGCTGAGCGGGGCGGGCAGGCGGGAGATCGTGCCGTCCCGGCCGCCGGCGACCCTGCCGAGGGAGGCCGCCTTCTGCGCGGCGGTGTAGAGCTTCGGCTTCCGCATCACCCCGGCCGCCGCCTTCATGGCGAGCTTCTCGGCCGTCGTTCCGGACTCCTCGGTGTGCTGGTGGCGCAGTTCGACGAGCATCGAGGGGATGTCGATCTTCACGGGGCAGGCGTCGAAGCAGGCGCCGCAGAGGCTGGAGGCGTACGGCAGCGAGCTGTTGGGGTCGTCCTTCGCGGCGTGCATCCCGGCGAGCTGCGGAGTGAGGACCGCGCCGATCGGGCCCGGGTACGTCGATCCGTAGGCGTGGCCGCCGGCCCGTTCGTAGACGGGGCAGACGTTGAGACAGGCCGAGCAGCGGATGCAGTTGAGCGCCTCGCGGCCGATCGTGTCGGCGAGCGCGGCGGTGCGGCCGTTGTCGAGGAGGACCAGGTGGAAGTCCTGCGGCCCGTCCCCCTGGGTGACGCCCGTCCACATCGAGGTGTAGGGGTTCATCCGCTCGCCGGTCGAGGAGCGCGGCAGCAGCTGGAGGAAGACCTCCAGGTCCTCGTAGCGGGGCAGGACCTTCTCGATGCCCATCACGGTGATGAGGGTGTCGGGCAGGGTCAGGCACATCCTGCCGTTGCCCTCCGACTCGACCACGGCGAGGGTCCCGGTCCCGGCGATGCCGAAGTTGGCACCGGAGACGGCCACCCTGGTCGTCATGAACTTCTCGCGCAGATAGGCGCGGGCGGCGGCGGCGAGGTGGGCGGGCACGTTGTCGAGGTCCGGGTCGACCCCGGGGATCTCGTCGAGGAAGATCTGCCGGATCTCGTCGCGGTTGCGGTGGATCGCGGGCACCAGGATGTGCGAGGGCCTGTCGTCGGCGAGCTGCACGATGAGCTCGGCCAGGTCGGTCTCGTACGGGGTGATGCCGGCCGCTTCGAGGTGTTCGTTGAGGCCGATCTCCTGGGTGGCCATCGACTTGACCTTGATGACGTCGCTGCTGCCGGTCGCCCTGACCAGCCGGGTGACGATCTCGTTGGCCTCGACGCCGTCGCGCGCCCAGTGCACCGTTCCGCCGCGCTCGGTGACCTTGCGCTCCAGCTGTTCCAGGAGTTCGGGAAGCCGGTTCATGGTGTCGGTCTTGATGGCCGCCCCGGCGTCACGCAGCCGCTCCCAGTCGGGGAGTTCACCGGTGACGTCGAGCCGCTTGGCGCGGATGGTGCGCGTGGCCCTGCCGAGGTTGCGGCGCAGCTGCTCGTTGCGGAGTTCGTCGTGGGCCGCCTCGGGGAAGGTGCGGTCGCCGCGCAGGTTTCCCGTTCCGTACGGGGAGCGCGGCGGGGCGGCGGGCATGCCGAGGAACGTGCTCATCGGGCGGCCTCCGTCAGGGCGTACGGCGCGGTGCGGGTGGACCCCAGGATCTGGGCGAGGTGCAGGGTGCGCGTACCGGACCTGATCCGGGAGAGCCCGCCGCCGATGTGCATCAGGCAGGAGGAGTCCCCGGCGGAGCAGACATCGGCCTTCGTCGAGGCGATGTTGCGCATCTTGTCCTGGAGCATCGCGGTGGAGGTCTCGGAGTTCTTGACCGCGAAGGTGCCGCCGAAGCCGCAGCAGGAGTCGGCCTCGGGGAGCTCGACCAGGTCGATCTCCTCGACGGCCCGCAGGAGCTTCAGGGGTTTGTCGCCGACCCGGAGCATGCGCAGGGAGTGGCAGGTGGGGTGGTAGGTGACGCGGTGCGGGAAGTACGCGCCGACGCGGGTGACGCCGAGGACGTCGACCAGCAGCTCGGAGAGCTCGTACGTCTTGGCCTTGACGGTGGCGACCCCGGCGCGCAGTGCGGCGTCCCCGTAGCGGCGGGCGACGATCTCGTGCTGGTGGCGGACGGAGCCGGCGCACGATCCGGAGGGCATGACGACCGCGTCGATCGAGGGGTCCCCGAACTGCTCGGCGAAGTTGCGCACCAGCGGGACGGGTTCGCGCTGGTAGCCGGTGTTGACGTGCATCTGGCCGCAGCAGGTCTGGCCCGGCGGGAAGACCACCTCGTGGCCCAGGCGGGCGAGCAGCACCGCGGTGGATCTCACCGCCTCCGGGAAGAGCGTGTCTCCCAGGCAGGTGGCGAAGAGTCCGATACGCATGGGACCTCCCCGGTCGCTTATGGTCCGACCATACTAGCCTCGGTCCGAATGGGGAAGCGTGCGGACGCGCCCGGCGGGGGCACGCGGAAACGGGAGCGGGGAGGGTGCGTGCGCACCCTCCCCGCTCCCGTCCTGTGGCGGACTCCGCCCTAAGCGGCGCCGTTCTCGTCGACCAGGGTCCCGTGCAGCCCCCTGATGTGCTCCTCGACCAGGTCCGCCGCCTCGCCGCCCCGCCCCTCCCGGACGAGCCGCAGCAGCCGCTCGTGCTGGGCGTTGAGCGCGCCCGCCGTCGCCGGCCAGTCGTCGGTCCGCTCCAGGGCGCGCAGGATGAGCGGGCGCACGGATTCGCGGACCGCCGAGGTGAGCGTGGAGGTGAGCGCGTTGCCGGAGCTCGCGGCGATCAGGACGTGGAAGCGGGTGTCGAGGTCGTTGAACTCGGCCACGCCCACCTCGGGCTCGCCCATGCGCCGGACGAGGTCCGCCGCCGCGTCGAGGTCCTCGGCACGGGCGTGCCGGGCGGCCGCCTCCCAGCTGGACCGCTCCAGGACGACACGCGCCTCCAGCACGTCGTGCAGTCCGTAACTGCCGAGCGCGAAGTGCAGGCGGAGGAGCCGGCCGAGGGCGTCGTCCGGGTTGCGCACGATGCGCGCCCCGGAGTCCGGGCCCCGGCCGGGCTGGGCGACCAGGACGCCGATGGTCTCCAGCACCCGGAGCGCCTCGCGCAGCGCCGAGCGGCTGACACCGAGCACCGGTGCCAGCTCACGCTCGGGCGGCAGGCGGTCCCCCGCCTTGAGCTCCCCCGCGAAGACCCGTTCCTCGATGCTCTGGAGCACGAGCTCGTGGGTGCGGGACTGCCGTACGGGCTGCCACTCGACGGACATCCGCTACTCCCTGTTCCGGGCGATACGCATGCTCCGACTATGTCACACAGCGCGTGTGGTCGGACCAAAGCCCGGAGGGGATTCAGTGAGGTCGCGGCACTCCGCCCCGGGACCTGCTCCGCTGCGGGTCGAGGAGCTGTCCCGCCATCCCGGCCACCACCAGTCCGGCGGCGATGAGGAGGCCGTGCCCGATGAAGATCCCCGTCACCAGGCCGACGACTCCCACGGTGAGCCACAGCCAGGTCGGGCCGGGCCGGAATGCGCGCGGAGCCCTGCGCTCCGGTGCGCCGGCGCCTTCGGACCCGCCGCCGCGGAGCCGTTCCTCGAAGCCGTGCGCTCGCTCGTCGTAGTGGGACATGGTGACTCCCTCCCGGATCCGAACTCTTTGGATCCGACTCCATACTCGGTGCGGGAGGCGGCCCGGGGACATCGGGGCTGACACCCATTTCCGAGGGGGAGCGCCATGCAGACGCGACCACGGACCGGGGGCGGGACCGCGCGGCACCCGGGACCGGCGATAGTGGAGGCAGCCCGTCCGCCCGTACACGTCCGAAGGAGGCCGTGCGGTCTTGTCCCTGTTCTGGCGCATCTTCCTGCTCAACGCCGCGGTGCTGGTCGCCGCCGGGGCTCTGCTGCTGCTCGGCCCGATCACCGTGTCCGCCCCGGTGGTGCTCACCGAGGCTCTGATCCTGGCCGGCGGCATGGCCTTGATGCTCGGCGCGAACGCCCTGCTCCTGCGGCTGGGCCTCGCCCCGCTGCAACGGGTCACCCGGGCGATGACGACCATCGATCTGCTGAGCCCGCGCCCGCGCCCGGAGGTCGCCGGCGAGGGAGAGGTGGCGGCGCTGATCGAGACGTTCAACAGCATGCTCGACCGGCTGGAGGCGGAGCGCGCGACCAGCAGCGCACGGGCGCTGGGGGCCCAGGAGGCCGAACGCCGCCGGGTCGCGCAGGAGCTGCACGACGAGGTGGGCCAGACCCTGACCGCCGTCCTGCTGGAACTGAAACGGGTCACCGGCCACGCCCCGGAACCGCTGCGCGAGGAGCTGGCGCAGGTCCAGGAGATCACCCGGGGGAGCCTGGACGAGATCCGCCGCATCGCGCGACGGCTGCGCCCCGGGGTCCTGGAGGAGCTGGGGCTGGTCAGCGCCCTGACGGCCCTGACCACCGAGACGCCGACGCCGAAGGGACTGACGATCAGGCGGCGGATGGAGAAGGACCTGCCCCCGCTCGGCGAGGAGGCGGAGCTCGTCGTCTACCGCATCGCCCAGGAGGCGGTCACCAACACCGTCCGGCACGCGGGCGCCACCGTGCTCGAACTCTCCCTGCGCCGCCGCCCCGGCGGGGTGGAGCTGCGGATCCGCGACGACGGCCGCGGCCTCGGCGAGGCCCAGGAGGGCGCGGGGTTGCGCGGCATGCGTGAACGCGCCCTGCTCATCGGTGCCACACTCACCCTCGGGACCGGTGCGACAGGCGGCACGGACGTACGCCTCGATGTGCCCGTACGGAACGGAAGCGCCTGACCATGCCCCACTCCCCCGCCGGGTCCCGGACGACCCGCATCCTGCTCGCCGACGACCACGCCCTGGTGCGCCGCGGCGTGCGGCTGATCCTGGACGGCGAACCGGACCTCCAGGTCGTCGCCGAGGCGGGTGACGGCGCCGAGGCGATCGAGATGGCCCGCGAGGAGCGGCCGGACCTCGCCGTGCTCGACATCGCCATGCCCCGCCTGACGGGCCTTCAGGCAGCCCGCGAGCTGTCCCGGGTCATGCCGGAGCTGCGCATCCTGATGCTCACCATGTACGACAACGAGCAGTACTTCTTCGAGGCCCTGAAGGCGGGCGCCTCGGGATTCGTCCTGAAGTCGGTCGCCGACCGGGACCTCGTCGAGGCGTGCCACGCGGCCATGCGCGACGAGCCGTTCCTCTACCCGGGCGCGGTCACCGCCCTCATCCGCAACTACCTCGACCGGGTCCGGGACGGCGGTGACGTTCCCGACCGGGCGATCACCGAGCGCGAGGAGGAGATCCTCAAGCTGGTCGCCGAGGGCCACTCGTCGAAGGAGATCGCGGGCATGCTCGTGATCAGCGTCAAGACCGTGGAGCGGCACCGGGCGAACCTGCTGCAGAAACTGGGGCTCCGCGACCGCCTGGAACTGACCCGGTACGCGATCCGGGCGGGACTCATCGAGCCGTAGGAGGCACCGGCCCTCCGGACGGCCACCGTTCCGCTGTGCGTTTCATACGATTCTCACCCGGTGCGCTTACGGTGGCCCTGTGACCCAGACGACCCCGCCCGGCTGGCATCCAGACCCCGGGCACTCAGGAATCGGCCCCCTTCACGAACGCTGGTGGGACGGGAGCCGCTGGACCGACCAGCTCCGGATACCCCCCGCGGCGGTCCGGCGCCGCCGCATACGCATCGGCGCGGCCATCGCCGCCGGCGTCGTGGTACTCGCGGCCGTGGGAGGCGGCGCGTACCTGCTGGGCAACAGCTCCGCGGACCGCGCCGGTTCGGCGGCGGCCCCCGCGCCCTCGGAGAGCCCCCGCGTCCCGGGCGCGCCCGGCGGAGGCGGAAGTGACGGCGGGCAGGACGGCGACGGCCGGAGCCCCGGCGGGCAGATGCCGCAGACGGAGGACGGATACGCCACCGACGCGGCCAGCGGGATCAGCATCCCCGTACCCGACGGCTGGAAGGGCCAGTCCGGGCCGATCAGCGCGGGTGTGACGACCGGTGAGTACGCCTGCCCCGGTGACGAGTCCCAGACCTGCGTGCGCGGCGGGGTGTTCTCCGCGCCGGCCCAGGCACTCAGGATCGACGCGACCACGGCGAAGGCGGCGGCGGAGGCCGACATCAAGGCCAACGCCGAGGAGTCCTACGGCGAGAAGATCTACGGAGGCGTCACCTCGCACGAGGAGCTCAGGGCGGAGGCCGTGACGGTCGCCGGGCAGAAGGGCTACCTGGTGCGCTGGAAGGTGGTGACGAAGAACGGCGACGACGGGTACGTCGAGTCGCTCGCGTTCCCGTCCCCCAACGTCAAGGGCATGCTGGTGGTCGTCCGGTCCGGGTTCGACATCAACGCCGAGGCACCGAAGCTCTCGGTCCTGGACGACATCACCAAGGGCATCAAGCAGGCGGAGGGCGCAGGTTCCGCCTCCGGTACCGGCCGGACCGCCTGACGCGTCCGACAGCGCGTGAGCGCCGTACCGGAAGGTTCCGGTACGGCCCTCACGCGTACGGCCCGCCCCCGGGCGGCCTCGCCGGGGTCAGATCCCCGCGAGGTGCCCCGTCCGCAGTGCGGCGGTGACGCCGCCGTCGACGAGCAGATCGGAGCCGGAGACGAAGCTCGCGGCGGGGCTCAGCAGGAACTCCACGGCCGCGGCGATATCGGCCGGGGCGCCTTCGCGCCGGGCGTTGGACCCGTCGATCATCGCCCGCATCCGGGCGCCGTGCTCGCCGTCCAGTTCCTCCCGGCCCATGGGTGTGGCGATGACTCCGGGGCTCACCGTGTTGATCCGGGCGCCCCTGGCGCCCCATGTCACGCTGGCGGCCTGGACGCGCACGAGGTTGGCGCGCTTGGCGAAGGCGTAAGCGGCTCCCGCGACGGGGAAGTTGGCCGGGTCGGCGACCGGCAGGGCGAGGAGGGAGCCGGCCGGGGTGTTCGCGAGTTCGCGCTCCTGCTCGCTCGCGAAGGGCGGGTAGCCGTGTCCGGCCATGCTGGCGATGACGACCCCCGCGCCGCCGCTCGCGACAACCTGTCCGAACTCCTCGAGCACCAGCGCCACACCGAGCAGGTCCACCGCGAGGATCGCGGCCACGGGCGCCTGCACGGGGGACAGCCCGGCGGTGTGCACCACGTACCGGACCTCCCCGAGGGAAGCGGCCAGCCGGGCGAGCGCGGCCACCGACTCACCTGACGACACGTCGACCTGCTGGGGCGTCACCTCGTAGCCCTCACCGCTCAGTTCGCCGGCCACGGTGTCCAGGGTGCGCCGGTCGAAGTCCGCCAGGACCAGACGGGTTCCCGTTCCGACGCGGCGGGCGATCGCCTGCCCCATCCCGCCGACACCGATGACCACTGCGACGGTCCGCGACACGACATCTCCCTCGGTCGGGGCACGCGCCCGAGCACGCCTGCCACCTGTCATACAAGTGCCGTTTACCCTACAGGTGCAGGGAAGACGGGCGGACGGTACGGCCCTCGGAGGATCACCATGCCCAGGGGCCGCGTACCGGCCGGGATCCGCGTCACGTCCCCGGTCGCCACGTCGACCACGCTGATGCCGTCCCAGTGGCCGTCCCGGGTGAAGCCGCCCGAGACGTAGGCGGTGCGGCCGTCGGCGCTGACCTCGACGTCCTCGTGCGGACCGTCCAGCGGGATGACGCGTTCCCGCCCACCGGGCGAACGGACCGTCAGGGAGGGCCCCGCGTCGGTCGCGGGGTCGATGGGACCGGTGCCGACGACGTGAAGTGTCCCGTCCTCCGTGACCGCGACCCCGTGCTGGTGGGTGTCGGCGGTCATGCGCTCGACGCGGACCCGTCCTGTGCCCGGTTCGACCACGGCCAGGCGCTCCCCCTCGAAGGGGAGGAGGAGGGCGCCGTCGGACGGGCGTACGGCGGCGTAGTGCGGCTTCAGCCAGGACCCGAGGCCCCCTTCGGTCCCGTAGGGGGCCACTTCGATGCGCCGGGTCCCCCAGGTCGCCGCGTCGACGACCGTGACGTCGAAGGAGTCGTGGCCGGTCGCGTAGACCTGCCGCCCGTCACCCGAGACGTCGACGTCGAAGGGCCGGCGGCCGACCGGGGCCGTCCCGACGACCTCGCGCCGCCCGGTGTCGATCGCTTCGAGCGTGCCGGATGCCCCGGGGACGTTCACGCCGACGTAGACGGTGCGCCCGTCCGGGGAGAGCGCGATCCCCATGCCCCCGCCCCGGTACTCCCCCGTGGTGACGGGCCCCGTGTCGGTGGCGTACGGGATCAGGGCGGTCCGCTTCCGGGCTTCGGTGTCCACCACGGCCACACCCTCGGCCGTCGCCACCCACGCGGTGCCGTCGCCGCCGAGCACGATGCCGTACGGGGCCGTGCCGACCACGACGGACCGCCGGCCGGAGGGCCCGTGCCCCGAGGGGTCGACGAAGGTGACGGTATCGGCTCCGAAGTCCGTGACCAGGAGAGTCTCCCCGGCGGCAGGGGCCGGGGCGCCGGCCGTCCGCTGCCGCGCTGAGGCCGACGCGGAGGACGGGGCCGTGTCACGGGACGGCGCGCATCCGGCGAGGAGCGCCACGAGGGCGATGAGGGCGACTGCCGCAGCACCCGCGCGCCTCCCCGCCACCGTCCGGCGACGCGCTCCGGCGCTGCGGCCCGCGGAACGCTCCGCCGGGGTGAGGAGTCGGTCGGCTCTCATCGGTGGCACCTTCCCGTGGTTCGCGTGGCGGGCGGGAGGGCCGTCGTGGCGCCAGGGCCTCCTCCCGCCCTCCCAGCCTCCACCCCCGGCCCGGACGGCCCGTCGTCCGGGCGGACGGACCCGGGCCGCCGGGCGGATGACGGGCGGGTCGACCGATCGGATGACCCGCCACCCGCCCCCGGAGCCGCACGGCAGGCTCGCACGGTCGGGCGGGCTCCCGACCTGGAGCGGCGGTGCCGGACAGCGGCTCCGCCGGGCCGGGTGCCGCGCGCCGGGATTCCCGGGCCCGCCTCGCCCGCGTCGGTCCTGATGCCCCTCCGCGCCGCGGAGACACCTCGCTCCCGCCTCCGCGGCGCGCCGGAAGTGCCCGGAGGGGCCCCTGAGATGCGTGACGCGTGCCGTGTGATCCTGGCGCCATGACTGATCGACACGAGGTCACCGTCAGCCGTCGGGGACGGACCCCGGCCCAGGACGACGGATTGTCCGGGTTGCTGGCGGCATATCACCTGCGCACGGAGGCCGAGAAGGGCGAAGCCGTCGACGACGTGGACGGGCTGCCCGACCGCTACCGGGCGGAGATCTCGGACCCGGGGACCGCGTTCGCCGACGATGTCGTACTGGTGTCCCTGATCGGCGAGGTCCCCGTGGGATGCCTGGTACTCACCGCCGCCACCGATGGCCGGTCGGAGATCAAGAGGCTCTGGACGGACCCCGGATTCCGGGGCAGAGGCGTCGCCTCCGCCCTGATGGGTGCGGCACTCGCGCACGCGTCGGAAGCCGGCGTGAGCGGTGTCCGGCTCTCGGTGTGGAAGTGGCGTACCGAGGCCATCGCCCTGTACGAACGGCTCGGCTTCACCGCCACGGCCTCGTGGGACGAACGCCGTGAACTGGTCTGCATGCGGCGGCCGGTGTGACACGGACCAGGTGGCGGCCCCTCGGACGGTACGAGTCCGCCTTCGGCTGTCCGGCCCGACCGGCCACCCCGGTAGGCAGCTCTCGTACACACCCACCGGGTCGCTGACCGGGAGTGGGGCCGGATGGCCACGGTCCGCGCGCCGCGTCCGAGGGCGGGACACGTTGGCGTGTGGAGGGACGCGTCCTCGGGCGCCGGCCCACGCCCGCAGGCCGGGGAGGGCGACTCCCGATGACACCGACGGCCACGCCGTCACCCGCGCCCGCACGTGGGCGGCCGGGGACCGACGGCCCGGAACGGGCGTGCGGGCAGCGGAGGTTGCGCGCCATGGCTCCCGGACGGACCGGGGCCGTCGGGCCATCCCCCGGCCGCAGGGGCGCGATTCCCCCGCACCGTGGCGGACGGAGTAACCCTGAATCGATTCTGCGGGTGCATTGCCCCGGCCGGGGCCGGTGGTGCGGCGTGGTGCGGCGGCCGGGGCGTTAGACATCGGGCATGGATGATCCGTTCACCTTCAGCCCTCTGAGGCCGCCGGGAACACCCCCCGACGCCCAGCCCGCGGAGCCGTCGGCACCGGCCGCCGGGCCCGCCCTCCCCCCGGCTCCCGGGTCCGCCACGGTGCCCACCGTGCCCCGGGCCTCCGGGGGCGGGGCCTCCGGGGGCGGGGCCGTCACCGGCCGGGACCGGGACGGTGGCCCTTCGCGGGAGCCGGAGCCGTACGGGTGACGGACCGGGCCCGGTGGAGGACGACTGCGACCGGGGACAGGCCGCGGTACCTGTACAGGGACCTGCGCAGGTAGACGAGGGCTTCGTCCGCGGGGGCGAGACGCAGACCCGGGTAGCCGTCCAGGAAGGCGTTCCAGTGGACGCAGGATTCCTCCGGACGCCCCAGGGACAGCAGTGTCGCCGCGAGCCGGGCGTGGGTCAGCGCGGCGGATCTGCGCCGGTCGTCACCGCGGGCCGCGGCCGAGGAGGCGAAGGACCGCGCGGCCCCTTCCCGGTCCCCGAGCGCGAGCAGCACCTGGCCGCGCTGGTAGTCGAGGCCGGCCCGGGGATACGAGTCGAAGGGCCCGGCCCCCCGCGTCACGCGGTCGTGGTGGCTCTCGGCGGCCGCGAGGTCGGCGACCGCCCGGCGGCCTTGCCGTGCGTGGGCGTGGGTGACGGCCCGCTGGCTCAGCAGGAAGGCGAGGGTGGACGGGTCGGCGACCGGCCCGGCCCCCATCGCGGAGTCGGCGAGCTGCGCAGCCTTCTTCAGGAATCCCAGCCGGAGTGCCTGAAGGCTCATGGCCCGCAGGGTGATGGCGTACACACGGGAGTCGCCGGCCTCCTGCGCGAGACCGAGGGCGGTGGTGAAGTAGCGCTGCGCCAGGCTCGGGTACCCGGCGTCCATGGTCATGCGGGCCAGTATGTGGGTGAGTTGAGCGGCGCAGCTGAACAGCTGCCCCCTCAGGGAGGAGTCCGCGCGAGCGGCCAGGAGACGGCTCGTGTCGTCGGTGAGGTAGGCGGCCAGGGCGGAGCGGGCGTGCCCGCCGCCGTGGCGCTCCATGAGATCGGCGAAGATCTGGCACATCTCCCGCAGCGCCCGCACCTCTTCGGCGGTCACCCGGCTGTGCGGGGAACGCGGCCGTACGGGGACGGGCCGTTCCGGGTTCCAGCCGGGCGAGTCGACGGCGCGCAGGCTGTACACGCCCCCGGTGAGCTGGGAGCGGCGGGCCGGGTCGGCGTCGGTGCGGGCCAGGATGGTCAGCCGGCCCGCGGCGTCGTCCGTCTCCGTCCCGGGCGGGAGCGCCTGGTCGTCGGCCGCCCGCCCGGGGCTGATCAGACCGGTCTCCTCGGCCGTGACCAGGCGTTCGGTGCGGCGGCTGAAGGCCGCGGCGACCAGGTCGGGCACGGGGGGCCGGGGGCGCGAGCCGGTCAGCCAGTGGGCGACCGACGTGCGGTCGTACCGCAGGCTCATGCCCTGTGCCTTGCCCAGCGCGTTGACCGCCCTGGCCAGCTCCGCCGGGTTCCAGTCGGCCTCGGTGAGCAGGAGGGCGAGTCGGTGGTTCGGTTGGTGACGTGCCACGGCCCGGCCCCCTCGGAATGATGTGCACGTCGCGGTGCCCGGCGGGCCGCCGGTACGCGGGCAATCATGCGCGAAGGGCACGTTCGAGGGTGCGCCGGCGGGTGTCGAGAGGAATTACCCCCTGTATTCCTCAGGCCATCATCCCGCCGGCGCCGTCAGCCGGAAAGGCCGTGATCAGGACAGTGCGGCCGGGAACCGTGGGCGCGCTCAGGTCGCGACCCAGGCCTCGTAGAGCTCGTGGTCCGCGGGCGGAAGCCGGCTGCCACCCGGTTCCACCCCGGGCGCACGCCCGGAATGGTCCCCTCGCGCGCCCGGAGTCCGGGAGGCCGACGGTCACATGCTCGTGGACGACCTGCGACTGCCCCTGAAGGCGGGCTCGGGCTCGAAGGAGAGGGCCGGACCGCTCGACCGACCTTGATCAACAGCGTCTGCGGGAACGTGTGGGGCGGCGCCCCTGGAAACGATCAAGAGGGGCCCCGAAGGAGCCCTCTGATTTGCGACTCTCTCGAGTCTGGACGACAGGATTTGAACCTGCGACCCCTTGTCCCCCAGTGAACGAAACACCGTCCAGAGGGTTCCGTGAGATCCAGACCGCCGTGAGATCCAGGGGGAGCGAAAACGTCCAGGTCGGCGCAGCGAATTCCACGTCAGTCCGTGCAGTTCGTGAGACCTGTGTGAGACGACCGTGAGACGACGAAGCCCCGGCTCGGTGGAGTTCACCGGCCGGGGCTTCGCCGCCCCTGGGGCGGTCAGTTCTGCTCGTCGTCCTCGGACTCTCCACCAACGACGGGCGGGCAGGGTTCAGCGGGGGCCGTACTGATCCGTAGGCACCCGTCCCTGCCGAACAGCTCGACCAACTGCAATGGATGGGCGCGGGCCGCACTGCGGCCGGGGGCCTCTCCCGTCGTCACCCGCGCCCCTCCAGGTCCGCCCACACGATCTTGCCCCAGCGCCGCTCATCCGTGCCCCAGTCGGTGGCCAGCGCCGCAACGAGGCGCAGGCCGCGCCCGCCGTCTTCACTGTCGTCGGCTTCGCGCCGCACCGGCCGCGCCCGGGAGAGATCCGCGACGCCGACACGTACCCGCGCAGCGCCGGGACGGTCGATGACGACCCGGATGGACTCCCGCCGGGCGTGCTGCACGGCGTTGGCCACCAGCTCGGAGACGATCAGCGCCCCGTCCTCGGCCAATGCGTCCAGCCCCCAGACAGCACAGGCGGTACGAAGCAGGCGCCGCGCGGTGGCTGCGCTCTCGGGTTGCCTCGGCAGGGTCTCGCTGTACCCGGGGTGCCCGGTCTGGCGGGCCCGGGTTGTAGGTTGCGGCATGTCGGTCTGCTTCCTTCAGATCGGCCAGCCCCGGGGCCGTTCGCGCGGTCGCCGGGGCGCTTCGCGTTCAGGTAACCGGGGTGCGTGATCATGCGGAGGAGCCGACCAGGGGGCCAGGGAGGGGCCACACTGGATACGGAAGGGGACCACCATGAGCGACACCACCGAGCGACGCCGCGAGTTCGGCGCCTGCCTCGCCGGTCTACGGCGGCACTCCGGCCGCTCGCAGCGGCAGTTCGCCGCCGTGCTGTGCGCCGTGTCCGGCGCCCAGTCGATCACACGGAATGAGGTCTCCCGGTGGGAGCGCGGGGAGCGCATCCCGGACGTGTGGCTGCCCACCTTCGCCCAGGTACTCGGTGTGCCGCTGCGTGAGCTGGAGCAGGCCGCCGCGTACGCCCGGGGGGACACTCAGGCCACCCTTCCCGGGGTCGCGGCCACCCTCGCGGACCTGCTGCCCGACGGGGGCGCTCTGGAGCCCCTGGCGACCCCCCGTGGGCGTCGGATCGGTGCCACCACCGTGGACGGCCTGGCGGCTCGCGTCCACGGCCTCCGGCTCGCGGACGATGTGCTGTCCGGCGGTGACCTGATCGCTCCCGCCTTCCGGGAGCTGCGCGCCGCCGTCCGCCTGTACCGCGAGTCCGAGCACTCCGAGGAGACGGGGCGCGGCCTGCTCGTGCAGATCGGGGAGTTGGGCCAGATCGCCGGATGGATCGCCTCCGACGCCGGCCGGGGTGAGGACGCGGAGCACGCCTACCGACTCGGTCTCTCGGCCGCCCGGCAGGCCGGGGACGCGCCGCTGGTGGCACAGCTCGCGGGCAGCCTCGCCTACCACCTGACGAACAGCGGCCGGGAACGGGAGGGCCTGGAACTGGCGAAGGCAGCGGTCTCCGAGGCCGGGCCGGACGCTCCGGCCACAACCCGCGCCCTGTTCCTGGACCGCGTGGCATGGGCGCATACGCGTGCCGGGGAGGCTCAACCGGCCCTGCGGGCGCTCGGGGAGGCCCATGCCGCCCTGGATGCCACGGACGGCCCTCCCGCGCCGACGTGGGCCTACTGGGTGAACCGCGAGGAGCTGGAGGTCATGGACGCCCGGGTGTTCACCGAGCTGCGTCGCCCGCTGCGCGCGGTGCCGCTGCTCCAGGACGTGCTGGGACGCTACGACGCCACCCACGCCCGGGAGATCGCGCTGTACCGCTCATGGCTGGCCGTGGCGCTGGCCGACGCCAACGAGCCCGAGCAGGCTGCCGAAGAGGCCCGCCGCGTCATCGACACGTCCGGCGATCTCTCCTCAGAGCGCACGGCGGAGCGGGCCCGGACGGTCCTGCACCGGCTGAAGGAGTACGAGGACGTGCCCGAGGCACGCGAAGTACTGGCCGACTACGGGCACTTGTTGCTTGCTTAGGGGTACGCCACTCGTCGTTTCCGGTCGGTCAAGCCAGCAAAGTGCCTTCAGCGAAGGCGTCGAGGAAAGAGGGACTTTGTCCGATCAGCAGACTCCGCTGCGCCTGCCATACGGCACCGGTCCTACGCCCCCATGCTGCTCGCCCTGATCGCGGAGCGTCCGACGGAAGCGTGCGGCGCCCGCTGGAGCCCGGACGTGGACCTGACGCCGGGACGATCGCCGTCGGCACCAACACGCGGACGATCGTCTGCGACCGCACCCAGGAGAGGGGCAGCGGAACAAGGTCGTGGAGAAGGGGGCGAAGACCGAGGCCGGGAAGCGCACGCTGCCCCTGCCGAAGCCGGCCCTGCGGGCACTGAAGGCGTTCCGCGCCGCGCAGGCAGCGGAGAAACCGGCCGCCGGGGAGGCGTACGAGGACAGCGGGTACGTCCTCGTGGACGACCTCTGTCAGCCGTGGAAGACGGACAATCTCCGGCGTGAGGCGCACAAGCTGATGGCCACCACGAGTGTACGGAAGGTGCGGTCGTACGACGCGCGGCACGCCTGCCTGTCGTGGATGGCGGACAACGGGGTGCCGGACACGGTGGCCTCCGCGTGGGCCGGTCACTCGGACCTCGGGTTCACGAAGCGAACCTACGTGCACCCCGACCCGCAGTCGCTCAGGGCGGGTACGGAGAAGCCGGCCGAACTGCTCGGCTGACCTTGATCAACAGCGTTCGTGAGAAATGGTGAGACGGCGCCCCTGGAAACGATCAAGAGGGGCCCCGAAGGACCCCTCTGATCTGCGACTCTCTCGAGTCGGGACGACAGGATTTGAACCTGCGACCCCTTGACCCCCAGTCAAGTGCGCTACCAAGCTGCGCCACGTCCCGCTGTCCGTCTGACCTGGGGTTTCCCCCTGGCCGAACGCGCATGAGAACAATACCGCACTTGCACCGGTGCTCACGAACCCGTTTCCCGGGCTTGACCTCAACCAAGCTTGACGTTGAACGCTGAGCCACATGACGAACACGGACACCACGCACGCGCCGGTCCACGGCTACGAGGAGCTGGACCGGCTGATGGGCCTCATGACCGGTGACGAGAAGCACGGACCCGCCGCGACCTCCACACTCGACGCCCTCTGGGTGCTGTACGACCGGGTACTGCGGGTGTCGCCGCGCACGGCGCACTCCCCCGGCCGCGACCGCTTCCTGCTCTCCAAGGGGCACGGCCCCATGGCGTACTACGCCGTCCTGGCCGCACACGGGTTCTTCGGCGAGGAACTGCTCGCCGGCTTCGGCACGTACGACTCGCCGCTCGGGCACCATCCCGACCGCCTGCTGGTACCGGGCGTCGAGATCGGCAGCGGGTCGCTCGGGCACGGGCTGCCGCTCGCGGTGGGGAGCGCCCTGGGACTGCGGGCCCAGGGCCTGAGGGAGCCCGGCGTGTGGGTGCTGACCGGTGACGGGGAGCTGGACGAGGGCAGCAACCACGAGGCGATCGCGTACGCGGGCCCGGCCGGGCTGGACCGGCTGCACACCGTGGTGATCGACAACGCCTCGGCGAGCTACGCCAGGCCGGGCGGGATCGCGGCCCGTTTCGAGGCCGCCGGATGGTCGGCCCTGACCGTGGACGGACGGGACCACGAGGCGCTGTACGCCGCCTTCACCGCGCCGCACCCCGGCCGGCCGCACGCCGTCATCGCCCGTGTGGCACCCCGCCGCTGATCATCCGCACCCGAACAGGACGAAGGACATCCCCATGGACACCATGCGTGACCGCTTCATCTCCACCACCACCCGCCTCCTGGACGAGGACCCGCGCGTCGCCCTGGTGCTCGCCGAGATCAGCCGCGACGGCTTCGGCCCGGCGCAGCGGGCCCATCCGGACCGGGTGGTCAACGTCGGGATCAGGGAGCAGCTGCTCATCGGCGCGGGTGCCGGGATGGCCCTGACCGGCGTACGGCCGATCATGCACACCTTCGCGAGCTTCCTCGTGGAGCGCCCCTTCGAGCAGGTGAAGCTGGACCTGGGGCATCAGGGCGTGGGCGGGGTACTCGTCAGCGCCGGGGCCTCGTACGACTGGCCGGCCGGGGGGTTCACCCACATGTCGCCCGGCGATGTCGCCCTCCTGGACACGCTCGACGGCTGGACGGTGCACGTCCCCGGCCATCCGGACGAGGCCGAGGCGCTACTGCGGCGGGCCGTGGAAGGGGACGGGCGGGCCTACGTACGCCTCTCCCTCCAGTCGAACAGCACCGGCCGCCCGGTCACGGGCCCGGACTTCAGCACGGTGCGGGAGGGAACCGGCGGGGTGGTGATCGCCGTGGGCCCGATGCTCGACAGCGTCCTCGAAGCGACGGAGGGCCTCGGTGCGACCGTGCTGTACGCCACGACCGTGCGCCCCTTCGACGCGGCCGGGCTGCGCCGCGCGACCGGTGCGCACGGCGCGGCGGATGTGGTGATCGTCGAGCCGTATCTGGCCGGCACCTCGACGAGGGCGGCCGACGACGCACTGTCCGACCTGCCCCACCGGGTACTCGGACTGGGGGTGGGCCGGGCCGAGTTGCGCCGGTACGGGCAGATGGCGGAGCACCTCGTGGCACACGGCCTCGACGCACGCTCGCTGCGGGAGCGGATCAGCGGTTTCCTGGGCCTCTGAAGCCGGCACCCACCCCCGGGCGAGGCCCACGGTCCGCACCCCGGCCGGCGGGGCCCGGCCGCCCGCGGCGCGGACCGGGCTGCGGCCAGGTGCGGGCTGCGGGCTGCGGGCTGCGGGCTGGGGAGCGCAGCCCGGTAAGGCGCCGGCTCCGGGACGCCCCACGGGCCGGGAACGGCGGGATACCCGGGGCGGGCTCCGGGGACCCGGCAGGGCAGGCCCCGGGGCGGGCCCGTCGGCCCATTGACCCCGCATGGCGGTGAACCTACGCTGAACCACGCACATCAGAAAGCGCTTTCCATCCCCGCCCGGCCCCCACACCGCACCGGGAGCGCCCTCATGAGCAGCCCTCCGTCACGCAGCGGTCCCGCGCCCGGGGTTCTCCCCCCGGCACCGATCGCGGCCCTGGCCCTCTTCGCGCTTCTGGCCCTGATCGCCGGTTCGGTGGCGGCCGCCCCGTTCCCGAGGGCCCCGGCGGCGGCGTTCCGGGTGCTGGTGTACTCCGGGGCCGCGCACGTGCCCCGGGACACACTCCGCGCCGGTGTCGACGCGGTGCGGGAGCTCGGAGCCCGCAACGGGTTCGGGGTCGAGGCGACGGAGGATCCGGCCGTCTTCGACGACGCCGCGCTGTCCCGGTTCCGGGCGGTCGTCTTCAACAACACGGCCGCCGCGCACGACGAGGGCCACGGCCTCGGCGAGGAGGGCCGCGCCGCCCTGCGGAAGTACGTCCGGGCGGGCGGCGGGTGGGTCGGCCTGCACGAGGCCGCCGCCGGTGCGGATGACTGGGACTGGTACGAAGGCCTGGTCGGCGCCGCGCTCGACCGGGGCACGCCCGTACAGAGCGGCAGGGTCAAGGTCCTCGACCACGCGCACCCCTCGACGGCGGGGCTTCCTGACCTCTGGGAGCGTACGGAGCAGTGGTACGACTGGCGCACCGACCCGACCGCCTCGGTGCACACCCTCGCGCAGATCCGGGTGCGCGACGGCATCGCGGGCCTCTCCGGGGGCGTGGACCACCCCTTCTCCTGGTGCCAGGACTACGACGGGGGACGCTCGTGGTTCACCGCGGGCGGGCACGCGGCCCCGGCCTTCCGGGACGAGGGTTTCCTCACCCACCTGCTGGGCGGTATCGAGTGGGCCGCGGGCGCGAGGGCCGGCGACTGCACCGCGAGCCAGGCAGGTTCGTTCCAGCGGACCACCCTCGCGTCACGCGGTCTCGCGGATCCGGCCGATCTGGCGGTCGCGCCGGACCGGCGGGTGTTCGTGGCGCGGCGCACCGGCGAGCTGACGGTCGTCGACCAGCGGACGTCCAAGGTCTCCACGGCCCTCGACCTCGGGTACACGACGGAGACCGCCGCCCGCGCCGACGGGCTCACCGCCCTGGTCCTGGATCCGGGCTTCGCGGAGAACCACTGGCTCTACCTGCTGCACTCCGACAGCACAGGAGGGCGCCTGGCGCTCTCCCGCTTCACGGCCGACGGGGACACGGTCGATCCCGCGTCCGAGAAGCGCCTGCTCACCCTTCCTGGCCGACGGTCCACCGGCAAGGGGGACGCCCCGCCGCCGTCCGGCTCGCTGGCCTTCGACCGCGAGGGGCACCTCTACGCCGCGACGGGTGACGTCACGCTCCCCCTGAACGCGGGCGCCCCCGGGGATCTGCGGGGCGCGATCCTGCGCGTCACCCCGCAGGAGGACGGCACCTACACCGTGCCGGAGGGCAACCTCTTCCCCCAGGGCACCGCCGGGACCCGGCCGGAGATCTACGCGATGGGCATGCGCGACCCGTACCGCGTCACCGTGGACCCCGCGAGCGGCGCGCTCCTGGCCGCCGGCACGGACGCCGACGGTACGGTCCGGCACTTCCGGATCAGCGCGGCGGGCCAGATCGGGCGCCCCTACTGCTCGGGCGGCGTCCCGTACGGGGCGGCGGACTGCGCACCGCGGGTCAGCGGCGCACCGCTGCCCGACGGCCCGCAGGGCGGCGCCGCGATGAGCGGACCGGTCTACGCCTACGAGCCGGAAAGCCTCCACCGCACCCGGTTTCCCGCGTACTTCGCCGGAAAGTGGCTGACGTACGACCCGGCGGGCCGGCGCTTCACGACGCTCTCGTTCCAGCGGGAGGCCCAGACGTTCTCCGACCGGCGGTTCGGTCCGGTCAGGGCCGGTGAACTCCAGTCCGTCAACGGCGTGTTCCAGGACATGGAGTGGAACCGGCCGACAGCCGCCGCCTTCGGCCCGGACGGCGCCCTGTACGTCGTCGACCGGGGTCCGGACGACGACGGGAGCGCCACGGCCTTCCGGATCGACCACGTCGGCGACGAACGGCTGCCCACCGCCGTTGTCACCGCCAACCGCGACAACGGTCCCGCCCCGCTCACCGTGGCCTTCACGGGTACGGGATCCGGGCCGGGCGGAACAACGCCGGTGAGGTACGCCTGGGACTTCGACGGCGACGGCGGTACGGACTCGACGGAGGCGAACCCCTCGTACACCTATCGCTCCGGAGGACGGTTCACGGCGCGTCTCACGGTGACCGGGCCGGAGGGCACGACGGCTGTGGCCGGGCAGGAGATCACCGTCGGCAACAGCCGGCCCCGGCTCACCGTGCACCGGCCGCCGGACGGCGGCCTGTTCCGGCCGGGCGACACCGTCGCCTTCACCGTGGCGGTGGAGGACGACCGGGACGGGCACGCCGCTCCGGTCGACTGCTCGCGCATGCTCGTGCGCGCGGAGTCCGGGAGGCCCACCGCGCCGCGCCCGCTGCGGGGCTCCCCCGGGTGCCGGGGCTCGGTCGTGATGGGGACGGGCGGCGGGCCGGGACCGCAGCGGATCACGGTGCGCTACACCGACGCGGGCGCCCCGGGAATCCCGGCGCTCAGCGGCTCCGCCTCGTTCACCCTGCGCACGGCCTTCCAGGAGGCGGAACGGTTCACCTCGACCGGAGGGGCGCACGGCGGAGCCGTTGCCGGGAGCCGTGAGGACGCGTCGGGCGGCCGGGCGCTGACGGAGATCGAGGACGGGGACTGGGTCGCCTTCGACCCGGTGGACCTGGGCGGTGTCGGGGCGGTGACGGTCGGGGTGACGCCGTGCGGGCTCGGCGGGACGGTCGAGTTCCGGGCCGGCTCTCCGGACGGCCCGCTCCTCGGCTCGCTGCGCGTCCCCGGTTCGGCGGACGGCGACGGGACCACCGTGTCACCGTCGGCCGCTCTGGAGGGCACCGGCGGGAGCGGTCCCCTGTACCTGGTGTTCACCAACTCTGCGTGGAGCAGCGAGAAACCGGACCTGTTCGCCGTGGACTGGCTGCGCTTCCACGGGCCCGGGGCACGGTGACGGCCCCGGAATCCCAGGAGCACGGTGACGGCGCGCCCGTCCCGCGCCGTGCGGGCCCGGCGCGCGGGGTCCCCGGGGGCGCACCCCGGCGGCGCCGCACTCCGCGCGGATGGACCCGTGCGGAGCGCACGGCGCTGAGCAGCGCCGCGCGTTCAGGTCAGGGCGGGCCGCGTTCCACCGGTGCGTCACGGGCGTCGGCGCGACACTGATCGGCGGGTTCGTCCGCGGGTCCGTCCCGTACGGGTCGCGCCGGCCTCCCGTCACGGAGTCACGGGTGGGCCCCGAACCCCGAGAGCGGCGCGGGCGCCGTGGCGTTGATGAGGTGCTGGACGAGGGTGACCAGTGCCCCGGTTCCCGAACTGGCGATCCTGGCGTCGCAGAGGACGACCGGGACCTCGGGTCCGAGGTCGAGCGCGGCCCGGACCTCTTCCGGTTCGTAGCGGTAGGCGCCGTCGAACTCGTTGACGGCGACGATGAATCCGATGCCGCGCCGTTCGAAGAAGTCGACGGCCGCGAAGCATTCGGCCAGCCGGCGCGTGTCGGCCAGCACGACCGCTCCGAGGGCGCCCTTGGACAGTTCGTCCCACATGAACCAGAACCGCTCCTGTCCTGGCGTGCCGAAGAGGTAGAGCACGTGCTGCTCGGACAGTGTGATGCGGCCGAAGTCCATGGCGACGGTGGTGGCCGACTTGGATTCGATCCCTTCGAGACTGTCGGTCGCCGCGCTGACCTGGGTCAGCAGTTCTTCGGTACTCAGCGGTGCGATCTCGCTGACCGCGCCCACGAACGTCGTCTTGCCGACGCCGAAGCCGCCCGCGACCAGGACCTTGAGGGCCACGGGAAAGAAGTCGGAGCTTCCGGAGCTGTCAGAGCTGTCGTCGTAGACCATCGAGCACTGCCTCCAGCAGGGATCGGTCGGTTGGCATGTCGGTGAACGCGGGGGCGTGTGCGGTGACGGCCCCGCAGTCGACCAGGTCGGACAGGAGGACCTTGGTGATGACGGCGGGCAGCCGGAGATGGGCGGCGACCTCGGCGACGGACACGGGTACGTCGCAGAGTTCCAGGGCCACGGTGTGCTCGGGTCCGAGGTGGGCCTGGGGGGTGCTCCCGGTCGCCATCACGAGGGAGAGCAGATCGAGCACGGCGGTCGGCCGCGTCCGGCCGTTGCTCACGGTGTACGGGCGGATGAGCCGGCCTGCCGCGTCGTCGAGCAACGGCCCGTCCTGCGGGGCCGGCACTCTCACAGCCCCGGGCTGAACGGCGCTCCGGCCGGCTGCCGGAGCGGCGTCATCAGGTAGGGGCGGACGCTCTTGACCAGCATGGCCATCTCGTACCCCAGGACGGCGGCGTCCGCCTCGCGGCCGGCGAGGACGGCGAGACACGTGCCTGACCCGGCGGTCGAGACGAACAGCAGCGTCGAGTCGAGCTCGACCACCACCTGCCGGACGTCGCCGTTGTCACCGAACCGGGCACCGGCACTCCGGCCGAGCGAGTACAGGCCGGCGGCCAGGGCCGCCATGTGGTCCGCGCTGTCGGCGTCCATGCCGTGAACGGATTTCACCAGGCCGTCGGCCGAGAGGAGGACGGCGCTGCGCGTGTAGGGCACGCGCTGGACCAGGCCGCTCAGCAGCCAGTCGAGGTCCGAGACCTGACCGGCGGGCATTTCGGTCGTCATGGTGTGTCTACTCCTTGAACATGTGCTCGGTTCGGGGATCCGGTTCGGGCGTCCGCGGCCCCCGGTGTCCGGGGTCCGCCCGCTCCGTCCCGGCGGGCGCGGTGGTGGCGGGGCTGCGGAACGGCAGCGGGGCGGGACCGTGGGACCGCTGCGCCCCGAGGGTGGCGGCGGGGCCGGTCGCGGCACCCGGTGCGCCGTACGCGTGCGTCGTGTCCGGCTCTGCCGCCGTCTGGGCTTCGGCGAGGTCGACGCCGCGCCGGAAGGCGGCCATCAGACCGGGGTCGTGCAGGACGTTCTCGCCCTCGGCGCGCGGCGCGGGGGCTTCCCTGAGCTGGGGCGCCAGGTGCTCCTGGTTGCTCCGCCTGGGCAACTGGGGCCGGGCGGGCGGGACTTCTGCCGCCGGGGGCGGGACGGCGGGCGCGGGCCCATCGGTGTCCACGACGGACGGTACGAACGCGACGGGTCCGTCCGGCGAGGCGGACCCGGTGAAGGGCGTGGACTCGGCAAGCGGGGCGGACTCCGCGGTTCCGGACGACTGGGCGGGGCGCTCGAAGAGCGCGGAGCCGAGGAGTGGGGCGGGCTCCTCAGACACGGCAGGCTGCGCGAACTGCCCGAAGAGCGCGGAGCCGGCGAGCGGCGCGGGCTCCTCCGACACGGCAGGCTGCGCGGACTGCCCGAAGAGCGCCGAGCCGGACACCTGCGTGGGCCGGCCGAGGGTGGCGGGCGGAGGAAACGGGGCGGACCCGGCGGATCCGGCCGGCTGGGCACCCGGCGGGAAGGAGGCGGGGTTGGGGCGGTCGACACGCTCGGCACGCAGCGGCAGCGGCGGCCCCTCCCCCTGGCGCGGGTCGTTCCGGGGCGTTCCGCCCTCCCGCTCCGGCGTCGGGGCCTGCGCCGACGCGTCGTGGGTGAGGGGCAGGCGGGCGCCGCCGGGTACCGGGGCCGCACCGGGCGCGGCCGTGGCGTCGATGTCGATGCCCAGGAGGATCTCCGGCAGCACGAGTACCGCCTGTGTGCCTCCGTAGATGTTGCTCTGGAGACGAACGGCGATGCCGTGCCTGCGGGCCAGGGAGGCGACCACGAACAGCCCGATGCGCCCGTCCTGGAGCAGATGGGCGACGTTGACCTGGTCGGGGTCGGCGAGCAGGGTGTTCATCCGCTTCTGCTCGGGGCCGGGCATGCCGAGCCCCCGGTCCTCCACCTCCAGGGCGAGTCCGGCGGTGACGCGCTGGGCGCGCAGCAGAACCTGGGTGTGCGGGGCGGAGAACACCGTGGCGTTCTCGACGAGTTCGGCGAGGAGGTGGATCACGTCGGCGACGGCGTGTCCGCGCAGGGTGCCGTCGATCGGCGGGACCAGCGTGACGCGTGGGTACTGCTCGACCTCGGCGATCGCGGAGCGCAGGACCTCCGTCAGGGTCACGGGGTTGCTCCACTGCCGCCGCGAGACCGCGCCGCCGAGGACGGCGAGGTTCTCCGCGTGCCTGCGGATGCGGGTGGCGAGATGGTCGACCTGGAAGAGGCCCTTGAGCAGGTCGGGGTCCTCGACCTCGTGCTCCAGCTCGTCGAGGATCTGGATCTCGCGGTGCACGAGGGATTGCAGCCGCCGGGCGAGGTTGACGAAGACCTCGACCTTCTGTTCGTTGCCGCTGCTGCGGAAGAGCTGCGAGGCCTGGACGACGGCCGCCACGGCGGCGTCCCGGGAGCGGCCCATCTCCTGGGCGAGGTGGTCGAAGGCGTCCGCGTCCGGGGCGGCGGGGGGCGTGGCCCCGCGCTCCGGCAGGGGTTCGCCGTCGCGGAGGCATTCCATGACGCGCTGGAGTTCGGCCTGGTGCCGGGCTTCCGTGCTCCTGAGCGCCAGGCAGCGGTCGAGCACTCCGGCACTGACGCGGTGGGCGCCGAGGAAGGCCGCCGCCACGGCGGCGACGGCAAGCGCCCCGGATCCGCCGAGTGCCGCCAGGAGGCTGCCGGTCGGGCGTACGCCGGAGGCGCGGATGGTGAAGATGACGGCCGCCGCCCCGCCGAGCGCGGCGGCCACGGTCGGCAGCACGGCGGTGCGCAGCAGTTGCGGCCGCAGGCGGCCTTCGGGAGCGGACTGCACGGAGCGCGGCCGGCTCGCGGCCGAGTGGGAGCGGCCGCCCGGACGGCCGTGCCGTCCGCCTTCGCGGCGTTCCGGTCGCGCGGTGGGTGCGCGAAGTTGAGACATCATCGTCCTCGGTACGTGGGGCACCAGGAATCGGCATTCGAGTGGTGACACCCACGGGGGTCGGTAGGGCCCGGGTCGACGGCTGGGACGGGCCCGGCCGATAGGAGCCCACCGTTGATCACCGGCCACACACGGTAGTCGCCGGACGGCCGTGCCCGGCGTGCAGTTGTCGAAGTTGCCCGCCCCGCGTCCCGCTCTGGTATGACGCGTCGCACGGGTAGCCGAATCCGATAGCCGTCCACGCTGGACAGGGGTCCAGTTGTCGATCCGGTGTGCGAACCATCGGGGCGTGGAGGCGGGAGCGGGGCCGGATACGGGAAGGAGCGGGGAGCACGGACGGTCGGTCAGTCCGTGCTCCCCGCTCCTTCGCGGCACGTCGTGGTCTCAGTCGAGGCGCGGGAGGGGCACCTTCCTGAAGTCGGTGTCCGAGGCCAGGTAGAAGCTCGGGTAGGCGGGCTGGTTGTAGACGGTCTGCTGCCGTGCCACCTCGGCCCGGTACTGCGGGTCGTGCATCAGGGTGTACAGCTTGTGGTGCGTGACCTCGGTGCTGACGTAGACGCGGATCGAGGAGCTGTCCGTGGCAGGCAGGAGGAGTTCCTCGCGCCAGTCCCCGAAGACGTCGGCCACCAGGGACGGGTTCCCCTTGGTGTAGTTGTTCGTGGTCGTGCCCTGTGCGGTGAGCAGCGTCCCGCGGCGCCAGTCCCGCACCTCGGGTGTCTGGTAGGTGGTGGTCGTCGCCCCGTGGACGATCTGGGTGGTCAGGTCACCGGCCCACCGGATGCTCTGGTTGGTGCCGGGGGTCTCCTTGCCGAGGCGTTCACCCTGCGCGCTGAAGAGTCCGACGGGGTCGCCGCCCGTACCCTCGACGGCGTTGGACCAGACTTCGAGTCCGGGGCGGGTGGGGTCGATGTCGCCGATCATGCCGCGCCCGGTGTCGACGCCGGTGTACCCGCCGAAGAGGACCTCGCCGGTGGCGGCGTCACGCATCGTGTAGCCGTACGGGGCGAAGGGGCCGGCCTCGTGGACGGCGAAGATCTCCGTTCCGGGGCGCGTGGGGTCGATGTCGGCCACGTGCATGGCGTCGCCGTGCCCCAGCCGTACGGTCCTCCCCGGGGCCGAACTGCCTTCCGGGAGCGTTCCGGTGGAGCTGTAGAGCAGGCTGCCGTCGTCGTCGAGCGTGGCCGAGCCGTAGACGATCTCCTGCCGGCCGTCGCCGTCCACGTCCGCGGCGCTCAGGGAGTGGAAGCCCTGGCCGGTGAGTGAGGCGTACGCCGGATTCCGTCCTTCCTCGTTCGCCGCGGTGTCGTCGAACGGGTTGTTCATGGTCGTGAAGCCGCTGTCCGCCTTCCACTCCGCACGGAGGTGCTTGCCGTCCCAGCGGTAGGCGGCCAGGGTGGCGCGGGTGTAGTAGCCCCGGGCGAAGACGGCCGAGGGGTGGGTGCCGTCGAGGTAGGCGACTCCGGCCAGGAAGCGGTCGACCCGGTTGCCGGGTTCGATGCGCGGGCCCGCGTAGTCGCCCCACATCAGGCCGTCGTCGACGCGGCCGAACGGGTAGCGGATCGTCTCCAGTTCCCTTCCGTCGGCGCCCGCGAGGACGGTCAGGTACTCGGGTCCGTCGAGGATGAAGCCCTCGAACGCGCGCAGCTTGTTGTTGGCCGAGCGGGAGGGGGCGTACACGTCGATGAAGTGGTCGGCCAGGTCCTCGGCGTGCGCGCGGCTGAGGGGGTAGCGGTAGGGGGCGCGCCCGGTGACGCCGAGGGCCTTCTCGATCGTGGCGGGCCAGGTTCCGGCCACGACCTCGGGGTGGGTGCTCCAGCCCATGAACACCGTGACGAGGTGGTCGCGGAAGCCCGGGGCGCTCAGCCGGTGGTCGTCCGCGTGCGTGTGCCCGGCCGCCCGGTCCTGGGCGGGCATCGTGACGTACCGGCGGGAGACCGGTACGCCGTCGGGGCCGTAGCGGGTGACGGAGGTGCCGGGGGCGGTCTTGAGCATCGTCTCGGAGCGTCCGTCGCCGTCGAAGTCGTAGACGAGGAACTGCGTGTAGTGCGCGCCCGCCCTGATGTTCCGTCCCAGGTCGACGCGGTTGAGCAGGGTGCCGTCGAGTTCGTAGGTGTCGATGTAGGTGTTGCCGGTGTAACCGACCTGGGAAACGTCCTTGGCGTTGGAGGGGTACCACTTGACGACGTACTCGTAGGCGCCGTCGCCGTCGACGTCCCCGACACTCATGTCGTTGGCGCTGTAGGTGTACACCTCACCGGCCGGGGTGACACCGTCCGCGGGCTTGCGCAGGGGCAGTTCGTAGTAGGCCTTCGACTGGGGGGTGACGGGCTCGCTGCGGCGGCCCTCGCGTCCTTTGACGACGGCGACGACGCGGTAGCTCGCGTTCCTGGTCGGGCTGACGTCCACGTAGTTGGTGCTGTCCGTGACGGTGGCCAGGCGCCGGCCGTCGCGGTAGACGCGGAAGTCGGTTCCGCTCATCCCCGTCCGGGTGGCGCCGGTGGCCTCCGGTCCGAGCAGGCGCCAGCTGAGGAACACGCCCTCGTCACCGCGTACGGCGACCAGGCCTCGGTCGAGGTGTTCCAGCTGTACGGCTCTCCTCGCGTTCCTGTCCTTGGCGGCCTGATCGGCCTGGGCGGTCACCGGGCCGGCGCCGAGCAGGAGCGCCCCGGCGAGGAGCGGGGCGAGGAGGGCGGCGGCTCTCCTGCGGAGGGGGCGGGTTCTCGTCATCACGGCTGCCTTCCGGTCGGGGGGCTCTCTGTCTGCGGTCGGGTGCGGGGTCGGGAGAACGGGCGACGCGGCACGGGGCCGGGCGGCTCGTCGCAGGGGGACGCTCGCCGGACCGTGGACGGGTGGACGGCCCGGGCGGACGGGCGCCTGCGACCGGGTCCGCCCGGACGCGTCGTCGCGCTGTCAGTCCTCCTGGAGGACCGCCACTTCCAGGGCGGGCACCGTCAGCCGTGTGGCGACGTCCTGGCCGCGCAGCAGTTCGTGACCCGTCACCCGCACGTCCACGTCATGGGCGGTGTGGTTGATCAGGAAGAGGAAGCTGGTTCCGTCGTCGCCGTGGCGGCGTACGGCCTCGACGCCGCCCGGCAGGCCGGCGACCGCCGGGGCCACGTCCGCCTCGGCCAGGAAGGCGTCGACGAGGGCGGCGACCCCGTCGTCGTCGGGGCGGGTGGCGACGTACCAGGCGTGGCCGCGGCCGGCGTCGTTGCGGGTGACGGCGGGCAGTCCGGCCAGCGGGCCGTCGGCCCAGGTGCGTACCGCCGTCGCGCCTTCGAGGCGGGTCTTCTCGCTCCACAGGTCGGCCCGCGTGCCGTCGTCCAGAGTGAGCGACTCGCCTTCCTGGAGCGGACGGAACTCCTCGGAGCGCACGCCGAGCAGATCACGGAAGGCACCCGGGTAGCCGCCGGGCCGCACGTGGTCGTGCTCGTCCACGATGCCGCTGAAGAAGGTGATGAGGACACTGGCGCCGGCCCGCGCGGCCTCGGCGACGCGTGCGGCGTCCTCGTCGCCGACGGTGTACAGCGTGGGGACGACCAGGGCCCGGTAGCCGGTCAGGTCCGAGCCGGGGGACACGACGTCGACGGTGACACCGCGCTGCCACAGGGCGCGGTACCAGCGCATCACCTCGTCCAGGTAGCCGAGGTCCTGGGTGGGGTGTCCTTCCATCTCTGAGGCCCACCAGGAGGGGTAGTCGAAGACCAGGGCGGTGTCCGCCGTTACGCGGCTCCCCCGGACCGGTGCCAGGGACCTCAGGTGTCCTCCCAGCTCCACGGTGGTGCGCCACACGTCGGAGTCGCGTCCGGCGTGCGGAAGCATGGCGGAGTGGTACTTCTCGGCGCCCGCGGTGGACTGCCGCCACTGGAAGAACATCACGGCGTCAGCGCCCCGCGCCACGTGGGCGAGGGAGTTGCGCACCATCTCCCCCGCGCCCTTGGCGCTGTTCCGGGGCTGCCAGTTCACGGCCGACGTCGAGTGCTCCATCAGCATCCAGGGGGCTCCCCCGGCGACACCCCGGCTGAGGTCGGCGCTGAACGCGAGGCCGATGTGGGCCTCGGGGTCGCGGGCGACCAGGTAGTGGTCGTTGGCCACCACGTCCATGTCACCCGACCAGGAGAAGTAGTCCACCCACTTGTTGGCGGTGGTCATCATGAAGTTCGTCGTCGTCGGCACGTGCGGGGTGACCTCGCGCAGTACGTCGCGAAGGGCCCGGTAATGGGCGAGCTGCTCGTCGGAGGAGAACCGGGCGAAGTCGAGCTGCTGGGTCGGGTTGACGAACGTGGGGGCGGACCTCGGCGGCAGGATCTCCTCGAAGGCGTCGTAGCGCTGGGACCAGAAGGCGGTCCCCCAGGCGCTGTTGAGGGCCTCGATCGTGGTGTGGCGGTTGCGGAGCCAGCGGCGGAAGGCCTCGGCGGCGGCGTCGGAGTAGTCGTGCGGCACGTGGCAGCCGAGTTCGTTGTCGACGTGCCACACGGCCAGCGCGGGGTGGTCGCCGTAGCGCTCGGCCATCCGGCGGGTCATGCGCACGGCGTAGTCGCGGAACACCGGTGAGGAGACCGCGTAGGACTGCCGGGAGCCCTGGTGGAGGACGGTGCCGTCGGCGCGTTCGGGCAGGATCTCCGGGTGCGCGCGGGTGAGCCACGGGGGTGGCGAGGCCGTGGCGGTCGCCAGGGCGACGCCTATACCGGCGGCGTGCAGGCGGTCGAGCACCGCGTCCAGCCATCTGAAGTCGAAGTCCCCTTCTCGCGGCTCCAGTTGGGCCCAGGAGAAGATCCCGACGCTGACGAGACCGACACCGGCCTCCTTCATCAGCTCCACGTCCTCCAACTGGACGTCCACCGGCCACTGTTCGGGGTTGTAGTCGCCGCCGTAGGCGATTCCGCCGGCACGCAGGGGCCAGGGGCGTTCGCTCGTCATTCCGATCCGTCCTCTCACGGGCGCACGGGAGCCTGGTCCGGTGCGGGGTGTGTGTGCTGTGGTGCGCTCGGTGGTGCGGGGTGGCGCGTCGCGCGGACCGTGCGTGTGGCGGTGGAGGCGGCGACCCTCCCGAGACGGACTGCGCTCCGGGCGGGTGGACAGGGCGTGGCGTCTCCGGCCGGGCCCTGCGGTGCCGCCTGCGCGGCGGGGGCACGGTCGCCCGCCCCCGCCCGCACGGCCCCTCGGAGCACTGCCGGACGATCCGTCCCGGTCGGGCCTGATGTGGTCGAAGATCACTCCTGTACGGGCGCCATCGATTTATAACGTTTCAAGAGAGGGCCGCCGTGAATCCCACGACCCGCTTTCACCGACCGGCCAGGGACGTCGGCCACGCACGCCCCGCCGCCGTCCCGACGGTGGGCACAGCGACGAACGAACACCCCACGGGAGGGCTTCCGTTGCTCCGCCGGAACCGTTCCGGGACCGTCCCGGCCGACCGGATCCCGCTTCGTCCGGAGCCTAGGCACCCACGGATGTTGACGTCAACATCCGTGCGGCGAGAAGAGGGAAAGCGTTTTCTCCCACCTGCGCCGACCCTCCTCCCCCGGCGAAATGGCGTGCGGCGGGTCCGACTTGGGCACGCCCCTGCCCGGGGGCGCGCGCTCGCCTACCCTGACGGTGATCACGTAAGCACTCGGCGGACGAAGCCCGGAGGGGCCATGGACGGCGCGCGAGCACACGCCGGGCAGGGGCGGCAGCGCGACGCGTCCATAGACGACGTGGCGCGGCGGGCCGGTGTCTCGGGCCAGACGGTGTCGCGGGTGGCCAACGGCCGGAGCAACGTGGGTGCCGCGACCCGCGAACGCGTGCTGGCCGCCATGCGCGAGCTGGGTTACCGCCCCAACAGCGCGGCACGCGCCCTGAGATCGGGCCGGTTCCGCAGCATCGGGGTCGTCGTCTTCACCCTTGCCTCGTACGGGAACCTCCGCATGCTGGAGGCCGTTGCCGCCGCGGCCACCGAGCGGCGCTACGCGCTCACCCTGATGCCGTTGACGCGGCCCACGCACGCCGATGTGAGCGCCGCCCTGGACCGTCTGGGCGAGCAGGCCGTCGACGGAGTCATCGTGCTCATCGAGTCGCACCTGATCGGAACGGCCGAGGCGCAGCTGCGCCGGGGCGTTCCCGTCGTCGTGGTGGACTCCCGGGCGTCCGGCCGGGCGGCCGTGGTCGACACCGACCAGTTCACCGGCGCGCGCCTGGCGACCGAGCACCTTCTGGAGCTGGGCCACGAGACCGTCTGGCACGTCGCCGGCCCCCGGGACTCCTACTCGGCGGGACTGCGCCTGCGGGGCTGGCGCGAGACGCTGCTCGCCCACGGCAGGCCCGTGCCCGAGCCGGTCCACGGCGACTGGTACTCCGACTCGGGGTACGCCGCCGGGCGGAGCCTCGCCGCCGAGCCGCGGCTGACAGCGGTCTTCGCCGCCAACGACCAGATGGCCCTGGGCGTCCTGCGGGCCCTGACGGAGGCGCGCCTGCGCATCCCCCGGGACGTGAGCGTCGCCGGATTCGACGACATGCCCGAGGCACGGAACTTCATCCCTCCGCTGACGACCGTCCACCAGGACTTCGCCGCTGTCGGCGGGGCGGCCGTACAGGCCCTCGTCCAGGAAATCGAGGGCGGACCGCCGGCGGAGTACCGGGAGATAGCGCCCCGTCTGATGGTCCGGGGCAGCACGGGCACCCCCACCGGGCGCGGGCGGCGGTCCCCCGGCCCGGCGGCCGGGGGGTGAGTGGACGCCCACCGGTCGCACGGAGGGAAAACCGGTGGCTGCCACACCTGGCGGTGTGGCAGCCTTCGGCGCCATGGAGACCGGGACGGACGTGTGGAACGAGCGGGTGGCACGGGGCTACGACGAGTCGTCCGGGCACATGTACGTGCCCGAAGTCCTCGATCCCGCAGTGGACTTCCTCGCGCGCAGAGCGGGCAGCGGCCCCGTCCTCGAGTTCGCCGTGGGAACCGGCCGGGTCGCGCTTCCGCTGAGCGCGCGAGGTGTGCGGGTGGCGGGGATCGAGAAGTCGGAGCCCATGGCCCGGGAGCTGCGCGCCAAGCCCGGTGGCGGTGATGTGGCGCTGACCATCGGGGACATGACGAGTTCCCGCGCGGAGGGGGCGTTCAGCCTGGTCTACCTCGTCTACAACGCCATCACCTGCCTGCTCTCCCAGGAGGAGCAGGTGGCCTGCTTCCGCAACGCCGCGCTCCACCTGGAGCCCGGCGGCCGTTTCGTGATCGAGGTGTTCGTCCCCGATCTCCAGCGTCTGCCGCCGGGCGAGACCGCGCGACCGTTCCACGTCGGCGACCGGCACGTCGGCTTCGACACGTACGATCTCGCCGCCCAGAGAATGGTCTCGCACCACTACACGATCGCGGAGGGCCGGAGCTCCACCTTCCTGTCACCCCATCGGTACGTCTGGCCGGCCGAACTCGACCTGATGGCGGAGCTCGCCGGCCTGGAACCGTCCGAGCGGTGGGCCGGGTGGAACGAGGAGCCCTTCACCGGGTCCAGCAGGTCGCACGTCTCCGTCTGGCGTAGGCCGCCCGACACCCCGTAGCGCTCCGGCCGCCGGGTCCGGCGGAGCCGGCCGGGGTTTCCGTGCCGGTCCCCGAGCCGATCGCGGTGACGGCCCGGGGCGCGGCGGTCCGCCGCGCCCCGGCCGGGAGCACCACCACTTCAGGACGGCCCGTTCAGGACGGCGCGGCGGGGTTTTTGGCGGTGCGTCTCCACGGAGCGCCCCGCAGGGCCTTTCCCCCGGGGGCGACCGCCCGCGTCATCTCTGGCGGGCGGGCTGGAGCCCCGCGTACACACCGCCCGTGCTCAGCAGTTCCTCGTGCGTCCCGACCTCGGCGATCCTGCCGTCCTCCATGGCCACGATGCGGTCGGCGCCCTCGATCGTGGAGAGCCGGTGTGCGACGACGAAGACGGTCCGGCCGTGCACGAGCCGGGAGAGCGCCTCCTGCACGAGGGCTTCCGAACGGTTGTCGAGCGCGGAGGTGGCCTCGTCCAGCACCAGCACCCTGGGGTCACGGATCAGCGCCCTGGCGATGGCGAGGCGCTGCTTCTGACCGCCGGACAGCTGTGCGCCGCGCTCCCCGATGACCGTGTCCAGACCGTGCGGCAGACCGTTCACGAACTCCAGCGCGTTGGCGTCCCGCAGGGCCCTCATCAGGGTCTCCTCGTCCGTGTCCCCCATGCCGTAGGTGACGTTGTCGCGGATGCTCCCCTCGAAGAGGATCGACTCCTGGGGCACCACCGAGAGGAAGCGCCGGTAGGTACGCAGATCGAGCCCGGCCATGTCGGTTCCGTCGAGCAGGATCCGGCCCGAGGTGGGCCTGATGAACCCGATGAGCAGGTTGAGCACCGTGGACTTGCCCGCGCCTGAGGCTCCGACCAGTGCGATGGTCTCCCCCGGCCGTGCCGACAGGGTGAACCCGTCGACCGCCGACTCCCCGTCCTCGTAGGCGAAACCGACGTCCTCGAAGTCGATGCGGCCGACGACGCTGTCGACCCGTGCCTTGCCGGCGTTGTTCTCCAGGTCCGGCGCCTGAAGGACCTCGCCCGCCGAACGGACCGACTCCAGCCCCTTGGTGAGGATGGGGGCCAGACCCAGCAGGGTCGTCACGGAACCGGTCAGCACCGTGAAGAAGGAGCTCAGCATCACCACGTCACCGGGGGTGATGTCCATCCACCCGTGGTACGCCACCAGGGCGGAGCCCGTCAGGCACAGGACACCGAGCGTGTTCAGGATGACCCAGGCCAGTGAGCCGAAACGGCCGTTGATCATGTCCAGGCGCATGCCCGCCGCGAAGACCTGGCGCAGGGACCCGTCGACCCGGCCGAGCGCCGTCCGCTCCAGGCCGTGGGCACGGGTGATGGGTATGAGGGTGGTCATCTCCCCGACGCGGGAAGAGAGTTGCTCGACCTCTCGGCGGAAGGACTCGTTGTGGCTGCGCAGCCGTCCCCGCAGTTTCATCACGAGGAAGCCGGAGGCGGGCACCACGACGAGGAAGACGGGCAGGAACTCGGGCACGCGGACGGCGATGACGACGAGGCCGCCGGTCAGCGTGACGACGGCGCCCAGTCCCATGTCGGAACTCTGCTGCACCATCTGCTCCACGGCTTCGACGTCGCGCACCACCTTGGCCTGGAGCACGCTCGAACTGACCCGTGAGTGGTAGCCGATGGACAACTGCTGCATCCGGCGGCAGAGGGCCGAACGCAGTGTGGTCCCCATGCGCCGGATGCTGCCGGCGAGGCACCGTACGTACCACTGGTGGAGCGGGTAGTTGATCACGAGGATGAACAGCAGGACACCGCTGGCCTTCCAGATGCCCGATTCGGGCCCGTGCTGGACGACCACGTCGAGGACGGTGGCGGTGATCAGCGGCAGCAGCCAGATGGGACTGTGCTTCACGACGAAGATGGCGACCGCGAGGGCCAGTCGGCCACGGTCGGGGCGGAAGAGGTGGCCGAGGGTGCGGACCGGGTTCTCGCCGCGGTAGCGGTGATCGAGGTGGTCGAAGGGTGCCAAGGGTTCGGCGGAGAGCGGTGAAAGCGCTTTCTTCATGCGGATATCCCACCCGCTCCGGCCTCCGTCGACAACCCCCGTTCCACGGGAAGAGACGGACCGGGGACGTGGGCCGGGCCCGGTGGGGCACCGCTCCGGCACATCGGCGCATCGGCGTCGGGGCATCCCCGCGTCCCCCTGGCCGCCGCGCCGGACGCCCCACTGTGCACCGGTCCGCCGCCCGCGGCAAGGCCGCCCCGTCGCCGACGGAATATCTTTCGGGGTCACGCTGTGTAATCCCGCGCCGACAGGGTAGCGGGCCGGGATGTTCAGGTTCAGGCGTGTACGAGTTCTGACGGTGCTGCTCAGCGGCTGGGTGGCGTTGACCGCGGTCGAGCGATGGGCGGACCGGTCTCCGTGGCCGGAGGCGGTGCTGGGCGGGCTGCTGTGGTCGTGTGTGGTGGCCGGTGCCTGGTGGTTCGCCGAATGGACCCAGTCGCCCCTGCGCACGGCGCGCGAGAGGGCGGCGGCACGCGAGTCGGCGGAAGCACGGGAGTCGGGTGCGGCACGCGGGAGGACCGCAGGCACACCTGGGGAGGAGGTGCCGCGCGAGCGGGGTGCCGGCACGGGCGATCCGTTCGCCGGCAGTTCGTCCGGCGCCTCCGCGCGGTCACGCCGCTGACCCGCGCGCCGGCGGAAGACGGCAGCCGCCCGTGCGGCACCAACCGGGTGACGCCCCGGCGGCGGCCCGTCGCGGGGGCCCCCCCCGACCAGGTGG
>NZ_JBHVQX010000039.1:0-71544 GCF_042886395.1 Streptomyces sp. NPDC058008 | reverse complement strand
GCCGTGTCCGTCTCGATCGCCCTGACCGAGAACCTCGACACCAACGGCGGGCTCATGATCATGCCCGGCTCCCACAAGTCCTTCGTCGGCTGCGCGGGCGAGACACCCAAGGACAACTACAAGAAGTCCCTCCAGATGCAGGACGCCGGAATCCCCTCCGACGACGTCCTCACCAGCATGGCCGACCGCCACGGCATCAAACTCTTCACCGGCGAAGCAGGCTCGGCCACCTGGTTCGACTGCAACGCCATGCACGGCTCCGGGGACAACATCACCCCCTACGCCCGCAGCAACGTCTTCATCGTCTTCAACAGCGTCGACAACACCGCCCAGGAACCCTTCGCCGCCCCCGTCCGCCGCCCCGAATTCATCGGAGCACGCGACTTCACCCCCGTGAGGTAGAGGCGTACGACGGCCGGAAGGGGCGTGACGCGTGACGCGTCCCGCCCCTTCCGCGTACGGTTCACCCGGCGACGACCCGTCGGCCGGACGGCTCACAGGTAACGTCCTTCAGCTGTCGAAACCGATCGCAAACCCTCAACTCTTCGTTTCGCGCAGAGCGCCGACTAGGTGCTCGGTACCGGCGACATGTTCGAGAAGCTGTGCCGATCGGTACGGCACGGCGCCTTGTTGGAGGGCTTTCCGGAGTACGTGGGGTGTGAGGGTCGGGCGTCGGAGATCCGGCTGTTCGAGATCGGGGTCGTCCCCGGCCTCCTCCAGACGTCGGCCTACGCGTCGGAGCCGGCAGACGGCGCCGTGAGGCGCGGAGCGATCACCGCTGAGCAGGGCCCTCGGGGCGTGGTTCCCGTCCGCGACTCCAGGAACCCGGGCGGCGCCGTCCTGAACCTGCCCGCCGCCCTTCGCCTCCTTCGTGGACGGCGTCAGGGCAGGAGCGTTCGGCAAGGTCCGAAAGGCGGTTCACCTCCGTCGCGTCAGGGGTACCGCCGCGCCGGGCGCCCCGGGCGGCCCGGGCTTCAACTCGCTGGACCCCGGCCCCTGTCAGCGGCGACAGTGGCGCCCATGACCTCACTCGTACAGCACATCACCATCGACTGCGCCGACGCCTACGAGCTCGCCTCCTTCTGGGCCGACGTGCTCGGATCCGCCGTGTCCGACGACGACGGGCCCGGTGACCCCGAGGCCCTCGTCGAGTCGCCCCGGGGCGCGCTGCTCTTCATCTCGGTGCCCGAGCCCAAGAGCACCAAGAACCGGATCCACCTCGACCTGCGCCCCGAGGACCGCACCCGCGACGAGGAGGTCGAGCGGCTGCTCGCGCTGGGGGCCACCCTGGTCGGGGACCACCGCAAGCCGAACGGCAGGGGCTGGGCGACGCTGGCCGACCCCGAGGGCAACGAGTTCTGCGTGGAGTGCGGTGCGGGGGAACGTGCCGCGCTGACGGGCACCCGGCTGCCCGTCACCGCCGACGACGTGACGCTGGCCGTCCGGCTCGCGGCCGGCACCCTCGCGCAGTCCCCGGCCCAGGACTGGCGGGTGCCGGCCGGGACGCTGACGTGGGACTGCTGGGAGACCGTCGAGCACCTGGGCGACGACCTCTTCGCCTACGCCGTCCAGCTGGGCCCGCGCAGGCCGCCGCAGGACCGCGAGGTGCCGTACCGGTACGCCCCCGCGCGGGAGGGCGGCCCCGCGGTCTCGCTCTTCGCGAACCCCGAGGCGGGGGTCACCGGGCTGCTCGAGACCCTGGAGGCGAGCGGCGCCCTGCTGTCCGCGATGGTGCGGACGACGCCCGCGGACGTGCGCTCCCACCATTCGTTCGGCCTCTCCGACCCGGAGGGCTTCGCCGCGATGGGCATCGTGGAGACCCTCGTGCACACCCGTGACGTCGCCACCGGGCTGTCGCTGCCGTGGGCACCGCCCCAGGACCTCTGCGACCGGGTGCTGGCCCGGCTCTTCCCCGACGCCCCGGACGACGAGGACCGGTGGACCGTGCTGCTCTGGTGCACCGGCCGCGCCGATCTGCCGGGCCGCGACCGCGTCACCTCGTGGAAGTGGCACAGCGCGCCGCTGGACCGGTGAGCCGTGGACGAGCCCGTGAGCTGCCCCGCCCCGACGGGTACCGCCGGTCCGGACCCCTCCGGGGGACCGGACCGGCGGCGCGGTCTACCGGTGCGCGAACCAGGCGGCGGCCGGCAGCAGTCTGCCGTTGTAGTCGAACACCGCCTGGTTCTCCCACGCGTTGCCCGACGCCGGGTCGGCCGGGTCCCAGCCGCTGCCCGTGACGGCGGTCCAGGCCGGCTCCCAGTACACGGCGCCGAGGCCCCGGCCGTTCGGGACGGCCTCGACGACGTTCATGACGTCGCGGAGGTTCGCCGCCTGCCCGGCCGGGGTCGCCGGGTAGCCGGCGACCAGCTGGTCGGCCCTGGCCACGTTGTTCTCCAGGCCGTCGGCGTCGGCGAGCGTGTGGGCGTAGGCGGTCTCGGCGACGAGCACCGGCTTCCCGTAGCGCGAGGCGGCGTCGTCGAGGTTGGTCTGGAGCTCGGACAGCGAGCCGTGCCAGTAGCCGTAGTAGGAGAGGGCGATGACGTCGAAGGGCACCTTCTGCGCCACGGCGTTGTCGAACCACCAGCGGGTGCCCGCGTTGTCGCCGCCCTCGGCGAGGTGCAGCGCCACCTTCGTGCCGGAGGAGACCGCCTTGGCCGCGTTCGCGCCCGAGGTGATCAGGCCGGCCAGCTGGGACCAGTTGGCGGTGGAGCCCTCCGGCCAGAGCATCCCGCCGTTGATCTCGTTGCCGATCTGCACCATGTCGGCCGTGGTGCCCTGCGCCTTGAGCGCGTTCAGCACGTCGTAGGTGTGGTTGTGGACGTCGGTGCGGAGCTGGGCGTAGCTGTGGCCCGACCAGGCGGCGGGCTTGTTCTGCTTGCCGGGGTCGGCCCAGGCGTCGGAGTAGTGGAAGTCGACGAGGGTCTTCATGCCGAGGGCCTTGGCGCGCTTGGCCATGGCGAGGACCCGGGCCTTGTCGTTGTAGCCGTCGGCGGGGTTCACCCACACCTTGAGGCGTACGTAGTTCATGCCGGAGCTCTTGAGGATGCTCATGGCGTCCCCCGCCGTGCCGTTCGCGTCGCGGTAGGCGGCACCGTGCGCCTCGTTCTTCGGGAGGGTGGAGAGGTCACCGCCCCGGACGCTCAGCCCGGTGCTCCCGGAGGTGAAGGTGATGTCGTCGAAGTTCGCCCACTCCCCCGCGTGCGCGTCGGAGTTGAGGCTGATCGTGCAGGCCCCGCCGGTCACCTTGACCGACGTGACGAGCCGGATCCAGGCGCCGTTCGCGGTCGGGGGCAGGTCGGTCCGCTGCTCGGCGGACCCGCAGTTGCGCAGGGCGATGTAGGCGGAGTTCTGGCCGCCGCCGGAGCGCACCCAGGCGCTGAGGGTGTACGTGCCGTCGGTGAGACCGCTCAGGTACTGGTAGGTCTCGACCTTGTACGCCGAGGCCGACCAGTGGCTGAGCCGCGTGCTGCCGCCGTGGCCGCCCGCCTCGGTGAAGGAGGCGGCGTTCTGGCCTCCGGCGGAGTACGTCGACCAGCCGGTGGTGCCCGACTCGAAACCGGTGTTGACGGGGGCGGTGGCCGCGTGGGCGGCCTGGGCGGGGAGCGCGGCGAACACGAGACCGGAGAGCGCGGCCACCGCCCCGGCCGCCTTCGCGCGGGTGTGCGTCGTTCCGTACATCGTCGATGTCCCTTCGACCGTTGTGCGGGATTCCCTGTGGGTGTGCGCCTCAGCCGTCGAGCCGTACGACACGGACCGCGCCCGCCGGGACGGCGAGCTTGTCCACGGCGGGCTCGCCGGTGAGGAGTTCGGTGCCGGGGGCGTCGAGCGCCACCACCGCCTCGGCGTCGGTGTGGTTGATCACGAAGAGGTAGCTGCCGGTGTCGCCGGTGCGGCGGACGACCTCGACGTCGTACGGCAGGCTCGTGCGGGGCTCGATGCGGGCGTCGGCGGCGGCGCGGTCCAGGACGGCGTCCAGGTCCGGGCCGGAGAGCCGGGTGGAGAGGTACCAGGCGGTGCCCTCGCCGAGCCGGTTGCGGGTGACGGCGGGCCGGCCGGCCGGGATGCCGTCGGCGTACGACCAGAGCGTCTCGGCGCCGCGCGGGATCACCACGTCCGACCAGAGGTCGCCGGTCAGCTCCGGGCCCTCGGGCGCGCCTTCGGGGGTGATCAGGCGGACGGTCCCGCCCTCGCCGAGCGGGGAGAACTCCTCGACCGTCAGCCCGAGTACGTCCCGGAGCGGACCCGGGTAGGCCCCGGGGTGCACGGCGTCGTCGGCGTCGACGATCCCGGAGAAGTACGAGACGACGAGGGTGCCGCCGCCCTCGACGTACCGGCGCAGGTTGCGGCCGGTCTCCTCGGTGGCGAGGTAGAGGGCCGGGACGACGACCAGCGGGTAGCCGGAGAGGTCGGCGTCGGGGTGGGCGAAGTCGACGGTGAGGTGGCGGTCGTAGAGCGAGGCGTAGAAGGTGTCGGCGCGCTCGCGGGCGTCGTGCTCCTCGCTGGGGCGCCACTCCAGGCTCTGCGCCCACCAGGACTGCCAGTCCCAGAGCATCGCCACGTCGGCGACGGTCCGGGTGCCCCGGATGCCCTCCAGCAGGCCGAGCCCGGCGCCGAGCGCGCTCACCTCGCGCCAGATCCGCGAGTCGGTGCCGGCGTGCGGGACCATCGCCGAGTGGAACTTCTCGGCGCCGCGCCGGGACTGCCGCCACTGGAAGAACATCGCGCCCTCCGATCCGCGGGCGACGTGGGCGAGGCTGTTGCGGGCCATCTCGCCGGGGCGCTTGGCGGGGTTGCGGGGCTGCCAGTTGACGCCGCTGGTGGAGTGCTCCAGCAGCAGCCACGGAGCGCCGCCCGCCACGGAGCGGGTCAGGTCGGCGGCCATGGCCAGGTTGACGTGGGTGCGGCGGCCGTCGGTGATCAGGTAGTGGTCGTTGGAGACGATGTCGACCTCGCGGCCCCAGGCCCAGTAGTCGACGGATTCGCACTGGCTGAGCGCGGTCATGAAGTTGGTGGTGACCGGGATGCCGGGGGCGAGCCGGTGCAGGATGTCGCGTTCGGCGGTGAAGTTCTCCCGCATGGTCGCGTCGGCGAAGCGCGCGTAGTCCAGCTGCTGGGCCGGGTTGCCGACGGTCGGGGTGGCGCGGGGCGGGTCGATGTCGTCGAGGCTCCGGTAGCGCTGGCCCCAGAAGGCGGTGCCCCAGGCCTCGTTGACCGCGTCCACCGAGCCGTGCCGGACGGTGAGCCAGCGGCGGAAGTGCGCGCCGCAGCTGTCGCAGTAGCAGGCGCTGACCGGGACGCCGTACTCGTTGTGGACGTGCCACATCGCGAGCGCGGGGTGGCTCCCGTAGCGGCGGGCGAGCTGCTCGGTGATGCCGGCCGCCGCCGCGCGGTAGGGGGCGGAGCTGTGGCAGATGGCGCCGCGTGATCCGAAGGCGTAGCGCACCCCGTCCCGGCCGACGGGCAGGGCCTCGGGGTGGGCGCGGTAGAACCAGGCCGGCGGAGCGACGGTGGGGGTGCCGAGGTCGGCGCGGATGCCGTTGACGTGCAGCAGGTCCAGGAGGCGGTCGAGCCAGCCGAAGTCGTAGGTGCCCGGCTCGGGTTCCAGCAGCGCCCAGGAGAAGATCCCGACGCTGACCATGGTCACGCCCGCCTCCCGCATCAGGCGTACGTCCTCGTGCCAGACCTCTTCGGGCCACTGCTCGGGGTTGTAGTCGCCGCCGAACGCCAGCTTGTGCAGACCGGCCGGGTAGGGGGCGGATTCCGGGTGCGGCATGAACGACTCCTGGCTCTTCGGGACAACTTCTGGGAACGTGCACACACACTCTCGGCGGCGCAGGGCCAACATAACCGCACAGCAACAACCATTGACAAGTGTCGGTTTGGTTTCTCTACTGTGAACGCTCACAGCGCCTTTTCCGGCCAGTCCGCCGATGCGTCTGTTCGTCTCGTCAGGGGAGAATCCATGAAATACCGCACCGTCGCGGTGTCCACCGCCGCCGCTCTCGCCGCCACCGCCCTGCTCTCGGGGTGCGGCTCGGACGACGGTGGTGACGGGCCGGCCGCGTCCGGACCCGCCTCGCTGACGTACTGGGCGTGGGCGCCCGGCCTGGACAAGGTCGCCGCCCTCTGGAACGACGGGCCGGGCAAGGAGGCGGGCATCACCGTCACGGTGAAGAAGCAGGCCTCGGGCGACGACCTGGTCACCAAGATCATCACGGCGGCGAAGGCGCACAAGGCCCCCGACCTGGTCCAGGCCGAGTACCAGGCGCTCCCCACCCTGGTCTCCAACGACGTCCTGGCGGACATATCCGAGGAGGCGGGCGACGCGGAGGACGCGTTCGCCGAAGGGATCTGGCAGCAGACGACGCTCGGCTCGGACGCCCTGTACGCCCTGCCGCAGGACTCGGGCCCGCTGATGTTCTACTACCGCCAGGACCTCTTCGCGCAGTACGGCCTGACCGTGCCGACCACCTGGGACGAGTTCGCCGAGACCGCCCGCGCCCTGAAGAAGAAGGCGCCGGACAAGGACCTGACCACCTTCTCGTCCAACGACTCGGGCCTGTTCGCGGGCCTCGCCCAGCAGGCGGGCGCGCAGTGGTGGACCACGGGCGGCGACAAGTGGAAGGTCGCGATCGACGACCCCGCCACGCGGAAGGTCGCGGACTTCTGGGGCGGCCTGGTCAAGGAGGGGGCCATCGACAACCAGCCGATGTACACCCCGGCCTGGAACAAGGCGCTCAACACCGGCAAGCAGGTCGCCTGGGTCAGCGCCGTCTGGGCGCCGGGCACCCTGACCACCGCGGCGCCCGAGACGAAGGGCAAGTGGGCGATGGCCCCGCTCCCCCAGTGGACGGCCGGGGAGAACGTCACCGGCAGCTGGGGCGGCTCCTCGACCGCCGTCACCAACGACTCGAAGCACAAGAAGGCCGCCGCCACCTTCGCGAAGTGGCTGAACACGGACCCCGCGGCCCTCGCCGCGCTGGTGAAGGAGGGAGGCATCTATCCCGCGGCGACGGCTGCCCAGACCGGCGGCGCGCTCTCCGAGGCCCCGGACTACTTCTCCAACCAGCCCGCCTTCTACACCGAGGCCGCCAAGATCGCCCAGGGCACCGCCCCCGCCGCCTGGGGCCCGAACGTCAACGTCGCCTACAGCGCCTTCAAGGACAACTTCGCCGCGGCCGCCAAGAACCGGTCGGACTTCGGCCCCGCGCTGGCCGCCATGGAGGACGCCACCGTCGCGGACCTGAAGAAGCAGGGCTTCGGGGTCTCGGAGTGACACGCTCGCCCCGCGGCAGGGCGTACGGGGTCAAGAGCGCCCCGTACGCCTTCCTGGTCCCCGCCGCCCTCCTGTTCCTGCTCTTCTTCGCCCTGCCCATCGGCTACGCCGTCTACCTGAGCTTCCGCAGGACCGAGGTCAGCGGACTCGGCCTCGGCAAGGGCGCCCGGGACGAGATCTGGGCCGGGCTGTCCAACTACACCGACGCGCTCTCCGACTCGGAACTGCTGCACGGAGCCCTGCGCATCCTCGGCTACGGCGCGATCGTCGTCCCGGTGATGCTCGGCCTCGCCCTGCTCTTCGCGCTGCTGCTGGACACGGACGGCCTCCGGCTGCGCGGCTTCAGCAGGCTGGCGATCTTCCTGCCGTACGCGATCCCGGGTGTCATCGCGGCGCTGATGTGGGGCTTCCTGTACCTGCCCGACGTCAGCCCCTTCCTCTACCTGCTCGACGCGACGGGGCTCCCGAGGCCCGATCTGCTGGACGGCGGGCCGCTGTACCTCTCGCTCGCCAACATCGCGGTGTGGGGCGGCACCGGCTTCAACATGATCGTGATCTACACCTCGCTGCGGGCGATCCCCGCCGAGGTCTTCGAGGCCGCCCGGCTCGACGGCTGCTCGCAGCTCCAGATCGCGCTGCGGATCAAGATCCCGATGGTGGCGCCGTCCCTGATCCTGACCTTCTTCTTCTCGATCATCGCGACGCTCCAGGTGTTCAGCGAGCCGACCACGCTCAAGCCGCTGACCAACTCGCTCTCCACGACGTGGAGTCCGCTGATGAAGGTCTACCAGGACGCCTTCGTCAACAACGACATCCACGCGGCGGCCGCCCAGGCGGTCATCATCGCCCTGGCCACCCTCGCCCTGTCCTTCGGCTTCCTCAAGGCGGCCAACTCCCGTACGAAGCAGGGAGACTCCCGATGAGCACCCCGCCCCTCGCGGCCCCCGCCCGCCGCCGCCTCCCGCTCGTGCCGACCGCCGCGCTGCTGCTCGGCGCGCTGTACTGCCTGCTGCCCGTCGCATGGGTCCTGGTGGCCTCGACGAAGTCCGGCAGCGAACTCTTCTCCACCTTCACCTTCCTGCCCGGCTCGGGCTTCACCGAGAACGTCGCCGACCTCACGGAGTACCGCGACGGGGTGTACTGGCGGTGGATGGCCAACTCGGCCTTCTACGCCGGGGCGGGCGCCCTGCTCTCCACCGCGGTGTCCGCGGTCTCGGGGTACGCGCTGGCCGTGTACCGCTTCCGCGGCAGGGAGACGGTCTTCAACATCCTGCTGGCCGGGGTGCTGATGCCTCCGGTGATCCTGGCCGTGCCGCAGTACCTGCTGCTGGCCGAGGCGGACATGACCGACTCCTACCTCTCGGTGCTGCTGCCGCTGATCCTCTCCCCCTACGGTGTCTACCTCGCCCGGATCTACGCGGCGGCCGCCGTGCCGGCCGACGTCATCGAGGCAGGGCGGATGGACGGCGGCGGCGAGTGGCGGATCTTCCGGACCATCGCGCTGCCGATGATGCTGCCGGGGCTGGTGACGGTGTTCCTGTTCCAGTTCGTGGCGGTCTGGAACAACTTCCTGCTGCCGTACATCATGCTCGGCGACGACGAGAAGTTCCCGGTCACCCTGGGCCTCTACACGCTCCTCCAGCAGGGTTCGAACACCCCGGCGCTGTACACGCTGGTCATCACCGGCGCGCTGCTGGCGATCATCCCGCTGATCGCCCTGTTCCTCGTGATCCAGCGGTTCTGGAGCCTCGACCTGCTCTCCGGCGCCGTAAAGTCCTGACAGCTCCTCAACAGGGCTTCCCTTGATGAAAGATCTTGCTCCATGAGCCGCACAGAACAGAACGGCGCGGGACGCCGCCGGCCGCCGACGATCCACGACGTCGCCCGGGAGGCCGGGGTCTCCCGGGGCACCGTCTCGCGGGTGCTCAACGGCGGCCACAACGTCAGCCCGGCCGCGCTCGAAGCGGTTCAGTCCGCCATCCGCCGGACCGGCTACACCGTGAACCGGCACGCCAGGTCGCTGATCACCGGGCGTTCCGACTCGGTGGCGTTCCTGCTGACCGAGCCCCAGGAACGCTTCTTCGAGGACCCGAACTTCAACGTGCTGCTGCGCGGCTGCACCACCGCGCTCGCCGCACACGACATCCCGCTGCTGCTGATGATCGCGGGCACGGAGGCGGAACGCCGCCGCAACATGCGCTACATCGCGGGGCACGTGGACGGGGTGCTGCTGGTCTCCAACCACTCCGGCGACCCGGTCGCCGCCCAGCTGCACGAGGCCGGCGTACCCCTGGTGGCCTGCGGGAAGCCGCTCGGGCAGGGGTCGCGGGTGAGCTATGTCGCGGCGGACGACCGCAACGGGGCCCGGGACATGGTGCGCTTCCTGTACGGGTCCGGGCGCCGCCGGATCGCCACGGTCACCGGGCCGCTGGACACCCCCGGCGGGGTGGACCGGCTCGCGGGCTACCGCGAGACGCTCGCCGAGTGCGGGCTGCCGGCCGACGAGGGCCTGATCGTGCCGGGTGACTACAGCCGGGCGGGCGGTGAGGCGGCGGCGGCCCTGCTGCTGGAGCGGGCGCCCGACGTGGACGCGGTCTTCGTCGCGTCGGACCTGATGGCGCAGGGGGTGTTGAGCACCCTGGAACGGGCGGGCCGGCGGGTGCCGCAGGACATCGCGGTCGGCGGTTTCGACGACTCCCCGGCGGCGCTCGCGGCGCGGCCGGAGCTGACGACGGTCCGCCAGCCGTGGGACCGAATCAGCGCCGAGATGGTGCGGGTGCTGCTGGCACAGATCGGCGGCCAGGATCCGGCGGCCGTCATCCTCCCCACGGAACTGGTCCGCCGCGAGTCGGCCTGAGGGCCGGCCCCCCGACGGGGGGCGCCGTCCGCGCGGCCGGACGGGGCCGGTGCGCCCCGGCCCCGCGGCCGTCCCATGGCGCTCGGGGCGGGCACGGGACCGGCCGGCCGCGTCCGGGCCTCCCGCGGACGAACGTCGCCCGCTCGTCGGCCGGACCGGACTCCGGCGCTCCGTCATCCGTGGAGAGGCGGCCCGTCGTCCGTGAGGAGGCGGCCCGTGCGACGGGCCGCCTCGACGCGGTCGGTGACCTCCTCGGGCGGGGAGACGGGCTCCCGCTGATCGGGCCGACGTCGAACCGAGGGTCGGACCGGCGCGGAACCGGGCATCCGGCCCGCGCGGAAGCAGGGAACCGGCCCGCGCGAAAGCAGAGAACCGGCCCGCGCGGAACCGCAGGTCAGACGGTGTCGAGCGCCGGGTAGTCGGTGTAGCCCTTCGCGTCGCCGCCGAAGAACGTCGTCGGGTCCGGTGTGTTGAAGGGCCCGCCGGCCTTCAGCCGGGCCGGCAGGTCCGGGTTGGCGAGGAACAGCGCGCCGTAGGAGATGATGTCGGCGATCCCGTCGTCGATCACCGTGTGGTGCTCGGGTCCGGTCGGCCCCTCGGTGAACACGTTGATGACGAGGGTCCCGGTGAACCTCTTGCGCAGCGCGAGCGTCAGCTCGCGGGTGTCCGCCTGCTCCAGCACGTGCAGGTAGGCCAGCCCGAGCGGCTCCAGCGCGGAGGCGAGCGCGGTGTAGACGGCCCGGGGCTCGGGCTCCTCGATGCCGTTGTACGGGTTTCCGGGCGAGACGCGCATCGCGGTCCGCGACCCGCCGATCTCGGCGGCGACCGCCGTGGCCACCTCGACCGCGAAGCGGATGCGGCCCTGGTCGGATCCGCCCCACCCGTCGGTCCGCAGGTTGGTGTTGGGGGCCAGGAACTGCTGGATCAGATAGCCGTTGGCACCGTGCAGCTCGACACCGTCGAACCCCGCGTCGATCGCGTTGCGGGAGGCCGTGACGAAGTCGCCGACGGTCGCCCGGATCTCCTCGTCGGTGAGCTCGTGCGGCTCCACGAAGTCCTTGGGCCCCACGTGGGTGTAGAGCTGGCCGGGCGCCGTGACCGGGGACGGCGCCACCGGGACCAGCCCGTCGGGCAGCAGCACGGGGTGGCCGATCCGGCCCGCGTGCATGACCTGGGCGAAGATCCGGCCGCCCGCCGCGTGGACGGAGTCGGTGACCTTGCGCCAGGAGGCGATCTGCTCGGCACTGTGCAGACCGGGGGTGGACGGGTATCCCTGACCCACCACGGAGGGCTGGATGCCCTCGGTGATGAGCAGCCCGGCGGAGGCGCGCTGGGTGTAGTAGTCGACGGTCAGGTCGGTGGCCGTACCCCCTTCACCGGCCCGGCTGCGGGTCATCGGCGCGAGGGCGATGCGGTTGGAGAGCCGGGTGCCGGAGAGGTCGAGGGGATCGAACGCGGTGGTCATGAAAGCCTCCGAGGCATTTACATGGTCGGCCAAGTATTAGCTGCGGGGCCACTGTAACCCATTGATTGGCCGACCAAGGTAAAGTTCACGAGGACGTCACGCACCCGGTGGTGGACCGGGTCGCGGCACCGCCCGGAGGAGTCCCGATGAAGGCCGACAGCACCGCCCCCGACGACCCCGCCTGCCCTGGCGGGCTGCCCGGCGCGGCGCTCGGGGGGCCCGTCAGCCACGCCGTCTCCCGGGTCGCCCGGCTGCACCGGATGACGGCGGGCAGGATGCTCCGGAGGCTGGGGCTCTACCCGGGGCAGGAGTTCCTGATGATGCACCTGTGGGACTCCGGGGCGGTCCGCCAGTCCGAGCTGATCAAGGCCGTGGACCTCGACCCGTCCACGGTCACCAAGATGCTCCAGCGGCTCGAACAGGCCGGGCACGTGCGACGCCGCCCCGACCCGGACGACCGGCGGGCCGTCCTGGTCGAGGCGACCGAGGAGAGCTGCGCCCTGCACGACGAGGTGCGCGACGCGTGGACGGGCCTGGAGGAGTTCACCCTCGCGGGGCTGAGCCCGGCCGAGCGCGCGGAGCTGACCAGGCTGCTCGCCAAGGTGGAGGACAACCTCTGCCACGAGGACGACGGGGACTGCCCCGTCCGGTAGTTCAGCCGGACAGCACGTCCAGGGCGTGGTCGACGTCGGCCTCGGTGTTGTACAGGTGGAAGGCCGCCCGCAGGTTCCCGGCCCGCGCCGAGACCATCACCCCGGCGGCGCTCAGGGCGGGCTCCCTGCCGCCCAGTCCGGGCACGGCGACGATCGCCGAGGTGCCCGGCACCGCCTCGTGCCCCAGCGACGCGAGACCTTCGCGGAAGCGGGCGGCGAGCCCGGTGGCGTGGGCGTGCACGGCGTCCACCCCGATCCCGTTCAGCAGGGCCAGGGACTGCTCGGCCCCGTGATAGGCGAGGAAGGCGACGGGCTCGTCGAAGCGCCGGGCGTCCACGGCGAGCTTCCCGACCGGCCCGTACGTACTGTTCCAGCGGTCCTCGGCCGCGACCCAGCCCGCGTGGAGCGCCGGCAGGTTCTCCTGCGCGTCCTCGGTGACGGTCAGGAACGAGGCGCCCCGGGGGGACAGCAGGAACTTGAACCCGCCGGTGACGGTGTAGTCGTACGCCCCGGCGTCCAGCGGCAGCCATCCCGCCGACTGGCTGGCGTCGAGCAGGGTGCGGGCTCCGTGCGCCGCCGCCGCCTCGCGGACCGCCTCCAGGCCGGCGACCCGGCCGTCGGCGGACTGGACGGCGGAGAAGGCGACGAGAGCGGTCCCGGGCCGTACGGCCTCGGCCAGTCCGGCCAGCGGTACGTAGCGCATCCTCAGGTCCCCGCGCACCGCGAAGGGGCTCACGACGGAGGCGAACTCGCCCGTCGGCGCCAGCACTTCGGCGCCGGGCGGGAGGGAGGCGGCGATGAGCCCCACATGGGTGGCGACCGAGCTGCCGACGGCCACCCGGGTGGGCGCGACTCCGGCGATCCGGGCGAAGCCCGCACGGGCGGCGTCCACCGAGTCGAAGCTGCCCGCACCGGCCCGCACACCCGCGGCGCACTCGTCGGCCAGCCTCCTGACGGCCTCGACGGTACGCCGGGGCAGCAGCCCGCAGCTCGCGGTGTTGAGGTAGGTGGTCTCGGAGGCGAATTCGCCGGCCCTGACCTGGTCGATCGCGGAGGTCTCCATGCGGGACAGCCTGACGGCCGCTCAACCTCACGTCAATCACGCGAGTTCGAGCGGCACGGCCAAGAAATCCTTATACGCGCTGGTCGGACCCGTCCGCTCCGGGGACCTCGCACGCCCCGTCCGCGTCGCACGCCGCGGCGTCCCCTCCGACCGGCGTGAGGCCGGGTACCTCGCGGTCCTTCCACGCCTGCTCCAGGGCCTGGCCGAAGACCTCGGCGGGCTGCCCGCCGGAGATGCCGTAGCGCCGGTCGAGCACGAAGAACGGGACGGCGTCGGCACCCAGCTCGGCGGCCTCCCGCTCGTCGGCGCGGACGTCGTCGGCGTACGCCCCGGGGTCGGCCAGCACCGCGCGCGCCTCGTCGGCGTCGAGTCCCGCCTCGATCGCGAGGTCGGCCAGCACCGTGTCGTCGAAGACCGAGCGTTCCTCGGCGAAGTTCGCCCGGTAGACGAGGGTCAGCAGCTCGTCCTGGCGCCCCCGGGCCTTGGCGAGGTGGAGCAGCCGGTGGATGTCGAAGGTGTTGCCGTGGTCGCGCCCCTCGGTGCGGTAGCCGAGGCCTTCGGCCTGCGCGTTCGCCGCGACGTTGGCCTCCATCCCCCGGGCCTCCTCGACGGTGCGCCCGTACTTCTGCGCCAGCATGTCGATGACCTGCTCGGTGTCGCCCTTGGCCCGGCCCGGGTCGAGCTCGAAGGAGCGGTGGACCACCTCGACCTCGTCACGGTGTGCGAACCCGGCCAGCCCCTTCTCGAAGCGGGCCTTTCCGACGTAGCACCACGGGCAAGCGATGTCGCTCCATATCTCGACGCGCATGACTCTTCTGCTCTCCACCTCTGCCGTTCCGGTGCGGAGGGAGCCTCCGCCGCCGGTTCAACGTACGGACCCGGCGGCTGATTCCCGGGGCGGACCACTGAGGGCCCGGCCTCAGGCCCTCAGTGGTCCGCGCAGCACGGGGTGGGGTCGGGCACCTCGAACGGGACCAGGGTGCCGCCCGCCGCGGGCATGGCGGCGAGGACCAGTTCGCCGTCCTGCCACCGCGGCCGGACGAACTCCCTGGTGACGACCCGGGTGGCGGGGTCGGGCCGGTCCGCCGTGCCGAGGACCCGGACCCGCGCGATCGCCGAACGGGCGACCAGCTCGGCGACCGTGAGGGTGCCCGTCAGGGCGGCGGCGCCCGGGTACAGCACCGCACGCCCGGCCTCGTCCCAGGCGCCGTCCTTCACCCGGTGGCCCCGGCTCGTGAGCCGTGCCCGGACGTCCTCGGCGGCGGCCTCGGACCAGGTGGCCAGGGACAGCCCCATCCTGGGCCGGCCGCCGTCGGCGTCCCGCACCAGGTGGGTGCAGCCGACCGTGTCCTCCGGGAGGCCGAGCCCGGCGGCGAGGTCCCGGAGCAGGCCGTCGGCCTCACGCAGCCCGGTCACGGAGGTGTCGATGCCGAGGACGTACGGCGGCGGGGTCACGAGGGCAGGACCCAGACCGGGTTGGAGTAGAACCACAGGTCGCGCCACGGGTCGGCGTCACCGACGACGTCGATGGCCGGGCCCGCCGGGTCGACCGAGGCACCCATCGCGCCGACGGCGGAGCGGTTGCCGTCGGTGCCGCGCAGACGGAGGTAGACCGGGCGGTCGACGCGGCCCAGGTCGTAGGTGAGGTGCACGGTGCCGGTGGACTTGTCCACCTCGTACGACGTGACGACCCGGGCGCTCGGAGCGGTGAAGGCGTCCTTGTCCTTCACCGCGCCGGTGACGTCGCCCTGGATGACGTCGACGCGGGCCAGGGAGGGCTGGAATCCGGCCCAGTTGGGGCCGCCGGCCGCCGTCACCTCCACCGTGAGGGTGACGCGGGTGCCCTTCTTGACCTGGAGTGCGCCGCCGAGGGTCGCCCAGCGGCTGCCGCCGGACACCCGGACGTCGAGGCCGCTGATCAGCTGGCCGTGGTCGACCCAGACGCGGCCGGCGCGGATGCCGTCCATCACGGCGGCGTAGGAGAAGTCCTCGGCGCCGACGTGGGTCCGGCTGTAGTAGCCGGGCCAGTAGTCGTTCTCCGTGATGTCTATCGTCCCGCCGTAGACCGGGTCACCGTAGCGGCCGTCGGTGTCGAAGGACCCGCCGCCGCGGGCGGCGGTGTCGCCGTAGATCTGGTGCGAGTCGGAGTTGGCGGTGATCCACCACGGCTTGCCCTCGGCGAGCAGGCTGTCCCACAGGCCGCCGACGGTGGCGGTCATCCAGTCGAAGCCTCCCCAGGTGCGGTAGCTCTCCAGCGGGTAGCCGGCGAAGGAGTCGCTGCCGGGGCTGTTGTTGTAGATGCCGCGGGCTCCACCGGGGCCGAGCGGCTTGGGCAAGCCGCCCGCCTGGTGGCCGGGGGCGCCCTCGAAGCCGACGGCGATGCGGTGGCCGGCGGGGGTGGCGTCGCGCCAGGCGCGGATCTCGTGCGGGGAGTCGATGCCCTTGCGCGCCGGGTGGTTGGCCAGCATCAGGGCGTCCTTGACCTTGCGCCGGGCGACCTGCTCGGAGAGGAAGGTCAGGCCGGCGATGGCGAGCGCCTCGTTGGCGGGCGTCGAGCCGGTCGCGCCCTTGACGGCACCGTCGTAGCCGGTCTCGAACTGCTTGAGGACGGACACCTCGTTCCTGCCCGGGTGCACGAAGACCGTGCCGTGCTCGGCGGCCGGGATGTTCCACTCCAGGCCCTGGAAGACCAGGGTGTCCTCGTAGGCGGAGCGGGCCGCCCGGATGTCGGGGTTGACCTTCTCCACGCCGATCCTGGCGTGCGTGCCGCTGCCGTGGTCGGTGATGACCAGCCAGTCCATGCCGTGCCGGGCGCCCTGGCGGACCTGGTCGACGACGCGGTACTTGCCGTCGCTGCTGTACTGCGTGTGGATGTGGTGGTCGCCCGCCAGCCACAGGAAGCCCTTCCCGCCGCGGCGGGAACGGGAGCCGGCGTACGCGGGGGCCGTCGCGGCGCCCGCCAGGACACCGCCGGCGGCCAGCCCGGCGCCGAGCAGGCCGGCCCGGCGCAGCAGACCACGGCGGGACTGCTGCTCGGAGGTCAGCTCCTCGTCCGGGACGGAGGTGTCGAACGCCGCGGGCAGGGGCGCCGCCTCGTGCTGGTGGTCATGGTCGTGACCGTGGTCGTGCTCGTGGTGGTGGCCGTGCCCGTGTCCCATGACGCTCCTCGTGGCTGCTCGCCGCCCGTTGCGGCTGGTGCTGCCGGCTCGGGGTGTGCGGTGTGAGCCGTACGAGGAGGGTCGCCACAGAAGGTGAACCTTGAACGACCTCCGGATGGGCGCCGGACGTATCCGGCGCGACCACTCGGGGATCCCGGCACCGGCGCGGCACCCCCCTGCCCCTCGCGCCGCACGCCGGGCGCCCATGGGCGCCCGGAGCGGAGCCGACGGCCGGGGAAGCCCGGAAGCCCGCTGCTAAAGTGGTCTGCCTGTGCGCATGACGCAATCCGGAGGGGGCCGGTGAAACTTCTTTCCAGCGCAGCGATCCTCGTCCTTCTGGCCCTATCCCTTCTGCCCTTCTTCGTGCTGCGCTCACTTCTCCTCGTGTTCCTCGAAAAGCTGCGCCTGAAAGCACGTGGGGAGCACGCCGAAGGAATCTGCACCGGATATTCGAGCGGGCGCTACGGCAACGGCGTGGAGATTCGGTTCGAGGACGGGGACGGGCGGTCCCGCCGGACCCTTTCCCATTCCTGGCGCGGGACGCTGCCCGAGCGGGGGGACACGGTGGGTGTGGTGTACCTCCCCGGGGATCCCGAGGTCTCCGACGTCTCGCCGATTCGTTCGTTGCTCCCGAACGCCGTCTACATGGCCGTCATCGTTCCCCTCCTGACCACAGTAGGCGCCTCAGGAGTCCTTCTGGCGATTTTCTTGGCACACAGCGTGTGGTTCTGACAGAACACAAGGGCAGGTGGGACAGCCGTGCACGGCATACACATAGCCGCCTTCCTGTGCGGTGTCATCGGTATCGGGCTCACCTGCTACGCGGGAGAACGGGCCATCCTTTTCATCAGGGGCGTCCCCACCGAGGGTGTCTGCGTGCGACTCGAATGGAGTTCGTCGACCTCCGGCGTGAAGACCGTGGCCGAATTCATCGACGCCGACGGCATACTCCGCACCAGTTCGAGCGGATATCGCGGAGGGAGTGCGGACGTGGGCGCGGCGGTGAAGGTGATCTATGATCCGCGCCGTCCGGTCCGCTCCGAAGTCGCACCTTTGAGACGCACGGAGTTCATCGCGGTCACGCTGACGGCCGCGGTGCTCGATTTCGCCGCGGTGACACTTGTCCTGGATTCCCTCTGATCGGTGCCGGCCGCCCGCGAGGACGGCGGTCGCCCCGGCGGACGCGGTGAGGGACCCCACGGGTACGCCGGGGCGAGCCGGCCGGCTCGGGGACGGCGGCGTCCGGCTCGGGGACGGCGGCGTCCGGCTCGGGGACGGCGGCGTCCGGGCGGACACCCGGCCCTCCCCGGCCGCCGGCACATGGTTCACCGCGTGTCGTATGCCGCAGGGCGGGGACAGCGTGCCGACGTGGGGAGCCCAGCGCCGAAGGCGGCCCCGGTGGGCGGGCCGTCGCCCCGGCGGAGCGGACGGGCCGCCCCGTCCGGGCGGCGTGTGAGCGGCTCGGCCCGGGACCCCGGGGCTACGGGTGCAGGACGATCTTTCCCACGTGGCCCCTGCGGGCGAGTTCCTCCTGCGCCCGGGCAGCCTGCTCCAGGGGGAACGCCGCGGCGACGACCGGCTGGACACCGCCCTGCCGGGCCAGGTCCATCAGGAGGCCGAAGTGCGTGGGCGTGTGCATCGCGGAGCCGATCACCTGCGCGTTGTGCAGGTAGAGACGGCGCACGTCGAACCGCACGTCGTACCCGGCGAGCGCACCGGCGACGACCCAACGGCCGCCTTCGCGCAGGAGCGGCAGCCCCTCCCCCACCAGGCTCCCGGCGACGACGTCGAGTGCGACGTCGATGCCCTCGGGGGCGGCGGCGCGGACCTGCGCGACGACATCCCCCGCCCGGTCGACGACCTCGTGCGCGCCCGCCTCGCGCACCGCGTCGATCTTGGATCCGCTGCTGATGGCGACCACCCGCGCACCGCGCGCGCGGGCGATCTGCACCAGCGCGACACCGACGCCGCCGGACGCCCCCGAGACCAGGGCGGTCTCCCCCTCCCGGAGCCGGCCGCGCTCGATCATCCCCAGCGCCGTGCCGTAGGCGGTCGGCAGCGTCGCGAGCTGGTCGTCCGTGAGCGGGGATCCCGTCATGTCGTGCACACGCTCCGCCGGCGCTGTCACGTACTCGGCGTAGCCGCCGTCACGCTCGCTCCCCATGAGGCCCACCGGGTTCGCGTCCGGGCCCGCGGTCTCGTAGACCGCCGGGTCGACGACCACCCGGAGGCCGACGAGGCCCTCGTCGGCGCCCGGTCCCACCGCCACGACGCGGCCCGCCACGTCGGCGCCCTGGATGCGCGGGAAGCCGATCGGGCCTCGCCAGCCCGACCGCGCCCCGGGGTCCCCGGGCCTGCCGTAGGCGCCCTCACGCGTCCACAGGTCGGTGTTGTTCAACGCCACCGCGGCGACCTGGACCAGCACCTCCCCCGCCCCGGGGACAGGCACGGGCACCTCCGCCGCCTCAAGGACCTCCGGCCCCCCGTGTCCGGTGATCCGCACCGCGCGCATGGTCGTGGACACACCCATCGCTCGTACCTCCTCGCAGGTATACTGATCTGTGTACCCGGCCCACGGTACACCGATCAGTGAAGGAACGTCCGATGCCACCAGCGCAGTCCATGACACCGGCCGGGCGCCGCATCGCGGCGGCTGCCGAGGAGCTGTTCTACGAGCGCGGGATCACCGCGGTCGGAGTGGACCTGATCGCCGAGCACTCGGGCGTGACGAAGCGGACCCTGTACAACCAGTTCGGCTCCAAGGACCACCTCGTGGCCACGTACCTCACGGAACGCGACCGGCGCTGGCGCGCACTCGTCCGCGCCGCCGTCGATGCCTGCGAGGACCCCGTCGAGGCCGTCGGCGCCCCCTTCGAGGCACTGCGGACCTGGAGCGGGGCCAACAGCCGCGGCTGCGCGTTCATCAACGCGCTGGCCGAACTCCCCGACCCCGCGCACCCCGCGCACCGCGTCGCCGCGGACCAGAAGCTCTGGCTGCGGGACCTGTTCGAGGGACTGGCCACGGCTGCGGGCCTCCGGGAGCCCGCCGACCTCGCCGTCCGGCTCCTCGTCCTGCACGAGGGCGCCCTCGCCACACAGCCGCTGCCGCTCGACACCCTGTCCGCGACCACCGCCCTGGCACGGACCCTCGTCCGGGCCTGCGCGCCGACCGGCCGCTGACGGGGCGCCGGGCACCGCGGCCCTGCGCCCGGACGGCCTTCCCGGCCGTCACCCCCGCCCCCGGGCGCACCGTGTGCGGTACGCCGCCGGGCGCCGGAGCCGTCGGCCGTCAGGACGGGTCGCCCGGGAGGAGCAGCCGGAAGGTGCAGCCCTCACCGGGGCCGGTGTCGAGTTCCAGGCGGCCGCCGTGGGCCTCGGCGATCGTCGAGGCGATGGCGAGCCCGAGCCCGGATCCCCCGGCGCACGTGGCGCCGGAGGCCGGTGGTACCCGGTAGAAGCGGTCGAAGACCTGCCGGGCGTCCTGAGGGGCGAGGCCGGGGCCGCGGTCGGCCACCTCGATGACGTGGGCCGGGGCGCCGTGGGGCAGGGGCGGGTTGACGCTGGTACGGCCGGGGCGGTCGGCGCCTCCCGTACGGGGACCGACGCGCAGGCTCCCCACCCGCACCTGGAGCGGGGTGTCCGGCGGGGTGTGCGTACAGGCGTTGTCCAGGAGGTTGGACAGCACCTGGGCGAGCTGGTGGGGGTCGCCCGAGCCCTCCACGACGTCCAGCTCACCGCCTCCGCCGGGTCCGCAGGTCCCGAGCGGTGCGAGGGCGACGCGTCGACCCGGGTGGCGCACGGCCGTGGCGGACACGCCGTCGGCCGCCAGCGAGAGCAGGTCGACCGGCCCGTGCTCGGTGGTGGGGGCGTCGCCGAGCTTGGCCAGCAGGAAGAGGCTGTCGACCAGGCGGCTCATGCGGCCGGCGTTCCGCGCGATCAGCTCGTGGGCCTCGCGCCGACGGGCCGGGGACATGTGCGGTTCCTCCAGCAGGAGTTCGGCGAAGCCCTGGACCGAGGTCAGCGGGGGCGCAGTTCGTGCCCGGCGTCCGCCATGAAGCGGCGCAGCCGGCGCTCGGTCCCGTCCTTGCGGTGCAGTGCCGCCCGGAGCTGGTCGAGCATGGTGTTGAAGGCGATGCCGAGGCGGCCGACCTCGGTGTCCGGGCTGGTGTCGGTGACGCTCTGTTCGAGCGCGCCGCCGGTGATGCTGCGGGCGGTGTGCTCGACACGGGTCAGCGGCCGGAGGCCGAGGCGCACGGCGGCGCTCCCCAGCAGCATCACTCCGGCGGCGGTGGCCGCCCCGACGGCCAGGCTGAACCGGAGCAGCCTGGCCGTCGCGTCCTGGACGGTGTCCAGGGGCAGGGCGACGACGGCACGCATCCCGCCGGGCCCCGGCTCGATGGCCACGCGCCAGTCCCCGTCGCCGTCCGCGGCGGGCACCGTGGACGGACGTCCGTCCACGGGCCGGTCCACGTCGATCGTCCGGGCCAGGCGCGGCTCGCCGCCTCCGCTGCCGAGCGAGTGGGGCAGCAGCCGGCCCTCGGCGTCGTAGAAGTGGACGCGGAAGTCGGAGGGCAGGATCTCGTGGGCGGGTGGCCTGCGGTCGGGCGCGGTGCCGTCGGCGATGTCGCGGTAGACGGGCGGCGGCGGGCGGAAGTCGGCGAGCCGGCCGTCGACCTGCCCGATGAGCCAGGACCGCATGAGGGTCAGTCCGGTGGCCTGGCACACCAGCACCGCGGCGGTGGCCAGGACCGTGGCGATCAGTACCAGCCGGGTGTGCAGCGAGCGGGGGCGCGGGCGGCCCGGTACCCCCCTCACACCGCTCCGCCCCGGACGGGCGGCGGGGACGGATCAGGGGCTGCCGGGTCGGGCAGGGCGCGGTCGCCCGGGCCGTCCTCGACGGCCGGGCTGTCGTGCCGGGCTGGTACGGCCTTCACGGCGGGGTTCCCCTCGGATGGCGCGGGCCGTGCGTCCGCCGGCCGCACCGGACACGGAACCAGGGGCACATGAGGAAGCCGTGAGAAAGGCGGGCCGGGGCCTCTGGACGCGTCCAGGCGCACACCGGGCGGACGGAACGGGCCGGGGCCGCACGGACGAGGGCCCGGAATCCTCCCGGATCCGGGCCCCCACCTGTGTACGGTCCCTCAGCTGCCGTCGCGCAGGTCCCCCGGCGCGGTGGGGCGGAAGGCGATCCGGTCGAACGAGGCGGCGCAGCCCTCACCGGTCGGTGACTGGACGAGGAAGCCGATGCGGGCGGCGGCCCGCTCCTGCTCCGTGCCGAGGGTGAACACCCGGACGAAGGTCCACCGTTCACCGTCCGCCGAGGCGTGGAAGGCGAAGGCGCCGCCGCTGCGGCTGAGCCGCAGCCAGTGGCTGTCCCCTTCCACGACGGCCGAGTTCACGTCGTCGGACTGGCCGCGGGTGACCACGGTGCAGACGGTCGGGCGTTCCGGGGAGAGCTCCAGGCAGAGCTTCGCCCACTCCCGCTCCCCCACGTGGAGGTAGAGCACCCCGGCGTCGAAGGCCGCGGCGAAGCCGACCTTCACCCGGGCGATCAGCTGGAAGTCGCCCTCCGGTGCGGCGCCCAGCAGGCGCGGCGCGTCGGTGGCGGGCTCCAGCGCTTCGCCCCCCGGGGGCACGAAGCGGTCCTGCTTCGCGCCCGCCGAGCCGGTGAGCACGCCGTCCTCGTACGCCCATCCGCCGTCGGGCCCGAACCCTTCGAGGGCGAAGGGGAGTTCGTCGATCCGCATCTGAGTCATGCCCGCCGCCCGTCCACGCGTCGCGGGAGGCCCTGCGGGTTGTCCTCGCGGAGCTCCGGGGGCAGCAGCGCCTCGGGCGTCGACTGGTAGCTGACGGGGCGCAGCCAGCGCTCGATCGCGGTGGCGCCGACCGAGGTGGAGGTGGAGGTGGTGGCCGGGTAGGGGCCGCCGTGGTGCTGGGCGGGAGCGACGGCGACACCGGTCGGCCAGCCGTTGACCAGGACGCGTCCGGCCACCGGGGTGAGCGCGGCCAGCAGGTCGGCGGCGCTGCCGTCGGCCTCCTCCGTGGCGATCTGGAGGGTGGCGGTGAGGTTGCCCGGCAGACGCGACAGCACGGCGGTGATCTCGTCGGCCGAGTCGTAGCGGGCGATGACGGTGACCGGCCCGAAGCACTCCTCCAGGAGCGCGTCGTGCGGCCCCTCCTGGGCCAGCCGGCGGGCGGGCACGGTGAGGAAGCCGGCGGAGACGGTGTGTTCGCCTCCGGCGCCCGGGGTGACCGGGGCCTCGACGTCCGGGAGCGCGGCCCGTTCGGCGACGCCGTGCACGAAGGCGTCGCGCATCCGGTGGTCGAGCATGACCCCGGCGGCCGTGCCGCTGACCGTCTCGGTCAGGGACTTCAGCAACTGGTCGCCGGCCTCGCCGGAGGGGGCGAGGACGAAACCGGGCTTGGTGCAGAACTGCCCGGCGCCCATGGTCATCGAGCCGCCGAGTCCGGCACCGATCTGCTCGGCGCGTTCGGCGGCGGCCGCCTCGGTGACGACGACGGGGTTGAGCGAACCGAGCTCTCCGTGGAAGGGGATCGGCGCGGGCCGGGCGGCGGCGGCGTCGAACAGCGCGCGCCCGCCGCGGATCGAGCCGGTGAAACCGGCCGCGGAGACGAGCGGGTGGCGGACCAGCTCGACACCCGCGTCGAAGCCGTGGACCACGGTCAGGACGTCCTCGGGCAGCCCGTGCCGCGCGGCGGCCCTGCGCAGGAGCGAGGCGCAGATCTCCGAGGTCGCGGGGTGGTCGGGGTGCGCCTTGACGACGACCGGGCAGCCGGCCGCGAGCGCGCTCGCGGTGTCACCGCCGGGGACGGAGAAGGCGAGCGGGAAGTTGCTGGCCGCGTAGACGGCCACGACGCCGAGCGGGATCTTGTAGCGGCGCAGGTCCGGCCAGGGCGGGGTCCGGCTGCCGTCCTCGTGGTCGATGTGGACGTCGAGGAAGGCACCCTCGTCGACGACCTCCGCGAAGGCCCTCAACTGTGCTGCGGTGCGGGCGAGTTCGCCGGTGAGCCGGGCGGGGCCGAGTGCGGTCTCGGCGTCGGCCGCCTCGATGACGTGCTCCTGGGCCTCGGAGAGGAGGTCGGCCGCGGTGCGCAGGAACGCGGCGCGCACGGTGCGGTCGGCCAGCGCTCCACGAGCGGCGTGCGCCGCCCGGACCGCACGGTCGACCTCCTCCGCTGTAGCCTCCACCGCAACCTGCTCACGCGGGTTCCCCGTCCGGGGGTCGACGCTCCAGACTGGTGCTGCTGCCACCGTGTTTCCTTCCGGTCCACTGCCACACAGGAGAAGTTGTTCGGTATTCTGAACAGCGTTCCTGATCGTGAATACACGGGAACTCTATTTCCGGGCGCTCAGTGTTGGCAAGAAGTCACAGGGCCGTGCAAGCGGGCTGGAAGGGACATCAGGCATGTCGGTAGGCGAATCCGGTGGGGCACAGGTCAAATCCGCCGTACGGACGGTGGAACTCCTCGAGTACTTCGCGGGGCGACCCGGTATGCACTCGCTGGCCGCCGTGCAGGAGGCCGTCGGCTACCCCAAGTCCAGCCTCTACATGCTGCTGCGCACCCTGGTGGAGCTCGGCTGGGTGGAGACCGACGCCACGGGCACGCGGTACGGGATCGGCGTACGGGCCCTGCTCGTCGGCACCTCGTACATCGACGGGGACGAGGCCGTCGCCGTCGCCCGGCCCACCCTGGACCGGCTCTCCGACGACACGACGGAGACGATCCACCTGGCCCGGCTCGACGGGACGAACGTGGTGTACCTCGCGACCCGGCAGTCCCAGCACTACCTGCGCCCGTTCACCCGCGTCGGCCGCCGGCTCCCCGCGCACTCCACCTCGCTCGGCAAGGCGCTGCTGGCCACCCACAGCGACGAGCAGGTCCGCGCGATGCTGCCCGAGACGCTGCCCGCCCTGACGGAGCACACCCTCACCGACCGCGAGAAGCTGATCGAGGAGCTGCACGTCATCCGCGAGCAGGGGTACGCGGTGGACCGCGAGGAGAACACCCTGGGGCTGCGCTGCTTCGGCGTCGCGATCCCGTACCGCACCCCGTCGCGCGACGCGATCAGCTGCTCGGTGCCGGTGGCCCGGCTCACGCCGGCGCACGAGCAGATGGTCAAGGACGCCCTGTTCGACGCCCGCGACCGGCTCACCCTCGCGACCCGCAGGCTCTGAGCCCCCGGCGGGCCGCCCCGCGCGCCTGAGAACTCGGTGAGAAGGAACACGGACGGGAACGTCCCCGGCGCCCCCGTTCGTCCCTCCAGCGGGATGAACAAGACGATCAGGCGCGCTTCGGTCTTCTGTCTGCTCATGGTGCTCGCCCTGCTGGTGCGGGCGACCTGGGTGCAGGGGTACGAGGCACGGGCGCTCGCAGACGACGAACACAACCGGCGGAACACGATCGCGCAGTACGCGCAGCCGCTCGGTGACATCATCGTGGCCGGTTCGCCGGTCACCGGTTCGAAGGAGACGGACGGCGACGACCTCCGCTACAAACGCACCTACACCCAGGGCGATCTGTACGCGGCGGTCACCGGCTACAGCTCGCAGGCCTACGGCGCCACACAGCTGGAGGGCATCTACAGCCACGTCCTCGACGGCACCGACGACCGGCTGAAGAATCCCGCCGACGTGCTCACCGGCAAGCAGACGGACCCCGGCGACGTGCTGACGACCATCGACCCGGACGTGCAGAAGGCCGCCTTCGAGGCGCTCGGGGACGACCGGGGCGCGGCGGTCGCGATGGACCCGGAGACCGGGCGCATCCTGGGGATGGTCTCCTCGCCCTCCTACGACCCCTCCGACATCAGCGGGACGACGGACGGCGACGCCTGGCAGAAGCTGCTCGACGACGCGAGCAAGCCGCTGGTCAACCGGGCACTGCGGCAGCCGCTGCCGCCCGGCTCGACGTTCAAGCTGGTGGTGGCCGCGGCGGCGCTGGAGAACGGCCTGTACGGCTCGGTCGACGAGCCCACCGACAGCCCCGACCCGTACACCCTGCCGAACACGAGCACGGTCCTGTCGAACGAGAACCCGTCGGCGCCGTGCGAGAACGCCACCCTGCGGACCGCGCTCCGGTACTCGTGCAACAACGTCTTCGCGAAGGTGGCGGCCGACCTCGGCCAGGACAAGCTGAAGGCCATGGCGGACGCCTTCGGCTTCGACACGGAGAAGCTCGACGTGCCGGTCCGGGCCTCGCAGAGCGTGTACCCGACCGGGATGGACCAGGCGCAGACCGCGCTGACCGGCATCGGCCAGTTCGAGGTGACCGCGACCCCGATGCAGATGGCGATGGTCTCCTCGGCCCTCGCCAACGGCGGTGAGCTGGCCTCGCCGCACATGGTCTCCCGGGTGACGGACGCCGACGGCTCCACGCTCCAGGAGTTCCCGGACGGTGACACCCGGCGGGTCGTGAAGGAGTCGACGGCCGAGCAGCTGCGGAGCGCGATGGTCACCGTGGTGGAGAAGGGGACCGGGAGCAACGCGAGGATCGACGGCGCCGAGGTGGGCGGCAAGACGGGCACCGCGCAGAACGGCGTGGACAACAGCAACACCCCGTACGCCTGGTTCACCTCGTACGCGAAGGACGACTCCACCGGCAAGCAGGTCGCCGTCGCGGTGGTCGTCGAGGACTCCGGGGCGGCCCGCTCCGAGGTCAGCGGCAACGGCCTGGCCGCGCCGATCGCGCAGAAGATGATGACGGCGGCGCTGAAGCGCTGAGCGGGCCCGGGGCCCCCCCCCCCACCGGGGCGGTGGCGGGGGGGGGCGGGTGAAGGGGCCGCGCCGTGGCCGGGGGCCGGGCGCCTACTTCACGCCGAGCAGCTGCTCGACCGGGTCGATGGCGAAGTACACCGTGAACAGGGCCGCGGTGGCCCACAGCAGCGGGTGGACCTCCCTGGCCTTGCCGAGGACGGCCCTGAGCACCACGTAGGCGACGAAGCCCGCGCCGATGCCGTTGGTGATCGAGTAGGTGAACGGCATCACGGCGATCGTGAGGAAGGCCGGGATCGCGATCTCGTACTTCTCCCAGTCGATGTGCCGCACCTGGGCCATGAGCATGAAGCCGACCGCGACCAGGGCGGGCGCCGCCGCCTGCGCGGGGACGATCGTGGACAGCGGGGTGAGGAAGAGCGCGACCGCGAAGAGGCCACCGGTGACGAGGGAGGCGAAGCCGGTACGGGCGCCTTCGCCGACCCCCGCGGTGGACTCGACGTAGGACGTGGCGGAGGACGCGGAGGCCGCGCCGCCCGCGACGGCCGCCGCGCCGTCGATGAGCAGGACCCGGCCCAGGTGCGGCACCTTGCCGTCCTCGTCGAGGAGTCCGGCCTCGTGGGAGACGCCCACGACGGTGCCCATGGTGTCGAAGAAGTCGCTGAGCAGCAGGGTGAAGACCAGCAGCACGAGGGTGAGGACACCCACGTGCTGGAACGCCCCGAAGAGGCTGAAGGAGCCGATCAGCCCGAAGTCCGGTGCCGCGAGCAGGTCGTCGGGCACGGCGGGCACGGTCAGGCCCCAGGCGGCGGGGGCGATGTCGGCGACCGCGTCGATGACCACCGCGACGGCGGTGGTCACCACGATGCTGATGAGGATGGCGCCCTTCGTCCTGCGGGCGAGCAGCGCGACGGTGAGCAGCACGCCGAGGCAGAAGACCAGGACCGGCCAGCCGGAGAGGTGTCCGGTGGCGCCGAGCTGGACGGGGACGGAGCCGGTGTCCCCGGGGATGCGGGAGACGAATCCGGCGTCGACGAAGCCGATGAAGGCGATGAAGAGGCCGATGCCGACGCTGATGGCCTGCTTGAGGGACGCCGGGATCGCGTGCATGAGCGCCTCGCGGAGGCCGGTGACCACCAGGACGCAGATCAGCAGGCCCTCGATGACGATGAGGCCCATCGCGTCGGGCCAGCTCATCAGGGGCGCGAGCTGGAAGGCGGCGACGGCGTTGAGGCCGAGACCGGCGGCGAGGGCGAGCGGGAGGTTGCCGCCGAGCCCCATGAGGACGGTCATCACCGCGGCGACCAGGGCGGTGGCGGTGGCGAGCTGGGGGCCCGAGAGGTGGTTGCCGAACTTGTCCTCGGCCGATCCGAGGATGACCGGGTTGAGCACCAGGATGTAGGCCATCGTGAAGAAGGTGGCGAAGCCGCCGCGTATCTCACGTCCGAAGTCGGAGCCGCGGGCGCTGATCGAGAAGTAGCGGTCGACGGCGCCTCCCGGCCCGGCCGCGGCGGGCGCCCCGGGCAGCGGCGCGGCGGGGTCCGCGAGTCCGGGCGCCTTCGCGTCGTCGGTCCTGCTCGCGGGCACGGTGGGATCAGGTCTGTCCGGCACGGCACTCCTCCAGGGGTACGGATCACGCGGCGGTCAGCCGGATTGTTCACCGGCCACGGGGGTTTCGGGTTTTCGCCGTGTTACGTCTTGCGCGGCCCGCCGGTCCGGTCGCGCCACCGCGCCGTTCACCCGGCGCAGGGGGCTTCAGGTTTTCGCCGTGTTACGCCTTACTGGGAGGCGCACGCGTCGAAGCGCTTCCGGGACGGCGTTGGTACGCTCTCGCCCCGCGAACGGCACTGGGAACGTACACAGTCCGTGGAGCGCGCAGGGATCCGGTGCAGAGGAGAGGTACCCGTGGGCACAGTCGTGGATGACGCCGCTGCCGCCGAGTTCCGTGCGTTCTTCGAGGCGCACTACGCCGAACTCGCCCGGCTCGCGCACCTGCTGACGGGCGAGGCCGACGCGGCGGACGACCTGGCCGCCGACGCCCTCATGGCGCTCTGGCACCGCTGGGACCGGGTGAGGGACGCCGAACACCCCGCGGCGTACGCCAGGGGGGTCGTCGCCAACCTGGCCCGTACGCGCATCCGCAGCGCGGTGCGCGAGCGGCGCAGGGTCGCGCTGTTCTGGGCTCCCCGGGGGACCGGCGACGGCTACGCGGCGGACGGGCCCGACGTGTCGGCCGTGGTGGACGTCCAGGAGGCCCTGCGCAGGCTGCCGTTCCGCAAGCGCGCGTGCGTGGTGCTGCGGCACGCCTTCGACCTGTCCGAGCGGGACACCGCTCTGGTGCTGGGCATCTCGGTGGGTACGGTGAAGAGCCAGACCTCGCGCGGTGTGGCGGAACTCCAGCGGCTGCTCGGACCCGAGGCCCCGGCGGCCCGGGTACAGGTCGCGGTGGCCGGGCAGCGCACCGGAGGAAGGCAGTGATGGACGAGCACCTGCGGGAGCGGCTGCGCACGGCCGCCGCTTCGCACCGCCCCGACCGGGCGCGGATGCTGGCGCGGATCGAGCGCGGCATGGCGGAGGAGCCCCCGGCCCGGCCCGCCCGCGCCCCGCGCGCCCCCATGCCGTGGCTGCGCGTCGCCGGTGCGACCGTGGCGGTGTGCGGGGTGCTGACGGCGGGGGCGTTCGCGGTCACGTCGGCCGGCCGGGAGGCGCCGGAGGGCGGGCAGCGGGTGGCCGCGGGGCCCGCGTCGCCGGGGCCCGCCGCGCCGGCCTCCGGCCGGGGCGGTGCGCTGCCCGCCGGGAAGGGCCCGCTGTGGTCGGACGGTTCGCTGGACCCGGCCGGCAACAGCTACTGGGCGCAGAGCGAGGTCACGCTCAAGACGTCCCGGCCGCTGTCCGGGCTGACCGTCGAACTCCGTGTCGCCCTCAACGGCGGGGTGAACACCACCGGTTCCTGGCGCTCGCTGCCGGAGGGGGACTTCGCGGTCGCGGCGCGCGAGGAGGACGGCTTCCTGGTCTACCGGTGGGTCCTGAAGCCGGGGCGGAGCGTGCCGGCCGGGACGCACACCTTCGCGGGGCAGTACGACCACGCGGAGGGCACCCGCGACACGGGGCGGGACGACTACACGGCGCGTGCCCTGGCCGGCGGCGAACAGATCTCGGTGGGCGGGGACTTCGCGGAGACGCACTGACCGCACGGCGCGTGCGGCGGCGGGCGGAGTGCGCGGCGGCGGGAAATCGGACCGGGAACCCGGCAACCCTTTCCGGGGCGGTGACGACCCATGAGCGCGACACACCCCCACCCCCTAGGAAACGGAATCCACGACATGAGCCGACGAGCGCACACCCACCGGCGCGGGCCGGGCGGGCGCCGCATGGCCGCCGCACTGACCACGGCCCTGGCCCTCACCGCCGCCGCCCTCGCCTCCGGCGCCACGCTCCAGCCCGCGGGCGCGGCGACGGCCGCGGTGCCCGCCTGGCCCAGTGCCACCGGGAGCCAGGCCGTCTCGAAGACCATCAGCGTCTCGGGGACGTACGACGGGTCGCTGAAGCGCTTCTACGGGACCGGCGACCTCGGCGGGGGCGGCCAGGAGGAGGGCCAGGACCCGATCTTCAAGCTGGCCGACGGGGCGACGCTGAAGAACGTCATCCTGGGCTCGCCCGCCGCCGACGGCGTCCACTGCTCCGGCAGCTGCACGATCCAGAACGTCTGGTGGGAGGACGTCGGCGAGGACGCCGCGTCCTTCAAGGGCACGTCGTCCGGCTCGGTCTACACCGTGTACGGCGGCGGCGCGAAGAAGGCCTCCGACAAGGTCTTCCAGTTCAACGGCGCGGGCAAGCTGGTCGTGACGAAGTTCCAGGTCTCCGACTTCGGCAAGCTCGTCCGGTCCTGCGGCAACTGCTCCAAGCAGTACAAGCGCGAGATCATCGTGAACGACGTCGACGTCACGGCGCCGGGCAAGGCCCTGGTCGGGATCAACACCAACTACGGGGACACCGCCGCCCTGCGCCTGGTACGGATCCACGGTGACAGCAGCAAGAAGATCAAGCCGTGCGTCCGCTACACCGGCAACAGCACCGGCGCCGAGCCGACCGAGACCGGCAGCGGTCCGGACGGGACGTACTGCCGTTACGCCGCGTCGGACCTCAGCTACGACTAGGCGGTGACGGTGCGGGGGCGCGGACACCGGTGTGTCCGCGCCCCCGCGTCATGCCCGCCGCGCCCCGGCCGGTCGCGCTGCGCCCCTCGGCCTCGCCCGGACCGATGCCGCGGTCCAGCATCCGCGCGGCGTCGGCGTACCGGTCGGTGCTGTTCAGCACCGTGCCGATGTACGTCGTGCCGCCGCGGGTGGCCGAGAACACCAGGCAGCCGCCCGCCGGTGCGGTCGTGCCGGTCCTGATGCCGGCGACACCCTCCTACGAGCCGAGGAGCTGGCTCGTGCCGGTCCAGGTGCAGTCGCGTACCGGGCCGGCTCCGCCGGTTCGGACGGGGTGCCGACATCGCCCCCACCCGTCGAAGGACTCGAACTCGGTCTTGTCGAGGTGGAGTTCGTCGGCCTTGTCGTTCACCTGCCCGATGACCGAGGCGGTCCGCTCCGCGCCGGTGCCGAAGGTGTCGGCGAGCGCCAGGGCGGCTTCCGCGCCGGAGGGAGCAGCGCCGCGTGGAGCGGCTGACGGATGGTGAGCGTGTCACCGGTCCGGAGGTCCGGTGCTGGAGCCGTGTTCCGTGACGTGGTCGCGGTACTCCTGCCGGACGGGTACCCGGCGGTCCAGGTCGAGCCCCTCGATGCCCGGGACGGCCCGGGTGTTCACGCGAAGGGGCGCCAGTCGCCCAGCCATTCGGCCGGTGTGTGCGCGCGGGCCTGGGACGCGGTCAGCTGCGGACGGTTCCCGGGGACGGTGACGCGCGCGCCGGGACCGGTGTTGCGGTACTCGGCGAAGCGCTGGTCCTGCCAGGGGAAGCCCGCGGACATCGTGGCGTACGGCTCGGCCGCGTCGACGCCCGCGCCGAGGTGGCTGTCGCGGACGGTCAGCATCGGGTGCGCGGTGAGGTCGGAGGAGGGCACCCAGGGGCGGGCCAGCTTGTAGTACCCGTCGGGCGCGGCGCTGGTGACCCGGGAGCGCAGGACCAGGTAGCCGTGCGGGGCGCCCCCGGCGGTACTGGGCGCGAAGACGAAGCCGTACGGCGCCGAGGCGAGGTCCGTGCGCGTCAGGGTGTGGAAGTGGCAGCGGTCGTAGACGGCGGCGGCGCGGCCGAAGACGAAGTCGACGTCGCCCTCCACGTAGCAGTCCCGGTAGTACTGGCGGGCGAGGGAGGTGAGCGCGGGGGAATCGGCGTACAGGGTGTCCTGGTGGCCGAGGAACCGGCAGCGGTGGAACGCCGAGCGGTCGCCCTGCACCTTGATGGCGACGGCCTGGGTACCGGTGTACTCCGGGTGGTCCGCGCGCAGCCAGTCGTTGGCGAAGGTCACGTCGCGGGCGGTGAAGCCCGCGGCCTGGACGGTGACGGTGGCCGATCCGCTCGTGCCGTAGGGGCCGGAGCCGTCGGGCCTGGGGGTGCCGGCCGCGTTGTCGTGCACGAGGACGGTGTCCCGGGGCCCGCCGCTCGCCCCGATCAGGGTGAGCCCGGTCTGCGCCGCGGTGACGAGGACCGGGCCGCGGTAGGTGCCGGGGGCGAGCACCAGGGTGCGGCCGGTGCCGGAGGCTGCGGCCACGGCGGACCGCACGTCGGTGTGGTCGCCCCTGCCGTGCGGGTCGACGTAGAGCGTGAGCGGGTCGAGCCGCCGGGACGGGGATCCGTACCGGCCGAAGGGGCGGTCGTGCGCGGGCCTGGCGTGGGCGGCGGGTGCGCCGAGGGCGAGGGCGGCGCCCGCACCCGCGAACAGGGTCAGCGCACTGCGTCTGCTGGGCATGGCGGTAACTCCTCTGCGGGGGTGGGGTGGCCGGAGCGGCGCTCTCCGGGGTGGTGGAGAGCGTGCGGTGCCGCTCCGGCCGGTTCGGGGTGGTGCTCAGCAGCCGGGCATCCTGCCCGCTCCCGCCTGGCGGTCCACCAGCGCGGGGACGGCGCGCGGGCTGTCGGTGCGGGGGCGCAGCACCGGGGTCCAGCCGGCGCCCTCGGTGAGGTGCTCGGCGGGGACGCCCGCGTTGTGGACGGCGATCAGGTCGGTCTTGCGCCCGTTGACGTAGTTGTCCCCCGCGGTGAGGGAGGACTCGGACCACTTCTTCAGGATGGTGGCCTTGTCGAGGCCGGCGGGCAGGGTGAAGGCGTTGTGCTCCGCGACGAGCCGTGACTCGGCGCCGATGCCGTAGGTGTAGCCGTAGGCGGCGCCCTCGGTGGCGACGAAGTGGTTGTTGTAGGAGTCGACCTGGCCGAAGCGGACGCGGGGGGCGCGCTCCTTCACTTCCTTGAAGAGGTTGTGGTGCAGTGTCACGCGGAGCTTGCCCCGGTCGCTCGCCCCGGCGCCGTCGCTGTTGCCGATGAGCATGGTCTTGTCGTGGTCCTTGAGGATGTTCCAGGACACGGTGACGAGGTCGGCGCCGCGCACGATGTCGAAGAGTCCGTCGTGCTGCTGGAAGATCTGGCCGAAGTAGGACGGCTGGTCGGCGTCGGGGCGGTCGCCGTCGCTGAAGGTGTTGTGGTCGACCCAGACGTGGCTGGAGCCGTAGACGACGAGGTTGTCGTACTCGGAGTTCCAGGCGCCCTTGTCACCGTCGGTGGGGTCCCACTGGGGGAAGCAGTCGTAGGTGTCCTCGAAGGTGAGGTTGCGGACGATGACGTTGGAGACGTTCTTCACCTGGAGGCTGGCGCCGACGATCGTGGCGTCCTTGCCGACGCCGATGATCGTGGTGTTGGAGGGGACGTTCACGTTGACCGCGGCCGCCTGCTGCTTCGCGGACGCGACGCGGGCGTCCTCCAGCGGGCCCGACGGGACCTCGTCGGTGCCCCAGACCGCCGGGTCGTAGGCGGCGAGGTACTTGTCCAGGGTGTAGCCGTCCTGCTGGTAGGCCTCGCAGCCGATCGGGGTGCCCGCGGCGTCGGAGTTGCCGTGGACGGTCCCGGCGATCCGGACGATCTTCGGCGCGTCGCCCGCGTCCCTGAACGCGGCGATGAGCTCGGCGCGGTTGGACACGGTGTAGACGTGGTCCGCGGTGGCCCGGGACCCGCCCGTGGTGGAGCCCTCGGCGGCGGCCCAGCCGTCGCCCTGGGGGAGCACGGCGCGCTCGGTCCCCCGGTCCGGGCGGGGGGCGGCCTGGGCGGGGAGGCTCACGGCGAGGGCCAGTGAGGCGCAGCCGGTGGCCACGGCGAGGGCGCGGACGTGTCTCATGCGTGCGGGCATGGCGATTCCTTAACTGTCGTACGCGGACATGCTCGGAAATCAGCGGGTGGAGCGGTGAGGGCGGTGCCCGGGGCGGACGGAGGGATCAGGCCTGCGGCCAGGTGATCCACGACCCGGGTACCGGCTCGTCGAGGCGGCGCAGGTCGCGCGGGGCGAGCGTGCGCGTGTCCAGCAGGGCGCGGGCGGTCATCCGGGCCACCTCGACGGCGCCCTCGGGCCTGAAGTGGGTGTTGTCCTGCTTGCCGTCGGGGTAGTTCGGCGACTGGCCGGGCTCCAGCCAGTTGAAGCAGGCCTCGGTCCCGTCGGGGCCGAGTTCCTGCCAGCGGGCGAGGGAGAGCGCCTGGACGTCGAGCAGGGGCACGCCCTCCCGCGACGCCAGGGCGCGCATCGCGGCGGGGTACTCGCCGTGCGTGGGCCTGGCGGTGCCGTCCGCGGCGAAGCGGCGGCGCTCGACCGGGGTGATCAGCACGGGCTCCGCGCGCCGGGCGCGGGCGCCGTCGACGTACCGGCCCAGGTATTCCTGGTAGGTGGTGTACGGGTCGGTGCCGCGGGCGGGGTCCTCGGTCTTCTCGTCGTTGTGCCCGAACTGGACGAGGACGAGATCGCCGGGGCGGACCCCGTCCAGGAGGGCGGCGAGGCGGCCCTCGTCGACGAAGCTCCTGGAACTCCGCCCGTTCACCGCGTGGTTGGCGACGCCGAGCGCGCGGCCGAGGAAGAAGGGCAGGGCCATGCCCCAGCCGGTCTCGGGCGCGGCGTCGGCGTGTTTCGGGGCCGCCGTGGAGTCGCCCGCGATGTGCAGGGTCCGGGGCCGGCCCCCGCCGCCGTGCGCGAGTGCGGGGGTGGCGCTGAGGGCTACGGGCAGCGCGAGGAGCGCGGCCGCCGTCCGTCTGCGGGTGAGTGACACAGGATGACTGCCTCTCTCGGATGACATCGGATGGCACACGTGGGGTGGGGCGGGGAGGGAGGCCGGCGGCGGGGTGCGACCCGGACCGCCGCCGGCCCCCCGGTCACCGGGGTGCCGGCCGTGAGGACGGCCGGATCAGCCGTTGCCCAGTTCCTTCCACTCCTTCTGGGCGGCGTTCAGCTCGTCGGCGATCTTGTCGAGGAACGCCTTGGCCGTGACCTTGCCGAGGAGCAGCTTCTGGAACTCGGGCTCGTTGTCGGCCTTGCTGATGTTGTTCCAGTCGGGCAGGTAGTACGGGAGGTCGACGATCTCGGTGGAGCCGTCGGTGAGCGCCTTGGCGGCGAGCGCGGTCGGCTCGGACTCGGAGATCCACGGGTCCCCGGCCGCCTCGGTGTTGGCCGGGATGGCGCCCGCGGACTCGTTCCACTTGCTGTTCGACTCGTGGGAGGCCGCGAACTCGATGAACTTCCAGGCCGCGTTCTTGTTCTTGCTGGACCGGAAGAGGCCGAGGCCGTCGACGGGGTTGGAGACCTGGACGCGCTTGCCGCCCTCCCCGATGGGGGCGGGTATCCCGGCGAACTTGCCCTCGCCCAGGGCCTTCAGGTGGTCCTGGTAGGAGCCGAGGTTGTGGCTGAGCATCCCGATGGTGCCGGTGTCCCACTGGGCGACCATCTTGGTGAAGTCGTTGTTGACGTCGGCGGCCGGCGTCGTCCTCTTGAAGAGGGCGGCGTACTTCTCCAGGGCCGCGACGTTCTCGGGGGCGTTCAGGGTCGTCTTCTCGCCGTCCCAGAACTCGGTGATGCCGGTCTGGCCGTAGACGGCGTCCAGGGCCTGCGCGATGGAGCCCGCGCCGCCGCGGATGGTGTAGCCGAACTTGTTGTTCTTCGCGTCGGTGAGCTTGTCCGCGGCCTCGTAGAACTTCGGCCAGGTGGTGGGCGCCTCCAGCCCGGCCTGCTCGAACAGGTCGGTGCGGTACCAGAGCGCGCCGTTGTTGGCCGAGGTCGGCACGGTGTACAGGTCGTCGCCCCGGCCGGCCGCGGATCTGACGCTGGCGACCATGCTCCCGACGAGCTTGTCCTTCAGCGGCGACTTCTCCAGCCGGCCGCTGACCGGCTCCAGCGCCTCCTGGGACACCATGTTGGCCAGGTACGCGGTGCCGACACCGCCCACGTCGGGCAGGCCTCCGCCGGCGATGGCCGTGTCGTACTTGGACTGCACGTCGGCGATCGGGATCGGGACGTACTTGACCTTGATGTCAGGGTTCTCCTTCTGGAAGTCCTTGATGATCTCGGTCCAGACGGCGGTGCGCGGACCGCCGTTGTTGTCCCAGAAGGTGATCTCGCCCTTTCCGCTGCCCTCCGTGCCCGAACTGCTGCCGTCGTCACCGCAGGCGGTGGCGGTGAGCGCCAGGACCGCGGTGAGGGACACCGCTGCCGCGGCACGCCCCCGGAGCGTCTTCGAGATGTTCATGTCGGCTCTTCTCTCTCGGATCGGTACGCGTACGTGGGGGGAGGTCAGTGGTGTGCGCGGTGCGGGGCGTCCCGGGTGACGGGCTCCGGCGGGCAGGCGCGGACGCCCCGCGGTCCGTACGCGCTCCCCCGGGCGTCGGTACGGCCCGTGGTGCTCCCCGGGGAGGCGCCGCCGTGGTGCCCGGGGGTGGCGGTGGGCGGGGTGAAGGCCGTGAACAGCGTTCTCGCTCTGGTGCGCTCGGTACGGAGGTGCGTCATTGCGGCTCCCAGGTGAGCGGTGCGGGGTCAGGGGGTGCGAGCTCGTCCGGTGGTGCGGAAAGCGGTGAAACCGGCTGTTCCTGACGGCCCGTCACCGGCCGGGGCGGTGGCGAAGAGGCCCAGCAGCGCGCCGACCCACCGCCAGGGGGCGGCGGCGAAGACCTGGCCGGAGGCCAGGAAGCCGGACCCGTCGCCGGTGTCGGCGGAGAAGCGGCAGCGGGCGCCGCGGGTGACCTCGATCCGCACGCGTACGGAGGCGCCGGGTGCGGGGCGGGGGTGCGCGGCGTCCCGTTCGTGCTCGGCGACGGATTCGGCGTACCGGTGGACGAGCCTGGCCTCGCCGTCGTCCCCGGCCTCCAGGCCGATCCAGGAGAAGGCGTCCCCGAGCACGGCGAGCCCGGCCTTGGCCCCCGGTTCGCCGGTGTCCAGCGTGATGCCGGTCTCGACGGTGAACTCCTCGGCGGGAAGCCGCTGCACCAGGACGTTGGGCAGGGCGCGCAGGTCGTGCGCGTACGCGGTCCGTACGCAGCTGAGGCGCAGCCCGTCGCCCGCGTGCCGGACCGTCCAGCCGGTGCGCGGGTTGGCGGTCCACTGCCACTGCCGGCCGTGGCGCCCGCCGGGGAAGTCGTCGCTGGAGGCCGGGGCCCCGACGGTCTGCTCCGGGGCCCGCGGGCGGCGGTGCGTCAGGACGGGTTCGCCCTCGTCGCCGATGACCGGCCAGCCGTCCCCGTCCCAGCGCATCGGCTGGAGGTGCACGACGCGGCCGTGGGCGCCGCGGGCCTGGAAGTGCAGGAACCAGTCCTCCCCCGCGGCGGTACGGACCCAGCCGCCCTGGTGCGGGCCGTTGACGTCGGTGCGGCCCTGGGCGAGGACGACCCGCTCCTCGTAGGGGCCGGCGAACGTCCGGGAGCGGAAGGCGCCCTGCCAGCCGGTCTCCACTCCCCCGGCCGGGGCGAAGATCCAGAACCAGCCGTCGTGGCGGTAGAGCTTGGGGCCCTCCAGGGTGAACCAGCCCGGGATCGTGTCGGCGTCCACGAGTGTGGTGCCCTCGTCGAGGAGTTCGCGCCCGTCGGGGCTCATCCGGTGGCCGGTGAGCCGGTTCTTGACGCCGGAGCGGGACTTGGCCCAGGCGTGCACCAGGTAGGCCTCGCCGGTCTCCTCGTCCCACAGGGGGCAGGCGTCGATCAGGCCCTTGCCCGCCTTGAGGAGGTGCGGGGTGCTCCAGGGGCCCCGGATGTCCTCGGCGTTGATCTGCTGGATGCCGTGGTCGGGGTCCCCCCAGAAGATCCAGAAGCGTCCGGCGTGGTGGCGCAGCGAGGGCGCCCACACCCCGCGGTCGTGACGCGGCACCCCGAAGTCGGCTTCCGGTGCGAGGCGGTCGAGCGCGTGCCCGACGAGGGTCCAGTTGACGAGGTCGCGGGAGTGCAGCAGGGGCAGTCCGGGGGCGCGGCCGAAGCTGGAGGCGGTGAGGTAGTGGTCGTCGCCGACGCGCAGGACGTCCGGGTCGGACCAGTCGGCGTTCAGGACCGGGTTGCGGTAGGTGCCGTCCCCGAGGTCGGCCGTCCAGGGCAGCGTCACGCGGCGACCGCCCTGCGGACGTGGGCGGCCGCGGCGTCCCGGCCGAGGCGCCCGTCGGCGACGACGGTGACGATCCGGCGCACGACCGTGGCCCCGGCGGGGACGGGGAGCCTGCGGTCCGCGGCCAGCGACGAGCCGACCCCCGGGTACTCGGCGGTCCGTACGAACCACGGGTCGCGCCGGGTCTCCTCGGTCGCTCCGGCGAAGACGAGGGTCCAGCCGTCCCCGGCGAGGGCCAGCCAGTCGGCGGCCCTGCCGTGCACGGCCTCCTCGCCGTCGAGCGTCCCGCTGAACACGGCGGGCGGCGCCGCCTCCTTGGGCGCGCGCCAGAAGAAGCCGCCGTATCCGGCGCCGGGGCGGCCGTTGGTGGCGGGGCTGCCGATGGAGAGGTCCGCGCCGCCGCGGTTGGTGAGGGAGAAGGAGAAGTCCAGCGCCCAGGCGGTGCCGGAGAGGCCGGCGACGGCGACGGTGCGGTGCTCACGCAGCAGCTCGGTGCCGCCGGCCTCCCAGCTCAGCTCCTCCACGAATCCGTCCGGGTCGCGCAGCTTCCAGCCGAGGTGGCGCTGCGTCCCGTGGTTGTCGAGCGCGGTGGGGCCCTGGCCGCGGACGAAGGTGCGTCCGCCCCAGAAGTTGTGCCCGGCCACGTCGGGCACCGCGACGGAGGCGCCCAGGTGGTGGATGTGGTCGGCGGGGCGTTCCTCGGTGACGGGGGTGCCGGCGAGCGTGGTGACGGGGTGCAGATAGGGCCGGCTGTCGGAATCCGGCCCGTAGCCGTAGCGGCCGACGGGGCGTCCGGCGCAGCTGAGGAGTGCGGTGGTCATGGTGTGCTCACCTCGCTGGGGCGCGCCCAGGAGGCGCCGAGTTCGGAGAAGAGGGTGAGGGTGTCCGCGGCGGTGGCGACGGTGCCGTCGATGCCCCGCACGACGCGCCGTACGCCGTCCGACCCGTCGACGGGCCGGGCGTACCAGGCGGTGGCGGGCAGCGCGGTGGGCTCGGGTGCGGTGCGTACGGCTTCGAGGACCCGCATGAACGCGCCCGTGCGCTCCGGCGGCACGAGGAGCGCGGTGCCGTGCTCCAGGTGGTCGACCAGGTTCTCCAGGAGGTCGGTCCGGCCGTGCACGGCCTCCTCGGGGCCGTGTCCGGCGCGCTGGACCAGGACGCGGTCCTGCTTGTACCAGAAGGTGACGCGGCCCCGGTCGCCGTGGACGACGACGTAGGGCTCGCCGGCCTCCTCCGCGCAGAGGGTGACCGCGACGGTCACCGGGAGCCCCCCGGTGGTGGTGACCCGGACGCAGCTGGTGTCGTCGGACTCGATGTCGTGGGCCCGGAAGAGCTCGGTCTCGATGGACGCCACGTCCTCGGCCGTTCCCCGGTCCGCGAGTTCGAGCGCCGTGGCCACGGCGTGCGCCAGGGGGTTGGTGAGCACCCCGTCGACCACGTCGGTGCCGTTCATCCTGCGGCGCCCGGCCCACGGCGCCCGCCGGAAGTAGGCGTCGTCACGGACCCAGGCGCCGGCGGCGCCGACACCCCGCACGGTGCCGATCGCGCCGGAGCGTACGAGGTCCTTGACGGCCGCCACGGCGTGCGAGCCGAAGGACTGGAAGCCGATCTGGCAGGCGACGCCCGCCTCCCGCACCCCGTCGGCCATGCGGGTGTAGTCGGCCCAGGTCGCGGCGGGCGGCTTCTCCAGGAGCAGGTGGACGCCCCGGGCCGCCGCGGTCAGGGCCAGCGTGGTGTGCGTGGGGATGGGGGTGCAGATGACGGCGGCGCGCGCCCCGGTGGAGTCCAGCAGGGCCCCGAAGTCCGAGGACTGCTCCGGCATCTCCCCGGCGAACACGTCGAGTTCGGCGTCGGTCAGCGGGTTCAGCTCGCAGACCCCGGCCAGCCTGACCAGGCCCTGGTGCTGGAGCCGGCGGATGTTGGCGAGGTGCCAGCGTCCGTGGCCGCGGGCGCCGGCCAGGACGACGGGCAGGGGGGTGGTCGCGCTCATCGGGCGGCCCTCCCCGCTGGGGCCTGGCGGATCTGCGTGGCGGGACGGCGGGTGCGGGTCATGTCCGTCATCCCTTCACGGCGCCGGCGCTGAAGCCGGTGATGAGCCACTTCTGGATGAAGGCGAAGACGATCACCACGGGCACCGCGGCGATGACACCGCCCGCGGCCAGCGCCCCCAGATCGACGCTGTCGGCGCCGATCAGGGTGTTGAGGCCGACCGGGATCGTCTGCTTGTCCTGTTCGCTGAGGAACATCAGCGCGAACAGGAAGTGGTTCCAGCTGTGGACGAAGGCGAACGATCCGACCGCGATCAGCCCGGGGCGCAGCAGCGGCAGGACGACGGCGCAGAAGGCCTTGAAGCGCGAGCAGCCGTCCACCCAGGCGGCCTCCTCCAGGGAGACCGGCACGTTCTTGATGAATCCGCTGATCAGGATGATCGACAGGGGGAGCTGGAAGACGGTCTCCGCGATGACGACGCTCGCCAGGGAGTTGATCATCTGGAGGTTCTTGAAGATCTCGAAGAGCGGCACGAGCATCAGGGCGCCCGGGATGAACTGCGAGCAGAGCAGCGCCAGCATGAAGGCGCCCTTGATCTTGAAGTCGAAGCGGGCCAGGGCGTATCCGCCGGCCAGCGCGACCAGGGTGGTGGCGATCAGCGTCGCGACGCCGACGATCATGCTGTTCTGGAAGAAGAGGGCGAAGCTGCGCTCGTTCCAGACCTTGGAGAAGTGGTCCCCCGTCATCGGCCAGGGCACCAGCGAGGTGGACCCGGCGGGCCGTACGGCGAAGAGGAGCATCCAGTAGAACGGGATGAGCGTGAAGAGCAGGTAGATGCCGAGCGGCAGGTAGATCTGCCAGCGCGGTACGTCGTCGAAGGCACGCTCGCGCTTGGCGCGGCGGGGCGGGGAGGGCGGCGGGACGGCGTCGCCCCCGGCCGGGCCCGGCGTGCGGGCGCCGTTCTTCTCCACGAGTGCGGCGGTCACTTGTTTTCGCCTCCGAACTTGCTCAGGCGCAGATAGACGATCGAGCAGAAGAGGAGGATCACGAAGGCGACGGTGGTGAGCGCGGAGGCGTATCCGAAGTCGTGGCCCTCGATGCCTGTGTTGGCGACGTAGAGCGGGAGGGTGGTGGTCTCGCCCGCCGGTCCGCCGCCGGTGAGGGTGTAGAGCAGGTCGACGTTGTTGAACTCCCAGACCCCGCGCAGCAGGGTGGCCAGGATGATCGCGTCGCGCAGGTGCGGGAGCGTGATGTGGAAGAACTGCCGCATCCGGCCGGCGCCGTCCACCGAGGCCGCCTCGTACAGCTCCTTGGAGACGGACTGGAGGTCGGCGAGGATGAGGATGGCGAAGAAGGGGACGCCGCGCCAGAGTTCGGAGACGGTCGCCGCCCAGAAGACGGTCCCGGTGTCGGAGAGGACCGAGGTGCCGTACTCACCGATCCCGGCGTCCGCGAGGTAGCGGCTGAAGCCGGTCGAGGAGTTGTAGAGCAGGATCCAGATGGTGCTGGTCAGGACTCCGGAGACGGCCCAGGGCGAGAAGACCATGGCCCGGGAGATGCCGCGGCCGACGAAGGTCTGGTTGACGATCAGGGCGAGGGCCAGGCCGAGGGCGAGCTGAAGGGTCACCTGAGTGAGGACCCACTGGGCGCTGAAGCCCAGCGTCGGCCAGAACTGCTCGTCCTCGGTGAAGATCCGGGTGAAGTTGTCGAAGCCCGCGAAGCCGTTCCGCCACGGCTTGGTGACGTTGTAGTTCTGCAGGCTGTAGTAGAAGACGCTCACCACCGGGTAGGCGATGAAGCCCAGCATCAGCAGGCCCGCTGGCGCGATCAGCAGATACGGCAGGCGGCGGGGGGTGGCCGAGCGGCGCTTGGACGCCTTCCCCTTGGGGGGCGGTGTGGCCACGGCTGCGGATTGGGCCATGACGCGTCTCCGATCTCTGGAAAAGTGCTGGATGTGCCGTGCTTCCGGTGCATGGTGCAAGCGCTTTCCGCATGCCGTTCGGTATCCCGGACGGGGCGGCGCGCTGAATTCCCTTCGCCCGTCTCAGCCCGCGTACGGGTCGGGCACCTCTCCCTGGCGGGCCAGGAACGTGAAGTCGCAGCCGGTGTCGGCCTGGGTGATCTGGTCCTGGTAGAGGGCCCCGTAGCCGCGGCCGTAGCGGGCGGGCGGCGCGGTCCACCCGGCTCTGCGGAGCTCCAGTTCCTCGTCGGACACCTCCAGGTGGAGGAGGCGCGCCTCGACGTCCAGCGTGATCAGGTCACCGCTGCGGACCAGGGCGAGCGGTCCGCCGACGAACGACTCGGGCGCGATGTGCAGGACGCAGGCCCCGTAACTGGTGCCGCTCATCCGGGCGTCGGAGAGCCGCACCATGTCCCGTACGCCCTGCTTCAGCAGGTAGTCGGGGATCGGCAGCATGCCGTACTCGGGCATGCCGGGTCCGCCCTTGGGGCCGGCGTTGCGCAGCACCAGCACGTGGTCCGGGGTGAGGGCCAGCGCCGGGTCGTTGATGGTCCGCTGCATCTCCTTGTAGTCGTCGAAGACGACGGCGGGACCGGTGTGGCGCAGCAGGTGCGGTTCGGCGGCGATGTGCTTGATGACCGCGCCGTCCGGGCAGAGGTTGCCGCGGAGGACCGCCACGCCGCCCTCCTCCGCCAGCGGGTTGTCGCGCTCCCTGATGACGTCGGCGTCGTGCACGAGCGCCCCGTCGAGCTGTTCGCGCATCGTGGTGTGCGTGACGGTGGGCCGGTCCAGGTGGAGTACGTCGGTGAGGCGGGCCAGGAACCCGGGCAGCCCCCCGGCGAAGTGGAAGTCCTCCATCAGGTAGCGGCCGCCGGGGCGGAGGTTGGCGAGGACGGGCACGGTGCGGGCGACGCGGTCGAAGTCGTCCAGGGTGAGCTTCACCCCGGAGCGGCCGGCCATCGCGATCAGGTGGATGACGGCGTTGGTGGAGCCGCCGAGCGCGAGGACCGTGGCGACCGCGTCCTCGTAGGCGTCGGCGGTGAGGATCTGCGACAACGTCAGCTGCTGCCACACCAGTTCGACGATCCGGATCCCGGACTGTGCCGCCATCCGGTCGTGGCCGGAGTCCACGGCCGGGATGGAGGAGGCGCCCGGCACCGTGACGCCCAGCGCCTCGGCGGCGGCCGTCAGGGTCGAGGCGGTGCCCATCGTCATGCAGTGGCCGGGCGAGCGGGCCAGCCCGTTCTCCAGCTCGGCCATCTCGCAGTCGCCGATGAGGCCGGCCCGCTTGTCGTCCCAGTACTTCCACATGTCCGTGCCGGAGCCCAGGACCTCGTTGCGCCAGTGGCCCGGCAGCATCGGCCCGGCGGGCACGAAGACGGCCGGCAGGTCGACGGACGCGGCTCCCATGAGCAGCGCGGGCGTCGACTTGTCGCAGCCGCCCAGCAGCACGGCTCCGTCGACGGGGTAGGAACGCAGCAGCTCCTCCGTCTCCATCGCCAGCATGTTGCGGTAGAGCATCGGGGTGGGCTTCTGGAAGGTCTCCGAGAGAGTGGAGACCGGGAACTCCAGCGGGAAGCCGCCCGCCTGCCAGACGCCCCGCTTGACCGCCTGCGCGCGCTCGCGCAGGTGGACGTGGCAGGGGTTGATGTCGGACCAGGTGTTGAGGATCGCGATGACGGGCTTGCCCAGGTGCTCCTCGGGGAGGTAGCCGAGCTGCCGGGTGCGGGCGCGGTGGCTGAAGGTGCGGAGCCCGTCCGTGCCGTACCACTGGTGGCTGCGCAGTTCCTCGGGGGCGATGCGGCGGCCCGCCGTGCCGGTGCCGGTCATATCGACCACCCGGCGACCAGGCCGGCGACCTCGGCGCGCTGCTCCTCGGGCAGCGCCCGGCTGGGTGCGCGTACGTCGCGGCGGCAGAGCCCGAGCGAGGCCAGGGCCTCCTTGACGACCGTCACGTTGTTGGCGGACTGCCCGTCGGCGCGCAGTTCCTCGAAGCGGCGGATCTGCTCCCAGACCTTCATCGCGGCGAGGTAGTCGCCGGCCCGGAGCGCCTCCAGCATGGCGAGGGAGACGCCGGGGGCGACGTTGACGAGTCCGGAGGTGAAGCCGGCGGCGCCGGTGGCGAAGTAGGAGGGGGCGTAGAGCTCGGCGAGCCCGGCGACCCACACGAACCGCTCCAGGCCTGCGTCCCTGGCGAACGCGCCGAAGCGGGCGGCGTCGGGGACGGCGTACTTCACGCCGATGACGTTGGGGCAGCTGTCGGCGAGTTCGGCGAGCCTCTCGCCCGCGAGCAGCGGGTTGCGGACGTAGGGGACGACCCCGAGCCCGGGGACCGCCTCGGCGATGGCCCGGTGGTAGTCGATCCAGCCCTCCTGCGAGACGTAGGGGTGGACCGGCTGGTGCACCATCACCATCTCCGCCCCGGCGTCCCTCGCGTGCTCGGCGGCGGCCACGGCGGTCGGCACGTCGTGGCCGACGCCCACCAGGACGGTGGCGCGGCCTTTGGCCTCCTCGATGGTCAGCTCGGTGACGGTGCGCCGCTCGTCGGGGGTGAGGGCGTAGAACTCACCGGTGTTGCCGTTCGGGGTGACGATGCGGACGCCGCCGTCGAGCAGCCTCCGCAGCAGGGCGCGGTGCGCCGGGACGTCGATGCCGCCGTCCTCGGCGAACGGGGTCACCGGGATCGCCACAACGTCTGCGAGGGCCGCCTTCAGCGGGGAGAGGTCCATGCGGACTGGCCTTTCGTCGAGGTGCTGGTGATACATGTCCAGCCGGTGGTTCACGCCGTGTCACCTCCGTCTTCGTCGTCGGGGAAGGCACGGCGTACGAACGATGCGATGTGGTCGTGCAGGGCCGCCGCCGCGGCTGCCGCGTCGTCGGCGAGGGCGAGCCGCAGGATCTCGCGGTGCTCGGCGGCCTCGCGCTCCCAGGAGGGGATCGCCGACCAGGCCACGGTCGACACGAGGGCCGCCTGGTCCCGGATCTCGTCGAGCATCCGCGCGAGCAGCGGGTTGCCGCAGGGCAGGTACAGCGCGCGGTGGAAGTCCCGGTTGGCGAGCGACCTGTCCGCCTTGTCGATCGCCGAGTCGGCGCGCTCCAGCGCCTCCTGGGCCGCCTCCAGCGAGACCTTGCGGGTGATGGAGCGGCGCAGCGCCTCCGGTTCGAGGAGCAGGCGCACGTCGTACACCTCCCGGGCCATGGTCGCGTCGACGAGCCGCACGGTGGCACCCTTGTACTGGCTCATGACCACGAGCCCGGTGCCCGCCAGGGTCTTCAGCGCCTCGCGCACGGGCGTCTTCGACACCCCGAACTGCGCGGCGAGTTCGGTCTCCACGAGCGCCTGTCCGGGTCTCAGCTGCGCGGTGAGGATCGCGTGCTTGATCGCCTCCAGCACGTACTGGGTCCTGGAAGGAATCGGGGCAGGCGCAAAGGTCATGGGTGAAGAGCTCTCGCATCTCGCGTATCGCGTCTCATATATGACGTACGAAGTACGACGCGATGAAGCTAGAGCGGTGGGAATGTTTCGTCAACGCTTCTGGCAAAAGAAGTTCGCCGTACGTGTGCGGGGGACGCCCGCGCGCACGCGGCGCGGGCCCCCGGCGGTGTGCCGGGGGCCCGCGTCCGGGAGGGTCCGGATCAGCCGCCGCGGACGGCGGAGAGCGCCTTCGTGACGGCGTCCAGGTCGGGTCCGGAGGCCAGGCCCGCGTGGTAGAGCCGCAGTTCGTCCGCCCCGAGCGAGGCGGCGTGCGCGGCGTCGCGCTCCAGGGTGCCGGGGCTGCCGCCCATGCCGCTCACCACGTTGAAGTTCGCCGCCAGCACCCCGGGCCGTCCGGCGAACGGCCCGAGCACCGCCTCGCGGGCCGCGTCCCCGCCGGTGCAGGGCAGTACGACGCCGTCCGCCGTGGCCATGATGTGCGCGGGGTCCGTCCCCGCGTTGGCCCCGGTGCGGTGGGGCGCGGGGTCGGCGTGCAGCAGGACCTGGAAGTCCGGTCCTGCCGCCGCGCCGCGCACGGCGGCGACCGCGGCCTCCTGGAGGCGCCCGGCCACCTGGCCGCGCCACCGCAGGGTGGCGTCGGCGAGGCCGGCGCCGAGGAGCGCCTCCACGGCGGCCCAGCCCCGCTCACCGGCGCCGGCTCCGGACCAGGCGGGTTCCAGGGCGCGGCGCACGGCGGCGCGCAGTTCCCCGGCGTCCAGCCCCACGGAGGCGTATCCGGCCCGGCAGTCGTCGCAGAAGCAGAGGGACATCAGGTACTGCGCCGCGTCCCCGAGGGTGACCCCGGAGGTCTTGTCGTGGGCGTGCAGGTGGGCGAAGCCGTACCACCCGCACGACTCCAGCTCGGTCCCCGCCGTCCCGGGCCGTACGGCCGCCTCGGCCGCCAGGTCCACCAGGTAGGCGTGGACGTCGGGCCGGGCGATGCAGGGCGCCCAGGGGTAGCGGTCGCCGTAGGCGTTGACCACGGAGGTGTCCGGATGCTCGGCGCCCAGGCGGGAGTTGTGCGCGAGGACGACCCAGGAGTGCACCTGGAGGCCCGCGGCGGCCAGCGCCTCGGCCGCTTCCGCGAAGGGGTCGTCGCCGGCCACCCAGGACTGCGCGTAGGGGCGCAGCGCGCGCCCGGCCCAGCGCGCCGCGCCGGGCGGGTAGAGCACCGCGGCGTGTTCGGCGGTGACGATCCGGCGGCCGGGGTGGCGCGGGGTGAGGGCCCGGGTGGAGTGGTAGGCGGAGGCGAGCGTCACCTGCTGGACGCCGAGAGCGGCGAGGCGGGCCGCGGCGTCCGGGTCCCCCACCACGTCCCAGGGGTACAGGAACGCGGAGGCCTTCACTTCGCCTCCCCCGCGCGGTACTTCTCCAGCAGCGCGCGGCCGCCGGCGATGACCGAGCCGAGCTCCTCGACGTGCGCGGCCGGGGGGTCGGTGAGCGGGGTGCGCACCGGGCCGACGTCCAGGCCCCCCAGCCGGACGGCGGCCTTCACGAGGGACACCGCGTAGCCGTGGCCCTTGGCCCGCAGTTCGACCAGCGGCCGGTAGAAGTGGTCGAGCAGCGCGTCGACCAGGACGTCGTCGCCGGACTCCAGCGCCCGGTAGAAGGCCAGGGCGATGTCGGGGGCGAAGGCGAACACGGCGGAGGAGTAGAGCGTGACGCCGATCGCCCGGTAGGCGGGGCCGGTGAGTTCGGCGGTGGGCAGCCCGTTGAAGTACAGGAAGTCCTCGCCGGGCAGCGTGGTGCGTACGGCGCTGACGATGCGCTGCATCAGGTCGAGGTCGCCGCAGCCGTCCTTGAGCCCGATGATCCCGGGGGTCCGGGCGAGGGCGACGACGGTCGCGGGGGTGAAGACCGCGTTGTCCCGCTGGTAGACGATGGTCTCCAGCGAGGTGGCGGCGGCCAGGGCGGTGTAGTGGGCCAGCAGCCCCTCCTGGCCGGCGACGACGAGGTAGGGCGGCATGGCGAGGAGGCCGTCCGCCCCCGCCTCCTCGGCGAGCTTCGCGTACTGGACCGCGAGCGCCGTTCCGTAGCCGGCGCCGGCCACGACGGGCACCTGTCCCGCGGTCTCCTCGACGGCCGCCCGCACGACGAGCCGGAACTCCTCCGGGGCCAGCGCGTGGAACTCACCGGTGCCGCAGCAGGCGAAGACGGCCGCGGCACCGGCGTCGACGCCCGCGCGCACGTGCGCGCGGAAGGCGTCGAGGGCCACGGCGCCGTCCGGCCCGTAGGCGGTGACGGGGAAGAAGAGCGGCCCGGCGACGTCGGTGAGTCGGGCGGCAAGGGGGGCTGAGGTCACGGGCGCTCCCTGAGCAGGTTCAGGCGTGCACAATTATGATCGGTGTCCATATTTCTGAACGCCGCCACGCTAAGGCAGCCGCGCGGCGCCGGTCAAGACACGAACACCCGACCTCGAGGCGAACCGGTCGGAACCGAGCGACACTTGACGAGGTCGCCGCGAATTCTTAGCGTGTCCACGCATGTGAATGCCGTCCGTGGATTTGACGCGCCGCTCCGGGTCGCGTGACGTCCGCGTCCCCCGCGTACCCCGCTGTCCGTACGTCCGACCGCACACAGCACCGCACCGCACCCGTCCACGCCGCGCCCGCGCCCCGCGCCCGCACCGAGGAGATCCCCGCATGCCAGCTCCCCGTACCGTCCTTCTCACCGGCGCCGCCGGCGGCCTCGGCACCCTGATGCGGGGGCTCCTCCCGGCGTACGGCTACGACCTCCGGCTCTTCGACGTCACCCCCATCGAGGGCGAACCGGACGCGGTCACCGCCGATCTGGGCGACCGGGCGGCGCTGCGGGAAGCCGTCCGGGGCGTCGACGCGGTCATCCACCTCGCGGGCATCTCCCTGGAGGCCTCGTTCGACAAGATCCTGCGCTCCAACATCGAGGGCACGTACAACCTCTACGAGGCGGCGCGTGAGGAGGGCGTGGGGCGCGTCGTGTTCGCCTCCTCCAACCACGCGGTCGGCTACACCCCCCGCCCGCTCGCCGGCGACCCGCTGATCCCGGTCGGCACCCCCCACCGCCCCGACACCTTCTACGGCCTGTCGAAGTCCTTCGGCGAGGACCTCGCCCAGTTCTACTGGGACAAGCACGGCGTGGAGACCGTCTCCGTGCGCATCGGGTCCTGCTTCATGGAGCCGACGTCGGTGCGGATGCTGTCCGTCTGGATGAGCCCCGGCGACGGGGCGCGCCTCTTCCACGCGGCGCTCACCGCCGAGGACGTGGGCCACACCGTGGTCTACGGATCCTCCGGCAACACCCGGCTCTGGTGGGACCTGACGACGGCCCGCTCCCTCGGCTACGAGCCGCAGGACGACTCCGAGCAGTACGCGGACAAGCTCGTCGCCGAACAGGGCGAGCTGGATCCGGGCAATCCCGATCACGCCCGTCTCGGCGGACACTTCGTCACGGACCCGCCGCTCTGGCCCCACTGACGGGACCGCTCCGGAGCAGGTGAGGGCGTGCGCCCGCGCCCTCCCGCACCTCCGCGGACCGGGCCGTGCGGCAGGCGTGGGGCCGTCCGGAGGAACCCCCGAAGGTAAGGGAACGGCAAAGCCGGGTCGTTCGTTACCCCGTGCATGACCGCAATGACCCCCGGCTCGAACATCCCTCTCTCCGCCGCCCGTGTGGCGGTGGACGTCGCCGCACCGGTGCGGCTCGACGTCTCGGGCCTGCTGCTCACCGCCGACGGCAAGGTGCGCTCCGACGACGACTTCATCTTCTACAACCAGCCCTCGGGCCCCGGTGTGACCTACCGCCCGGGCGGCGGGTCCGCCCCCGACGCGATCGTGGTGGACACCACGGCGGTCCCCCCGGGCATCGAGAAGATCGTGGTCACGGCGAGCCCCGACGCCGCGGGCCGGACCTTCCAGGGTGTCGAGCCCACCGCCACCGTGCGCAACGCGGACGACGGCGCCGCGCTCGCCACCTTCACCCCGCCGCAGCTGGGCAGCGAGACGGCACTGGTGGTCATCGAGATCTACCGGCGCAACGGCGCCTGGAAGGCCCGCGCGGTCGGCCAGGGTTACGCGAACGGGCTGGCCGGCATCGCCACGGACTTCGGCGTCTCGGTGGAGGAGCCCGCCGCGGCCGCGCCGCCCGCCCCCCTCGCGCCGCCCGTCGCGCCCCCGGCGCCCGTGGCCGCCCCGATGGACCCGCGGATCGCTCCCCCGGCCCCCGCCGCACCGCCCGCGCCGCCCGCCGGCTCCGGCAAGGTCAATCTGGACAAGGGCCGGATCAGCCTCCAGAAGAACCAGACGGTGTCCCTGGTCAAGGGCGGCAGGCCGCTGCTCTCGCAGGTCAAGATGGGCCTCGGCTGGGAGCCCGCGTTCCGGGGCAAGGACATCGACCTCGACGCCTCGGTGGTCGCCTTCGGCCCCGACCGCAAGCACCTGGACAGCTGCTACTTCGGCAAGCTCGCCATCCTGGACGGCGCGATCAAGCACTCCGGTGACAACCTCACCGGTGAGGGCGCGGGCGACGACGAGGTGATCGTCGTGGATCTCGGCAGGATCCCCGCCGAGGCGACCGGCCTGGTCTTCACGGTCAACTCGTTCACCGGGCAGAAGTTCACCGAGGTCGCCAAGGCGTACTGCCGGCTGGTCGACGCGGCCACCGACGAGGAGCTGGTCCGCTTCGACCTGACCGGCGCGGAGCCGCAGACGGGCGTGATGATGGCCAAGCTGATCAGGCAGTTCTCCGGCGAGTGGGAGATGACCGCGATGGGCGAGTTCGTGAAGTCGCGGACCGTCCGAGGCATGGTGAAGCCCGCCGCGAAGGCGCTCTGACGGTCCTTCGTCCGGGTCGGGCGGGCAGCCTCGGTCCGGCCGGGGACTCCTTGACGCCACCGGGCCCCGGAACGGCTTACGGGGCACCCGACGGGTTTTCCCCTCAGGTGCCCCGGATCCGGAGAGTCTCCGGTGGGACGCGTTGCGTGCTCGTCCGCTCCCTCAGAGCTTGGTCAGCTTGGAGTACGGGCTCAGGATCCTCCCCTGGCGCCCGGAGAAGTCGATGAGGACCGCGTCGTTGTCCCCCTCGACAGCGAGGACTCGGCCGAGTCCGAACTGGTCGTGCGACACCCTGTCGCCCACATCGAAGCATTCGACCGGTGGGGCCGCCTGGGCCGGGCGGTTGAAGGGACTGGACGGCAGGTGACGCCGGGAACCGGCTGACTGTTTCATTACGGTCGAGTATGCGCCCTGTAAGCGCCGGACGCCATGCCCGACCGCTCCGGAGCCGTCAGTAGTACCGCATTCGTAATCAGCCGTTCCAGGGCCAGTCCGCGCTCCTGCCCGCCTCCAGCAGGGGCACCATGCGGAACGCCGCGTCGGAAAGACCCCCGAAGGTGTGGCGGTTCTCGCTTCCCGACGGCGCGTGCCCGACCCGGTATCCGGCGAGGTTCCAGGTGTAGACGGGCACGGACAGCGGGACCCCGCCGGTCACGTCGCCGTAGTGGGTGAACGACGCCTGTTCGTCGGTGACGACCAGCACCCGGTCGTGCCCCCGGTAGTGCTTGCGGACCGCCTCCACCGTGTTGGTCCCTCCCAGGTTACGGAAACGCTCCAGGATCCTCAGCACGGACTCGCCCCCGCGGTACTCCACCGCCGAACTGCCCGTGCCGAACTCCACCAGATCGGCGTCGGCGGCCCGCAGCGCCAGCGCCGCGCCGAAGACGGCGGCGGCGTCGGCCCGGTTCAGCCGGGAGCGTTCGGAGAGCGGCGACCACATCGATCCCGAGCGGTCGACCAGGACCAGGGTGCGGCCGGGCAGCGACGGGACGTTCCCCAGTGAATGGCCGAGCGCCCGCTCCAGCGGGTAGGCCCACCGCAGCGACGGCGCGTGCTGGTACGCCGCGAGGTAGCGGAAGGGGAACTGCCCGGAGGCGGCGACGGCCTCCGGATCGCTGATCCGCGCCGCCACCCCGGCCGCGACCTCGTCCGAGACGCCCGCCTCGTCGAAGTTGCGCAGGTTGCGCACGAGCGCCATCGGGCCCATGGACGGGATCACGGCCTCCCAGGCCACGGCGTCCATCGGTCCGCGCAGCCAGCCCGCAAGCGCCTCCCAGGTCATGCCCGCGGCGGCCAGCCGCTCCGCGCCGCCGGGCCCGGTGATCACGGCCCGGCGCTCCTCGGCCGGCACCTCCATCAGTGCCCGGTGGGCGGCCAGGACGCGGTCGGATGCGGGCGCCACGGCGTTCTCGGGGTGGTGCCTGCGGTCCAGGGCGTAGCGGAACAGGTCACCCTGCCAGGGCTTGGCGGGATCCGGCGCGGCGTGCACCAGGTTCAGGACGTCGCCGAAGCGGTAGCCCCTGGACGCGGTGTCGTACTTCAGCAGCGCCGCGCTGCCGTAGAGGCGGCGCACGGCGTCGGCGATCCCCCGCTTGACCGGCTTCGGTACGGCGCGGCCGTACGTCGAGGTCCAGTACCCGAGGAGCTCTCCGGGCTCGTCGGCGCGCAGCAGCACGGAGTCCACGACCCGCCGGCCGGACGGACCGTCCACCGCGCCGGCGTCGAGCCGTGCCTTCACGTACTCCGCGGCGCCGACGAGCGACGCCGTGCGCATCCGGCCCTCACGGCGCAGCCAGCCCAGCAGGCCGGCCGTCCACGCGGGGTCCTCGACGGCGAGTGTCCGCACCAGGGTGGAGAAGCGGCTGTCGCGTGCCTCGCCGTCCTCGTGGAAGGTGTCCTGGGACACGAAGTTGGCCACCGCGAGCAGGAAGAGTTCGGAACGGCTGTCCCGCAGGTGTCCCACGGCGCCCTGGTGGTTGCGCGCGGTGGACCCGGACGACTTCACGGGCGAGGTGACGCGAGGGCGGGTGGGACGGGTGTTGAAGCGTGCCATGTGAATTCCCCCGAATTCGTGGGAGAGGACACAGCGGAGGACGGGGTGCCCGAGATCATGGGTCGGCGGCGGTGCTTATTCCGATGCTCTGCCGATTGAGCTACCGGCCGGGGCCGGGCGGGACTCGAACCCGCAACCGTCGAACCAGAGAAGTATCCGTCGCCTGCGCACCGGGCACCCCGGCTCCTGTGCCTCCCGAGGTCAGGACGGCTGCGGCGTGTTCGGGAAAGGAAGTAGCCGCTGCCTTCGCACCGGGAGGTGCATGGCCCTCACCCTACGAGGGCAACGGCTGGGCGCGCGAGGCGATTTACCTTCCGTACCGCGCAGCGCCCTTCGGCGGCTGGACTGGTCGGTCGTCGCTCCCCGGGCCGTGGCGGTGTGCGGAGCGTGCTGCCCGGGGCCCCGGCCCCGCCGTCCCCGGTGCGGGCCGACCGCCCCCGTACCGAGGGGGGCCGAACGGCCTACGGCATGGAGCGGCCCCCGCGTCGAGCCGTGTTCCGCGACGGACCGGGCCGGGGCCGCCCCCGACCGGCCGCGCGTGGTTCGCCGGCCGGCCGGGGTCCGCCGCCGGGATCAGCCCTTCGCGCGCGAGCGGGCCTTGAAGGCGGCCTTGCGGGCGTCCTTGGCGATCTTCCGGTCCCGGTGCAGCCGCCCCACGGCCTCCAGCACCTCGGCCGTCGCGGGGTGCTCCACCCGCCAGGCCTGGTCGAAGAACCCGCTGTGCTGCCCGGAGAGCCCTTCGACCAGTTCCTGGAGCTCGTCCAGGTCTCCGTCGGCGTCCAGCTGCGCGGCGATGGTGTCCACGGCGAGCCAGAAGATCATCGTCTCCGGGGGCGCCGGGATGTCCGCCGCGCCGCGCTCCGCGAGCCAGACCCGCGCCAGTCCGCCGAGCTCGGGATCCCCGAGCACCGCGCGCACGGCGGGCTCGGCCTCCGGCCCGACCAGGGCGAGGGCCTGCTGGCAGTGGAGCCTGCGCAGCGGTGCGCGTCCGTCGCCGCCGCGCGCGGCGCCCAGCAGGTCCGCCGCGGCGGCCTGCGCCCCGTCCGCCCCACGCCGGCCGAGCCACAGGCCGACCTCGGTGCGGGCGGCCTCCTCGGGGTAGTACGCGATGCCGTCGAGGAGGACGTCGGCCCCCTTGTCGGCGAGGTCTCCGACGGCGGGCGCGTCCACACCGGCCTCCAGCATCCGCTCCCGGATGCCGTAGAGCCCGAGGGGGGTCAGCTTCACCATGCCGTAGCGGGTGACGTCCTCGTCGTCGGCGGGCGGCGTGGCCTCCTCGCCCTCCTCGGTCAGCAACGCCTCGTCCACCGGCCGGTATTCGACGATCCCGATGGGTTCGAGGACCCGGAACTGGTCGTCCAGCCGCATCATGGCCTCCGACACCTGTTCCAGCACGTCGTCGGTGGGCTCGCCCATGTCCTCGGGCACCACCATGGACGCGGCGAGGGCGGGCAGCGGCACGGGGGCGTCGGCGGGACCGGCCTCCGAGAGGGTCAGCAGGTAGAGGTTGCCGAGCACCCCGTCGAGGAACTCGGCCTCCTCCTCCGGGTCCCAGTCCAGGGCGTCGAAGTCGACACTGCCGTCCTCGCCGATGAGGTCGGCGAAGTCGTCGAAGGCCGGGGCGGTGGCGTCCGCGTGCACGGCCTCCAGACCGTCGAGCCAGATGGCCAGGACGTCCTGCGGCGATCCGGACGTCAGCAGCGCCAGGTTCTCGCCGGCCGTGGCGGTGCCCTCCGCGTCCTCGTCCTCCGGATCCTCGACGTCGACGAGCCCCGTGTCGACGGCGAGGCGCCACGCCTCGCTGGCGTACGCCGTACCGTCCTCGTCGTCGCCGAGACCGAGGTGTTCGGCGGCCGGGGCCAGCTGCGCGTCGACGAGTTCGCCACCCGCGCCGACCCGGGTCGCGGGGCCCGCCCAGCGGGCGAGGCGGACGGCGCGGGCGAGCAGCGGAGCGGCCAGCGCGTCCCGTGCCAGCTCGGCCTCGGTGTGCAGCCGCACCGGCGGCAGGGAGGGGCGCTCTGCGGACATCAGGGGGTTCTCCTCGGGGCGTGCGCGGGCTGGTGCGAAGGGCCGGCCCGATGTGCTCCGGGCCTTGGCCGCCGCCCCAGCGTAGACGCATTTCGTCCCGTGCCGCCCGGTTCTGCCGCACCCCGTCCCCGATGCGGGAAGCGGGCCTCCGGCGGCGCACCGTGCGGCCCCGCGGACCGGTCCGGTTCGGGCCCCGGCCCCCGGCGGCCCGAGCGGTCCGGCACCACCGCCGGCGGACCCGGCGAGGGCGCCCGCGGGTGGCCGCAGGGGCTCCCCACGCGTCTCCGCCGCACCGCGAGGAGCATCTGCGTGACGTCCGCGCCGAGGCGGACGTATCCCGGCCCGACCAGCACGCCGACAGGTACCCGCACGACCTCCCCACGCGTCCCCCGCCGCACCGCGAGGACCACGTACATGCCGTCCGCACCGAGGCAGGCGTATCCCGGCATGCCGTTCGCACCGAGGCGGGCGTATCCCGGGGCACGGGCGCCGGACCGCCGGCCCGGTGCCTCGGACGCCGCCTGCGTCCGGTCCCGTCGAGGTGCGCGGGGCCGGTCCGTCGCGCGTCCCTGGTCACGGAGCGGACGGGGACGGGAAGAGGCGGTGCGGACGGAGGCGCCCGGCCCCGGCCGCTCGGTACCGGGCCGGCGGCGGTCCCGTCGTCGGGCGTGGGGTGTCCGGCTCTTCCCGTCCGGCCCCGGCGCGTACGCTGCCGGGCCGTCAGCCGCCCGTGTCCGTACGCCAGGCCGTGGTGTTCAGCTCGTCCATCAGACGGATGTCATGGCCTTCCAGCGGGAAGACGCGCGCCCCCGCGTCCGGCGCCGCGGCGATCTCCAGGGCGTCGCCCTCGATGAGGTCGCCGCCCTCCTTGGTGGAGACCCAGGCCAGTATCGACGTGACGCTCCGGCCGGGCTCCAGCATGACCTCCTCGGGCCCCTGGTCGTTGCCGAACATCGACCCTCCGGCGTTCACGGGGACGGGAATGCGCTCACCGTCGTCGCCCAGCGCACGGACCGACGGGTAGCCGTGGACGCGGTAGGGCTTCTTGCCGCAGTTGGTGAGCGTGAGGGTGACGGCGCGGTGGAACAGCGCCGCCTCCACGGGGCCCATCTCCACGGCCGCCCCGGAGGCCGGGCAGCCGTCGGCCGGTGCCGCGGGGCTCGGCGCGCCCTGCGTGGGCACGCCCGTCACGGCCCCGGGATCCGGCACCGGCGCGGGGGCCGGCGCCCGGGTGGCGGTGGCGCGGACGGGCTCCCCCTCCCCCGCCGGGACGAGGAATCCGGCGCAGCCGGACAGCGTCAGTGCCGCGCCCGCCGCGAACGCGGCTGCCGGGATCGTCTTCCGTACGCGCATCGCGTGTGCCCCACCCCTGGAACGGTCCGTCGCCCATCTGTTCGATCATGCCAGACCCCTTCCACCGTTCAGCGTCTCTTGCCCCTCACCCGAAGCAGAACTAAGTGGACCCGCGCCCACCGGGCGCCGAGACTGCGAACATGACATCCCACACCCCCGGGCCCTTCGGCCGCGCCCTCTGCGCCATGATCACGCCGTTCACCGCCGGCGGTGACCTGGACCTGGACACCGCCCGCCGCCACGCCGCCGCCCTCGTCGCGGACGGCTGCGACGGCCTGGTGCTCAGCGGCACCACGGGCGAGTCGCCGACCACATCGGACACGGAGAAGACCGCGCTGCTGCGGGCCGTCCGGGAGGCCGTCGGCGACGCGGTCCCGCTGATCGCGGGGGTGGGCAGTGCCGACACCCGGCACACGGTCCGGCTCGCCCAGGAGGCCGAGGCGGCGGGCGCGGACGGGCTGCTGGTGGTCACGCCGTACTACAGCCGCCCGCCGCAGGCCGCCGTGGAGGCGCACTTCCTGCGGGTCGCGGAGGCGACGGGCATCGGGCTCATGCTCTACGACATCCCGGGCCGCACCGGCACCAGGATCGAACCGGCGACCCTGCTGCGCCTGGCGGAACACCCGCGCGTCCTCGCGGTCAAGGACTGCTCGTACGACCTGCTCGCCGCCGCCAAGGTGATGGCGCGGACCCCGCTGGCGTACTACTCGGGCTGCGAGGAGCTGAACCTCCCGCTGTACGCCCTGGGCGGGGCCGGATTCGTCAGTACGGTCGCCAACGTGGCCCCGCGTCAGCTCCGGGCCGTGCTGGACGCGTTCGACGCGGGTGACACCGCGGAGGCCGCCCGGCTCAACGGGCTCGCCGTCCCGCTGATCGAGGCCATGATGGCGGCCGGCCTGCCCGGCACCGTGACGGTGAAGGCCCTGCTGGACGCGGGCCCGGTCCGCGAACCGCTGCAGCCCGCCGGCCGCGAGGCGGCCGACGGGCTGCGGGTGCTGCGCGAGGAACTCCTCGCCGCCGGTTAGTCGTTGCTGTGCAGTACGTCGTTGAGCCCGTCCCACACCGCGTTGTTCGGGCGGGCTTCGACGGCACCGGTGACCGAGTTGCGGCGGAAGAGGATGTTCGAGGCGCCGGACAGCTCCCGCGCCTTGACGATCTGCCCGTCCGGCATCGTGACCCGGGTGCCCGCCGTGACGTACAGCCCGGCCTCGACGACGCACTCGTCGCCGAGCGCGATCCCGACACCGGCCTCGGCACCGATCAGGCAGCGCTGCCCGATCGCGATGCGCTCCTTGCCGCCGCCGGACAGCGTGCCCATGGTGGAGGCGCCGCCGCCGATGTCGGACCCGTCGCCGATGACGACACCGGCCGAGATGCGGCCCTCGACCATGGAGGTGCCGAGGGTGCCCGCGTTGAAGTTGACGAAGCCCTCGTGCATCACGGTCGTGCCGGAGGCCAGGTGCGCCCCGAGCCTGACGCGGTCCGCGTCGGCGATCCGCACGCCCTTGGGCGCGACGTAGTCCGTCATCCGGGGGAACTTGTCCACCGAGGTGACCTGGAGGTGCAGGCCCTCGGCACGGGCGTTGAGCCGGACCTTCTCCAGGTCGTCGACGGCGACCGGGCCGAGCGAGGTCCAGGCGACGTTGGCGAGGAAGCCGAAGACGCCGTCGAGGTTCTGCCCGTGGGGCCGGACGAGACGGTGCGAGAGCAGGTGCAGCCGCAGGTAGGTGTCGTGCGCGTCGAGCGGCTTGTCGTCCAGCGAGGAGATGACCGTGGACACGGCGACGATCTCCACCCCACGGCGCGCGTCCACGCCGATGGCGCCGGCCGCGCCCTCACCGAGGCGGTTCACCGCCTCTTCGGGGCTCAGGCGCTGCGTGCCGGCCGGTCCGGGCTCGGCGACGAGCTCGGGGGCGGGGAACCAGGTGTCGAGGACGGTGCCGTCACCGGCGATGGTGGCGAGGCCGGCGGCGACGGCGCCGGTGGTGCGGGCGGAGCCCTGGGAAGTCGTGTCGGTCATGAACAGAACCTAACCGTCCGAGCCCCGCGCGGGCGAACCGGTCTCAGCAGCCGGAGCGTGTCCGTCCACCGGAGCTCCCGCGCGTACCGGGGTCCGCCCGGCCGCCGCACCGCCAGGAGACGGCCCGGTGGGCGGCGCACCGCCTCACCGCCCGGAGGCCGCCGCCCCCTCGACGACCCTGGCGAGCATGTCCCTGGTGTACTCCGGGTCGAACTCGCCCCCGGTGAGCAGCACCTGGAGGCTGATCCCGTCCAGCAGCGCGGTGAGCCCCCGCGCGGTGGCCCGGTCGGTGCGGTGGGCGATCAGCGCGTACAGGGCGTCGGCCCACTCGGTGGCGACCGGCCGCAGGGCGGGCCTGCGCAGGGCGGCGAGGTACAGCTCGTACTCCAGCGCCAGGGGCCCGCGCCCCGCCTCGAACCACACCCCCAGCAGCCGGGCCAGTTCGTCCGCGAGCGGGACCGTGGGGTCACGGAAGTGCGGGCTGTCCCGTACCGTCCGGGCGAAGCTCTCGTTGGACCGGCGCAGGGCGGCGGTCAGCAGTTCGTCGAGCGAGGCGAAGTGGTACGTCGTCGAGCCGAGCGGCACGTCGGCCTCGGCCGCCACGGTGCGGTGGCTGAGCCCGCCGATGCCCCGGTCGGCGACGACGCGGAGGGCCGCGTCGATGATGCGTTCGCGCCGCTCGGGGTCGTACCGCCGGGCCATCAGTGGGCTCCCCCGAGGTTGAGGACGACGACCCCCGCGATGATCAGCGCGATCCCGGCGAGCTTGGCGGGGGTCATGGACTCCCCCAGCCAGAGGATCCCGATGGCGGCGACGGCCGCGGTGCCCACGCCCGCCCAGATCGCGTAGGCGGTGCCGATGGAGAGCGTCTTCAGCGTCTGGGCGAGCAGCGCGAAGGCCAGCACGTATCCCACGACCGTGGCGAGCGAGGGCCACAGCCGGGTGAAGCCGTCGCTGTATTTCATGGCCGTCGTCGCGGCCACCTCCGCCGCGATGGCCCCGGCCAGCAGTCCGTATCCCATGCGTACGATCGTACACAACGGTGTGTACGCCTGTACACATCCCCGGGTGTCCGTTCCGGGCCGGTCGGGACCGGATTCACCCGCGGCCGGGGACGCTACGGTGTCCCGAACCGGTAGGACCTGATGACGACCGGACGATACGAACAACGGAGCAGTGGTGGCGCAGGACGCAGGGTGGGGCGGGGGCGCCTACGGGGGCGCGCGGTACGGCGGTCATCCCTTCGGAGGACCACCGGGGTGGGGCGGCTGGGTGCCGCCGCCGAAGCCGGGGGTGATACCGCTCGCCCCGCTGGGGCTGGGGGAACTCCTGGGCGGGGCGTTCTCGACGATGGGCAGGTACGGCAAGCAGCTCTTCGGCACGGCCGCCGCCCTCTACGGCGGCGCGGCGCTCCTGATGGCGACGGCGGTGGCCGTCACCTACTCCGCGGTCTCCGACCACCTGGACCGGGTGGTGTCCCTCGACCGCGGTGAGGGGCCGTCGTCCACGGACATCGTTCCGCTGGTGACCGGGGGCGCGATCCTCGTCCTGCTGGGGTTCGTCGTCATGGCGGTCGTCTCCGGCCTGATGTACGCGGTGGTCCCGGCGGTGCTCCAGGAGGCCGTCCTGGGCAGGCCCGTCACCTTCGCGGCGTTGTGGCGCAAGGCCTGGTCCCGTGTCGCCCCGGTGATCGGCACCCTGATCCTCACCTCCCTGCTGGCGATGGTGCCCGTACTGCTCCTCACGGCGGCCGTCTTCGGGCTGGTCATCAGCACCTTCGCCCTGGACGGCGGGGGCGGGGGCGCGGCGGTCGCCCTGTCGGTGGGCATCCTGGGCGCCCTGGCGACGGTGCCGCTGGCGGTCTGGCTCTACGTCAAGTTCTGCCTGGCACCGGCGGCCGTGGTCTTCGAGGGCCAGGGGCCCGTCGCCGCGCTGCGCCGCTCGTCCCAGCTGGTGCGCGGGGACTGGTGGCGGATCTTCGGCATCACCCTGCTGGCCGGGCTGATGGCGGGCGTGGCCGGCTACCTCGTCCAGATGCCGTTCACGGTCCTCGGCGTCTTCCCCGGCATGATCGGGACCTCGTCCCTCGACCAGGACCCCAGCCCCGCGGCGGTGATGGTCGCGGTGAGCGGCTACGTCGTCGCGACCCTGCTGGGGCAGCTGCTGAGCCAGATCATCTCGACCACGTTCCCCCAGCTGGTGTCCGGCCTGCTCTACGTCGACCGGAGGATCCGTACGGAGAACCTGGGCCCGGTGCTGGCGGAGGCCGCGGGCGTCCCCGCACAGGGCCCCCACCCGCGTCCGCCCTACGAGGACGCCGCCCCGCAGGGGTGAGCGGGGCGGGACCGGAACGCGCGGACGCCGCCGGGGCGTCCGCGCGACGGCCGGTCCGGGGCCGGGCGCTCACGGCGGGGTGCGGGGGCCTGCCCCGGACGCGGGGAACGGCCCCGGTGCCCGCCGGGCGGCGGACTCAGTCCACCAGCGACGTCTTCGGCCGGAGCACGCAGAACTCGTTGCCCTCGGGATCCGCCAGCACCACCCAGGTCACGTCCGTGCTCTGCCCGACGTCGACCCGCCGGGCGCCGAGCGCGATGATCCGCTCGACCTCGGTGGACAGGTCGTCCGGGGCCAGGTCGATGTGGAGGCGGTTCTTGACCGTCTTCCCCTCGGGCACGGGCAGGAAGCACATCCCGGGCAGGGCGGACGCGTCCGCACCGATGACGACCTCGTCCTCGTCCTCGAACAGCACCTGCCAGTCCAGCACCGCGCACCAGAAGCGGGCCAGTGACGGCAGGTCGTGGGCATCGACGGCGAGTTGGTACAAGCGGACGGCCATGCGGCCAGTCTGCCCGGCGGGCAGGGCCGCTGTCACGCGGAGCGGGAGCACCGCAACCGCGGTTCGTCAGCCGCCCACCGTGAACCAGGTGACCCGCGACTTCTTCCACTCGGCGTGGTCCAGGTCCTTGGCCGCGGTGCCGTCCCCGTACAGATCGGCCGCCCCCGCGTCCGTGATCACCTGGGTGCGCGTCCCGGGGACCGTCAGGTCCGGCACCGAGACGACGGCCTCCCAGCCGCCCGGGTCGGTGGTGGGCAGCCCGGTCCGCTCCACCGGCGCGTGGCCGGCGACGCCGTCCCAGCTGTAGAGGGCGTACGGGGCGGAGTTGTCGTCGGCCTCCCAGGAACCGGCCACGATCAGGTACTGGCCGGCGGCGTTCTTCCGGATGTCACGGATGGTCAGCCCGCCCAGGTCCAGCTCGACCGGTGTACCGAAGACGGGCTTCGCCCCGGCACCGGCCACCCGGTCGAAGTTGGTCACGGGCACGAGCAGGGCCTTGCCGCCCGCCTTCGGCGGGACGAGGGGCGCGCGGAAGCCGAGGTACGCGGTGGTCGTCGAGCCGGGCGCGAACTCCAGGCCCTCCACGTTGAACCCGTCGATCTGCTTGGGCGCCTCACCGTCCTCGGTACCCGCGGCGAAGCCGTACCGGTCCCCGTTCGCCTCGTCCCAGGCCACCAGGTCGTCGCGGAGCCTCTTGTACGAACCGCCGACCGTCAGCCGGGTGTCCGCCCCGGAACCGGTCACGGTCGTGGTGAAGACGGTGTTGCGGTCGGCCTTGTACACGCCGTCCTTGTTGTTGCCGAGCGAACCGGTCCAGTAGATGGTGTCACCGGCCCGCGCGCCGGCCTCGATGTCGATCTCCTTGCTCACCCCGAGGGCCGACGCGACGTCCCAGGTCCTCACCGGCGCGCCCGACCGCGAGAGGTCGTACAGGCGCAGGGTGTTGGACTCGTCGTCCGCCACGACGGCGTAGCCCCCGCCGACGTCCACCGCCGCGGAGGCGTCGGAGGAGCCGGTCGTGTAGCGGGTGTCGGCGGAGTTCAGCACGGCGGCCGAGGCCGCGTAGTGGAGCACCTTGGTGGCCGTCCGGCCGTCGAGGCCGGTGACCTTGACGGTGAGGTCGGTGTAGCCGCGGGCGCGCGCGGCGACGGAGACCCGGCGGGTGGTGCCGGTGCCCGTGACGGTCACGTCCGAGGTCCTGGCGACGGAGGACCGGGAGCTGGCGGAGGCCGCCACGGTGAGCGCCGCCGCGTCGGCGCCGCTCTGCGCGACGGTCACCTCCACCACGGGGTCGCCGGTGGCGCCGACGGCGCCGGACAGGTAGGAGGCCGAGAGGCTGATCGTCGGGGTTCCGTAGGCCGCGGCGTGCGCGGGCACGGCGCCGCCCAGTGCGGCCAGCGCGAGGATCCCGGCGGCGGCTGCCGCACGGCGGTTCTGGAGCGGGAGCTGATGCGACACTGCGGACCTCTCGTCGAAGTGGCGTGAAGGAGCAGGCTCCGGCCCCGGCACCAACGGCGGGCACACGGCACCGGTACGGCGGACGAACAACGCACGACGGCCCCCGGAGGACCGGGGGCCGTCAGTGACGTGGTGTCATGGATCAGACGTTGAAGCCGAGCGCGCGAAGCTGCTCGCGGCCGTCGTCGGTGATCTTGTCCGGCCCCCACGGCGGCATCCAGACCCAGTTGATCCGCAGCTCGTTGACGATACCGTCCGTCGCGGACTTCGCCTGGTCCTCGATGACGTCGGTCAGCGGGCAGGCCGCGGACGTCAGCGTCATGTCGAGGGTGGCGATGTTGGCGTCGTCGATGTGGATGCCGTAGATCAGGCCCAGGTTGACGACGTCGATCCCCAGCTCGGGGTCGACCACGTCGTACAGGGCCTCGCGGACCTCCTCCTCGGAGGCCGGCTTGGTCGTGAGAGTCTCGTTGTCGCTCATGCGGTCTTCCCTTCGGACAGCGCCTGCGCCGTCGCGTCCTTCCACGCCATCCAGCTCAGCAGCGCGCACTTGACCCGGGCCGGGTACTTGGAGACGCCGGCGAACGCGACCGCGTCCTCCAGCACCTCCTCCATCGCGTCGTCCGGCTCCAGCTGGCCCTTGGACTGCATCAGTTCCAGGAAGGTCTCCTGGATCTTCTGCGCCTCGCCGAGCTGCTTGCCGACGAGCAGCTCGTTGAGCACGGAGGCGCTGGCCTGGCTGATGGAGCAGCCCTGGCCCTCGTAACTGACGTCGGCGATGGTCTCGCCGTCGTACTTCACCCGGAGGGTGATCTCGTCGCCGCACGTCGGGTTGACGTGGTGCACCTCGGCGTCGCCGTCCCGCAGGCCACGCCCGTGGGGGTGCTTGTAGTGGTCCAGGATCACTTCCTGGTACATGGAGTCAAGCTTCACCAGTCAACCCTCGCCCTTAACCGAAAAAGTTCCGCACGTGCTCCAGACCGTCCACCAGGGCGTCGACCTCGGCGGGCGTGGAGTACAGATAGAACGACGCTCGCGTCGTCGCAGGAATTCCGTACCGCAGGCAGACCGGCCGTGCGCAGTGGTGTCCGACCCGGACGGCGATGCCCTGTTCGTCGAGCACCTGGCCCACGTCGTGGGGGTGGATGTCGCCGAGCGTGAAGGAGATCGTCGCCCCGCGGTCCTCGGCCGTCGCCGGACCGATGATCCGGAGGTCGGGGACCTCCAGGAGCCGGCGCACCGCGTACTCGGTGATGGCCTGCTCATGGCGGTGGATGTTCTCCATGCCGATGGCCGAGAGGTAGTCCACGGCCGCGCCGAGGCCGACGGCCTGCGCGATCGGGGGCGTCCCCGCCTCGAACTTGTGCGGCGCGGGGGCGTACGTCGACGAGTGCATCGACACGGTCTCGATCATCTCGCCGCCGCCGAGGAACGGCGGCAGGTCCTCCAGGAGCTCCTGCCGCCCCCAGAGCACACCGATGCCCGTCGGGCCGACCATCTTGTGGCCGGTGAAGGCCACGAAGTCGGCCTGCAGCGCCTGCACGTCGAGCACCATGTGCGGGGCGGCCTGCGAGGCGTCGATGCAGACCAGCGCGCCGACCTGCTGGGCGCGACGGATGATCTTCTCGACCGGGTTGATCGTGCCCATGATGTTCGAGACCAGCGTGAAGGAGACGATCTTCGTCTTCTCCGTGATGATCTCGTCGATGTCGGACAGGTCGAGGCGGCCGTCGTCGGTGATGCCGAACCACTTCAGCTTCGCGCCGGTGCGCTGCGAGAGCAGCTGCCACGGCACGATGTTGGAGTGGTGCTCCATCTCGGTGGTGACGATCTCGGTGTCACTGTCGACCCGGTAGGGCTCGTCCGCCCAGCCGAGCATGTTCGCGACGAGGTTGAGCGACTCCGAGGCGTTCTTGGTGAAGATCACCTCGTTGCGGCTGGGTGCGTTGATGAAGGCCGCGACCTTGTCGCGAGCGCCCTCGTACAGCGCGGTGGCCTCCTCCGCGATGGTGTACACACCGCGGTGGACGTTGGCGTTGTGCCGCTCGTAGTACTCACCGAGGGCGTCGAGCACCTGGCGCGGCTTCTGCGAGGTCGCCGCGCTGTCCAGGTACACGATCTTCTTGCCGTCGTGGACCGTGCGGTCCAGGATCGGGAAGTCCTTGCGGATCGCCTCGGTGTCGAGGAGGCCGGAGAGCCCCTGTCGGGCGTCAGTCACGCGGAAGCGCCACCCTTCACATATGCCTCGTAGCCCTCGTTCTCCAGCTTGTCGGCCAGCTCGGCGCCGCCGGACTCGGCGATGCGGCCGTTGGCGAAGACGTGCACGAAGTCGGGCTTGATGTAGCGGAGGATCCGCGTGTAGTGCGTGATCAGCAGGGTGCCGACCTCACCGCTCTCGCGGACCCGGTTGACGCCCTCGGAGACCACGCGCAGGGCGTCGACGTCCAGGCCGGAGTCGGTCTCGTCGAGGATGGCGATCTTCGGCTTGAGGAGCTCCAGCTGGAGGATCTCGTGGCGCTTCTTCTCACCGCCGGAGAAGCCCTCGTTGACGTTGCGCTCGGCGAAGGAGGGGTCCATCTGGAGCCCGGCCATCGTCTCCTTGACCTCCTTCACCCACGTCCGCAGCTTGGGGGCCTCACCGCGGACGGCGGTGGCGGAGGTGCGCAGGAAGTTGGAGACCGAGACACCGGGGATCTCGACCGGGTACTGCATGGCGAGGAACAGGCCGGCGCGGGCCCGCTCGTCCACGGTCATCTCCAGGACGTCCTCGCCGTCCAGGGTCACCGTGCCACTCGTGATCGTGTACTTGGGGTGACCCGCGAGCGAGTACGCGAGGGTGGACTTGCCGGACCCGTTCGGGCCCATGATGGCGTGGGTCTCGCCCTGCTTCACGGTCAGGTCGACGCCCTTGAGGATCTCCTTCGTGGCGTTGTCGGCCTCGACGGAGACGTGCAGGTCGCGGATTTCAAGCGTTGCCATGGGTGACTCAGGACTCCTGGGTGACGGAGACGAGCACATCGTCCCCTTCGATCTTTACGGGGTATACGGGGACGGGGCGCGTCGCGGGAAGACCGGACGGCTTGCCGGTGCGGAGGTCGAAGCTCGATCCGTGCAGCCAGCACTCGATCGCGCAGTCCTCCACCTCGCCCTCCGAGAGCGAGACGTTCGCGTGCGAGCAGATGTCGTTGATCGCGAACACCTCCCCCTCGGTGCGGACGACGGAGACCGGCGTGCCGTCGAGCTCCACCCTCTTGGGGGTGTCGTCCTCCAGCTCGCTCAGCGCACAGGCTTTGACGAAGGCCATCTCAGACCGACGCCTTCAGCTCGGCCTCGATCTTGTCGAGGAGCCTGTCCTCGACGTCCGGGAGGCCGATCTGCTGGACCAGCTCGGCGAAGAAGCCGCGCACGACGAGCCGGCGGGCCTCCTCGGCCGGGATACCGCGGGACTGCAGGTAGAACAGCTGCTCGTCGTCGAAGCGGCCGGTCGCGGAGGCGTGGCCGGCGCCGACGATCTCGCCGGTCTCGATCTCCAGGTTCGGTACCGAGTCGACACGGGCACCGTCGGTGAGAACCAGGTTGCGGTTCATCTCGTAGGTGTCGGTGCCCTCGGCGGCGGCCTGGATGAGCACGTCGCCGATCCACACGGCGTGGGCGTCGTCGCCCTGGAGCGCGCCCTTGTACACCGCGTTGGACTTGCAGTGCGGGGTGTTGTGGTCGACCAGGAGGCGGTGCTCCTGGTGCTGGCCCTTGTCGGTGAAGTAGAGGCCGAAGAGCTCGGCCTCCCCGCCGGGCGCGGCGTAGGCGACCCGGGGGTGGAGACGGACGAGGTCCCCGCCGAACGTCACGACGACGGACTTGAACGAGGCGTCGCGGCCGACCAGCGCGTTGTGCTGGCCGACGTGGACGGCCGTGTCGTCCCAGTCCTGGACGGAGACGACGGTCAGCTTGGCGCCGTCGCCCAGGACGTAGTCGACGTTGGCCGCGAGCACGGCGTCACCGGTGTGGTCGATGACGACGACGGCCTCGGCGAAGGCTCCCAGCTCGATGACCTGGTGGCCGTAGGCCACACCGCCCTCGCCGTGCACGGCGATCCGGACGGGCTCGGTGAGCACGGCCTCCTTGGCGACCGTGACGACCGAGGCCTGCCGGAAGGAGGAGTACGCCTGGGCGGCGACCCGGTCCACCGGCATGCCGGCCCTGCCGAGCCGCTCGTCGTCGCGGCCGACGGTCTCGACCGTGACGCCGGAGGGCGCCTCGATCACGACCTTGACGCCGTCACCGGTGGCGACGGCGGTGCCGTCGTGGAGACCACGCAGCCGCTCCAGCGGCGTGAACCGCCATTCCTCCTCGCGGCCGTGCGGGACCGGGAAGTCCGCGACGTCGAAGGACGGCGGCGCGCTCATGCGCGTGGCGACGGTGGACTCGGCCGCCACCGCGATGGAACCGGCGGTGGTGGAGCCCGCCGGAGGGGGTCCCCCCGCTCGCGCGGAGCCGAGAGTGGGGGAGTTCTGAGCCTCAGCCATGGCTGTCGTAGTGCTCGCTTTCTCAGTCAAGAACGTTCGGGGACGATCGGCTAACGGCGGTGCCGTGCTAGCCGACCGAGCCCTCCATCTGCAGCTCGATCAGCCGGTTGAGCTCCAGGGCGTACTCCATGGGCAGCTCCTTGGCGATCGGCTCGACGAAGCCGCGCACGATCATCGCCATGGCCTCGAACTCGGTCATGCCGCGGCTCATCAGGTAGAAGAGCTGGTCCTCGGAGACCTTGGAGACCGTCGCCTCGTGCCCCATCGACACGTCGTCCTCGCGGACGTCGACGTACGGGTAGGTGTCGGAGCGCGAGATGGTGTCCACCAGCAGCGCGTCGCACAGCACGTTGGACTTGGCGCCCGGGGCACCCTCGCCGATCTCGATGAGACCGCGGTAGGAGGTGCGGCCGCCGCCTCGCGCCACCGACTTGGAGACGATGTTGGAGGAGGTGTTCGGTGCCATGTGGACCATCTTGGCGCCGGCGTCCTGGTGCTGGCCCTCGCCCGCGAAGGCGATGGACAGGGTCTCGCCCTTGGCGTGCTCGCCCATCAGGTAGACGGCCGGGTACTTCATGGTGACCTTGGAGCCGATGTTGCCGTCGACCCACTCCATGGTCGCGCCCTCGTACGCCACGGCGCGCTTGGTGACCAGGTTGTAGACGTTGTTCGACCAGTTCTGGATGGTCGTGTAGCGGCAGCGGCCGCCCTTCTTCACGATGATCTCGACGACCGCGGAGTGCAGCGAGTCCGAGGAGTAGATCGGCGCGGTGCAGCCCTCGACGTAGTGGACGTAGGCGTCCTCGTCGACGATGATCAGCGTCCGCTCGAACTGGCCCATGTTCTCCGTGTTGATACGGAAGTAGGCCTGGAGCGGGATCTCGACGTGCACGCCCTTCGGCACGTAGATGAAGGAGCCGCCGGACCACACGGCGGAGTTCAGCGAGGCGAACTTGTTGTCACCGACGGGGATGACGGTGCCGAAGTACTCCTTGAAGAGCTCCGGGTGCTCCTTCAGCGCGGTGTCGGTGTCCATGAAGATGACACCCTGCGCCTCCAGCTCCTCGTTGATCTGGTGGTAGACGACCTCGGACTCGTACTGCGCGGCGACACCGGCGACGAGGCGCTGCTTCTCCGCCTCGGGGATGCCGAGCTTGTCGTACGTGTTCTTGATGTCCTCGGGCAGGTCCTCCCAGGACTCCGCCTGCTTCTCCGTGGACCGCACGAAGTACTTGATGTTGTCGAAGTCGATGCCCGACAGGTCCGAGCCCCAGTTCGGCATGGGCTTCTTGTCGAACAGCTTCAGGCCCTTGAGCCGGAGCTTGAGCATCCACTCCGGCTCGTTCTTCTTCTCCGAGATGTCGCGGACGACAGCTTCGGACAGGCCGCGCTTCGCCGCCGCGCCTGCCGCGTCGGAGTCGGCCCAGCCGAATTCGTACGTGCCCAGGCCATCGAGCTCAGGGTGGGCAGTCTCCGTAGGGAGCGTCATGCGGGGTTCCTCCCGGCCGTACTTGCAGATGCTGATTGAGTGGTCTGTGGAGCCTGTGCTGCTGCGGGGCTGCTGCGCGGGACGAACGTCGTGCACACGCCGTCGCCGTGGGCGAGGGTGGCGAGACGCTGTACATGGGTCCCGAGCAGGCTGGAGAAGAATTCCGTCTCCGCCTCGCACAGCTGCGGGAACTGCTCGGCCACGTGCGCGACCGGGCAGTGGTGCTGGCACAGCTGCTCGCCCTGCTGGGGGCCCGGCGCGCTACGCGCCGTAGCAGCGTACCCGTCGGCCGACAAGGCCTTGGCCAAGGCCTCGGTGCGGGTCTCGGGGCCCGCGGCCTCGATCACCGCCCGGTACGTCTCGGACTGGGAGGCCATCCTGGCGCGGGCGAAGGCGACGAGCGCCTCGTCCCCCGCCGTGTCGGCGATCCAGCGGAGCGCGTCGGCGGCGAGCTTGTCGTAGGACTGGTCGAAGGCGTCCCGGCCGCAGTCGGTGAGGGCGAAGACCTTGGCCGGACGGCCACGGGTCCGTGCCCCGTACACCCGCTGTTCGCGGGCCTCGACCACGTCGTCCGAGACGAGGGCGTCGAGGTGGCGCCGCACGGCCGCCTGCGTCAGGCCGACCCGCTTCGCCAGGTCGGCGGCGGTGGACGGGCCGTGGTCCAGGATGGAGCGCGCGACCCTGTTGCGCGTCGAGCGCTCACCGGTCGCGAGTTCCTCCTGGGGAGCCTCGCCAACGTATTTCACAACGCCATTGTTGCGTAATTCCTTCGGGCGTGACAACCCGCCTCCGGGCCGGGCGCGGTGCCCTTCATCACTTAGGCACACCTAAGTTGACCTGCGGAAACAGACGATCACGCCAGGCCACCGCAGGTGGGCGCCGTCGGAGCCGGCCGGCCGCCGGGCCTCCGGGAACGCCTCGGGGACCCGGGGGAACCCGGCGCGCCGGACCCCCGCACCACCGGCCTAGACTTGCCCGCCATGAGCAGTGAGCCCGTCGTACAGGCCAGGGGCCTCGTCAAGCGGTACGGCACGAGAACGGCGGTGGACGGCCTCGACCTGGAGGTCGCGGCGGGCGCGGTGACCGCGGTCCTGGGCCCCAACGGCGCCGGCAAGACCACCACGGTCGAGACCTTCGAGGGCTACCGGCGGCCGGACGCCGGGACCGTACGGGTCCTCGGCCTGGACCCGGTCGCGGACGCCGCGTCGCTGCGCCCCCGCATCGGCGTGATGCTCCAGTCCGGCGGCGTGTACTCCGGCGCCCGGGCCGACGAGATGCTGCGCCACATGGCGAAGCTGCACGCCCACCCGCTGGACGTCGGCGCGCTCGTCGAACGCCTCGGACTCGGCGGCTGCGGCCGGACCGCCTACCGCCGGCTCTCCGGCGGCCAGCAGCAGCGTCTCGCGCTGGCGATGGCCGTCGTCGGCCGCCCCGAGCTGGTCTTCCTGGACGAGCCGACGGCGGGGCTCGACCCGCAGGCCCGCCGCTCGACCTGGGACCTCGTGCGGGAGCTGCGCGCCGACGGGGTGTCGGTCGTGCTGACCACCCACTTCATGGACGAGGCCGAGGAGCTCGCCGACGACGTCGCCGTCATCGACGCCGGGCGGGTCATCGCCCAGGGCAGCCCGGAGCAGCTGTGCCGCGGCGGCGCCGAGAACACGCTGCGCTTCACCGGGCGCCCCGGCCTCGACCTCGCCTCCCTGCTGAAGGCGCTGCCCGACGGCAGCGAGGCGGCCGAGCTGACCACCGGCGCGTACCGCATCACCGGGCGGATCGACCCCGAGCTGCTGGCGACCGTCACCTCCTGGTGCGCGCAGCACGGCGTGATGCCCGACGGGATCGCGGTGGAGCGGCACACCCTCGAGGACGTCTTCCTGGAACTGACCGGCAAGGAGCTGCGCGCATGAGCGCCGGTACGTACACCCCGCGCCCCGGCGCCGCCCCCCTCCCCCGCATGATCGCCGCGCAGGCCGTGCTGGAGACCCGGATGCTGCTGCGCAACGGCGAGCAGCTGCTGCTGACGGTGGTCATCCCGACGCTGCTGCTCGTGCTGTTCAGCGCGGTCGACATCGTCGACACGGGCGCGGCCGAGCCGGTGGACTTCCTGGCGCCCGGCGTGCTGGCGCTCGCGGTGATGTCCACGGCCTTCACGGGCCAGGCCATCGCGACGGGCTTCGAGCGGCGCTACGGCGTGCTCAAGCGGCTGGGCGCCTCGCCGCTGCCGCGCTGGGGCCTGATGGCGGCGAAGACCCTCGCGGTGCTGGTGACGGAGGTGCTCCAGGTCCTCCTGCTGACGGTGATCGCCTTCGCCCTGGGCTGGTCGCCGCGGGGTGGCCCCTTCGCCGTCCTGCTGCTCCTGGTGCTCGGCACCGTGGCCTTCTCGGGGCTCGGGCTGCTGATGGCGGGGACGCTGAAGGCGGAGGCGACGCTGGCCGCCGCCAATCTGGTCTTCCTGCTGCTGCTGGTCGGCGGCGGCGTCATCGTGCCGCTGGACCGCTTCCCGGACGCGGTGCGGCCGGTCCTGGACCTGCTGCCGATCTCGGCGCTCTCCGACGGGCTCAGGGAGGTCCTCCAGCACGGCTCGGCGATGCCCTGGGGCGACGCGGCGGTCCTGGCCGTGTGGGCGGTGCTGGGGCTGGGCGCCGCGGCACGGTTCTTCCGCTGGGAGTGAGCCGCCGCCGGGAGATGTCCGGGCTCGGCCGGGAATGCCGGAATGCCCACCCCTCGTGAAAACGTGCACAAGCCGTTCCCTACGATAGGGCGCGTGGAAACCCCCATCTCCTACATCGCCAAGCGCTGGACGCCGTCGGTGAGGACGGCCAGGCGTGCCGCGCTCGCCGCGGTGGTGATGAGCGTCTTCATCATCATCACCGGTGGCGCGGTCCGGCTGACCGGTTCCGGCCTGGGCTGCGACACCTGGCCCAAGTGCACCGACGACAGCCTCTTCGCCACCCCTGAACAGGGCCTGCACGGCGCCATCGAGTTCGGCAACCGGATGCTCACCTACGTCCTGTCGGCCGCGGTCGGCTGGGCGATCATCGCGGCGCGCTCCCTCAAGCCCCGGCGGCGCGGGCTCACCCGCCTGGCCTGGTCGCAGTTCTGGCTGGTGATGGGGAACGCCGTCATCGGCGGCATCACGGTCTGGGCCGGGCTCAACCCGTGGTCGGTGGCCGGCCACTTCCTGCTCGCCAACTGCCTTCTCACGGTGACGGTCGTCACCTGGGTGCGGATGGGCGAGGGCGACGGCGCACCGCGCCCGCGCGCCCCCCTGCCGGTGCGGCGGCTGTCCTGGGCCATCGTGGCCACCACCGTCGTCCTGATCGCGCTCGGCACCACCGTGACGGGTTCCGGCAAGCACGCCGGTGACAGCAGCGACGTACCGCGCATGCCGTGGGACTGGAGCTCCGCCGCCCACGTCCACGCCGTCGCCGCGTGGGTCGTCTGCGCCCTGGCCCTCGCGATGTGGTTCGCCCTGCGCGTCGTGGACGCCCCCGCCGACACCCGGGCCCGCGCCCGCGACCTGCTGGTCGTGCTGCTGGCGCAGGGTGCCATCGGCTACGTGCAGTACTTCAGCGACGTGCCGGAGATCCTCGTCGGCATCCACATGCTCGGCTCCTCGCTGATGTGGATCGCCGTGCTGCGCCTGCTCCTGTCGCTGCGGGAGCGCCCGGTGACCGCCGCCGGCGTTCCCGCCCCGGCGGCGGGCGGCCTGCCGGAGCGGGCGGCGGCGCACTGACCGGGCGGCCCCGGCCGCTCCCCCCGCACGCACGACGACGGCCCCGTCCACCGGCTGGACGGGGCCGTCG
>NZ_JBHVQX010000038.1:3543-74093 GCF_042886395.1 Streptomyces sp. NPDC058008 | reverse complement strand
CGCAAACCCCATGTTGTTGGTGGCGGGGGCGCGCTGTGTTTTTTAATCCTCCCTGGGGGCGGGCGCCCCCGGCGCGGGGGCCCCCCCTCCTCCGCGTGCCGGGAGCGGTCAGCCCTTGAGCTCCGCCGCCACCAGCTCCGCGATCTGGACCGCGTTGAGCGCGGCGCCCTTGCGCAGGTTGTCGTTGGAGACGAACAGCGCCAGGCCGTGCTCGACGGTCTCGTCGACGCGGATGCGGCCGACGTACGACGCGTCCTTGCCGGCCGCCTGGAGCGGGGTCGGGATCTCGGAGAGCTCGACGCCCTCGGCGTCCTTCAGCAGCTCGTAGGCGCGCTCGACGCTGATCGGGCGGGCGAAACGCGCGTTGATCTGGAGGGAGTGGCCGGAGAAGACCGGGACCCGGACGCAGGTGCCGGACACCTTGAGCTCCGGGATCTCCAGGATCTTGCGGGACTCGTTGCGGAGCTTCTGCTCCTCGTCCGTCTCGAAGGAGCCGTCGTCGACGATCGATCCGGCGAGCGGCAGCACGTTGAAGGCGATCGGGCGCGCGTAGACGCCCGGCTCGGGGAAGTCGACCGCGTCACCGTCGTGGGTCAGCCTGTCCGCCTCGGCGACGACCTTGGACGCCTGGCCGTGCAGCTCCGCGACGCCGGCGAGCCCGGAGCCGGACACCGCCTGGTAGGTGGCCACGGTCAGCGCGTCGAGCCCCGCCTCGTCGTGCAGGGGGCGCAGCACGGGCATGGCGGCCATCGTGGTGCAGTTCGGGTTGGCGATGATGCCCTTGGGGCGGTTCCTGATCGCGTGCGCGTTGACCTCGGAGACCACCAGAGGAACCTCGGGGTCCTTGCGCCATGCGGAGGAGTTGTCGATCACCACGGCGCCCTGGGAGGCGACCTTCTCCGCCAGCGCCTTCGACGTGGCGCCGCCCGCGGAGAACAGCACGATGTCCAGGCCGGTGTAGTCCGCGGTGGAGGCGTCCTCCACGGTGATGTCGGTGCCCTCGTACGCGAGGGTGGAGCCGGCGGAGCGTGCGGAGGCGAAAAGCCGCAGTTCGGCGACGGGGAACTTCCGCTCGGCCAGGATGCTGCGCATGACTGTGCCGACCTGACCGGTGGCGCCGACGATTCCGACCTTCACGGGGACTCCCTCACAGATGCGAACGGGCACGATTGCCGGTCCATGATGCGTATGTCCCCGGCTCCCTTGTCCAATCCATTGTCCGGCAGGCGGACGGGCCGCGCACAGAGCTGTGGGGCGGGAGCCCTTGAGAGCGCCCGCCCCACAGTCATGAGGTGTCGTACGGATCACACCGCCGTGACGGCTACGGCGTGACCTTCCCGATCACGACGCTGCCGGTGCCCGCCGCGGTGCCGCGGGAGTTCACCAGCTGCACCTCGCCGAAGAACTGGCGGCCCTCGGGAGCCGCGCCGGCGACCACGACCTCGGCGCCGACCCGGGCGGACGCGCCGTTGGCCAGGTCGACGGCCTTCGACTCGTCGACCTTGATCTCGCCGAGCGTCGGGGAGTAGTACACGTCGCGGTAGTCGTACTGGGTGGTCCCGGCCGGGACCGAGTAGCCGTCGATGACGACGGTGTACGTGCCGGCGGCCGGCTTCACCAGGCTGACGGACTCCTCGGAGCCCGCCGTCGTGGACGCGCCGACCTGGGTGTCGCCCTTGAACACGTAGAGGTCGATGTCGGCGTTGGCGTCCGAGGTGTTGCCGACGGTGACGTCCAGCTTCTCGACGCCCGCGCCGATGGTCACCGTCCTGACGTACTCGCCGCCCGTGGAGATCGACGGACGCTCGACGTCCGCCGAGCCCAGCGAGCCGCCCTTGAGCTTGCCCGCCAGGTCACCGGCGTTGTTGGTGACCGTCCAGTCCACCGCGGCCGGGGTGCCGATCTTCGCCTCGGGGATGGTCTGCACCGCCGGGTCGAAGGAGGCGCCGAGGAGCGAGACATCCAGCTTGTACGGGTTGTCCAGCAGCGGCGACGTACGGCGGGACTCGACCTCGATCTCCCAGACGCCGGGCTGCGGCGTCTTGTAGGAGCGCGTGTCCGGACGGCAGGTGTTCGCCGGGTTCTCGTAGTTCGGGTAGCAGTAGATCGTGGAGCTGTCCTCCACCGCGACCCCGTACGGGTGGATCGAGATGAACCGCGTCTGGCTGCCCGAGCGCAGGGCGCTCAGCGCGACCTCCAGGGTCTCGGCGCCCTCCGGCACGTTCACGAAGTACGACGTGGTGCTGTTGCGCTGCACCGAGCCGGTCGTCGAGAACGCGTAGCCCGGCTTCACCAGGTCCTTGGCGACGACCACCGTGGAGAGGATCTGCTGGTCCACGCCGCTGGTCTTCGCGTCGTCCACCTGGAGGATGGCGCTGTGCACACCGGCGGTGCGCGGCTTGGCCTGCACCTTGACGGTCACCGGCTTGCCGAGCGGCAGCGAGACGCTGCTCGAACCGGTCAGCGAGAAGGTGCCGTCGTTGTTCTTCCAGGACAGCTTGTGCTTCACGGCCTTGTCCGGGCCCGTGGTGCGGGTGACCGTGATGTCGTACGACTTCTTCTGGCCGGCCTTCAGGCCGCCCTCACGGTCGTACAGGCCGGTGCCGAAGCCCGGGGTCTTCAGCGCGAAGTCGATCGCCGTGTCCACCGGGGCCTTGACCGCGTACTCGTGCGCCGGGGCGCCCTGCTTCTCGATCTGCTTCCAGGCGCCGATGATGTTGATCAGGCCGGAACCCTGGGCGTGCGCGGGCACACCGTCGATGTGGGTGGCGGTGCTGGTCAGCGCGGTCCGCAGGTCGGCCGGCGGCAGCTCGATGCCCTTCTGCTTCGCGGCGGAGAGCAGCAGCGCCGTCGCGCCGGCGGCCTGCGGCGAGGACATCGAGGTGCCCTGAAGCATGGAGTAGCCGGCGGGGAGGGAGTAACCCGCCTCCTTGACCGGACCGCCCGGGTACCAGGTCTGCGTCGTGTTGATCGACGCACCCGGTGCCGTCAGGGTCGGCGTGAAGCCGCCGTCCTCACGCGGACCGCGCGAGGAGAAGGGCAGCATGTCGTACTTCTTGGTGACGTTGGAGCCGTAGTTGGCGGCCCAGGTCTCCTTGGAGATCGACGCGCCGACCGAGATGACGTGGTCGGCGAGGCCGGGGTCACCGATGGTGTTGACACCCGGGCCGTCGTTGCCGGCCGAGATGACCAGCTGGACGCCGTAGATGTCGATGAGCCGCTTGTAGAGCTCGGCGCGCGCGTTGTTGCCGTCGTTGAGCGGCGGCAGGCCGCCGATCGACATGTTGACGACGTCGACGCCGCGGTTGACGACGAGGTCGATCATGCCCTCGGTCAGCGCGATGTTGGTGCAGCCGCCGGACCAGGTGCAGGCACGCGAGGAGACGATCTTGGCGCCGGGCGCCGCACCGTTCATCTTGCCGCCGAACAGGCCGTTGGCCGCGGTGATGCCCGCGACGTGGGTGCCGTGCTCGCTCTCGATGACGCCGATGTTCACGTAGTCGGACTTGGCGCCGGCCGCGTTGTAGACGACGTTCTTGCGGGTCTCGACGACGAACGGGATGCGCTCGACGATCTCCGTCGCCGGGTTGTCCGTGCCGAAGTAGGCGACCTGCTGCTTCTCCTTGTACGGCTTGAGCACGGCGTCGTTGCCGAAGTCCAGGTCGTCGTTCAGGTCGACGCGCACGGTGCCGGTGACCGGGTCGTAGAGCACGCCCCAGACGTCGGTCGTGTCGCCGTCCCGGTTGAGGTCGCCGGCCATGTCGCCGCCACGGGTGACGGACTCCCTGAACAGGCTGAACCGGTAGGTACCCGCCGGGGCCGAGTAGGTCCTGCCGCCGCTCGTGAACGTCGGGCCCGTGACGGTCTGGTCCATCCTGAGCCAGGTGCCGTCGCCGTCGTTGACGGGGTCGGTGGCCGTCACCCAGTCGACGATCTTGCGCTCGCCGGTGGTGGTCTTCTGCAGGGCGGGGTGCCCGAGGTCGACACCGGAGTCCAGGACGCCGATGGTGATCCCGCGGCCGTCGGCCTTCGGGTGCTGCTTCACGAAGTCGACCGCGCCCGTCTCGAAGGACGGGTTGTACGGGTTCTTCGCGGGGGTGTTCTTGTCCGGCGCCGGGTAACTGCCCGTGGCCTTGGGCTGCTTCGCGCCGGCGACGCGGTCGCCCGCGGGCGTCGGGTCGTCCAGCTTGATCTCCTGCTTGAGATCGATGCCCTGGACGGAGGAGAGCTTCTGCGCCGCCTTGATGGTGGCCTCGGCGGTGGCCGTCGGCACGGTCGCCCGGACGTAGCCGAGCCTGTCGTACGTCTGCCCCAGCACGGAGCCCTCGACGGCGTCCAGCTGCCGGGCGACCTGCTCGGTCGCCCCGGGGGTGGTGGCGACCATCATCGTGACGTTCTTCTCGCCCTTGGCCTCGGCCTTCGCCAGCAACGCGGCGTCGGCCTCGCCCAGCTTGTCGCCCTTCGCGCTCGCGGCGGCGGGCTTGACCGGGGAGGCGGCCGGGTCGTCGGCGGCGAAGGCCGGAGCGGCGCCGGAGGCGGCCAGCGCGGCCGCCAGACCGGCAGCGGCCGCGATGCGGGCCGCGCGTCTCGCCCCGGGTATGGAGCCGGGGGATTCCTTGGTCATCAGCATCCCTGTGGTGTGAAAGAAAGAGAGAGTCCGGAATTCGGTACCCGATGACCGCTCAGCCTTTCGTAAATGACAGGGGTTTGTGGAGACTTGACGGTGACCAGAAACGGACATGGCGTAGATCCGCCACCGGTGCCATCGCGCCACTCAACGGGGCAGGACCACCAGGTAGGCGGCCGGTTCACGGTCCTCGGCCGCCATCATCGCCGTGCGCAGCACCACCGAGAGCTGCGCCGCCGCGTCCCGCAGCCGCTGCGGCGTCACCCGCACCACCGTCACCCCGAGCCGCTCCAGGTGCTCCCGCTCCGCGGTGAAGGTGACGTGCTCCTCGCGGGGTGAGCGGGTGCCCAGTTCGAGCGCCACCGCCTGTTCCGGCCAGTACGCGTCCACCCCTCCCAGGAACGTGCTGCCCGGCAGGGAGAGTTCCACGTTCCACAGCGGCTGGGGCAGGCCGTGGGCGCGGACCATCTCGTACAGCCGGCCCTCCGCCACCGCGCGGCCCTCGGCGAGCAACGCCTCGACGGCGTCCACGACATGGGCGCGGCCCAGCATCCCGGCGCCGTCCAGCTCCCGTACGACGGCCGCCGGATCGCAGTACCCGCCGCGCGCCGCCTCCGTGAGGATCCGGCGTACCGTCGCCGCGTCGGTGAGCGAGGCCACCGCGTCGGCCAGGGCCCGTTCCACCGGGGCCAGCGGCACCCCGAGCCTGCGCTGCGGCGGCGGCAGGACTGCGGCCCGGGTCACCTGCACGAACCGGGTGGAGCGCAGCCGCCTGGTCCGGGGCACCAGCACATCGATCCGGTGCAGCGCGATCACCGGGGGCGCGGACGTGAAGCCGTACAGCGCCAGCGCCGCCAGGCCCGTGACCATGGCCTCCCCGTAGCCCGGTCCGACGCGCCCCGGCGCCGTCCTGCGGGCTCCGGCCGGGGGCTTTCCGGCGTACAACAGGGCGCCCCGCACCCGGTCGTCGTCCGTGGGCGACCCCGGGTGCAGGAGGTACACGCTGGGCAGCAGCTGCTGCCACGGGCCGCCGGGCAGGCACTGGGCGGCCGTCTGCGCCGCGCTCACGCCGAGGGCGCGCAGCTGGGCGGCGGACTGCACGCGGCGGACCGCTTCGTGGACGGGGCGCGGGGACAGCGGGGTGTTCTGGGTCATGCGGGGGAGGTTCCCGCAGCCCCGCCGTGCGCTAACCCGTGTTACACGCCCGTCGACATTCCAGGACAACGCCGTTCTAAAGCACAGTAGTTCGCATGTCGAAAAGGGAGGTCGCGGCGGGGATTGTGCGGTGCGCGCCCCGTACGTGCGTACGGGGCGCGCACCGGAGTCTCACGCCGCCGCGTCGCACTCCTGTCCGCGCAGCGCCCGTGCCAGATCGTCCCGCGCCTCCAGGACCAGCCGCCGCAGCGCCGGTGCCGCGTCCGGGTGCGAGGTCAGCCACGCGTCCGTCGCGGTGAGGGTCGCGGGGTCGTCCTGCAATCCGGGGAACAGGCCCTTGACCACGTCGATGCCGATCTGGATGGAACGCTCGGCCCACACCCGCTCGATCGCCTCGAAGTACGCGGCCGTGTACGGCGCCAGCAGCTCACGCTGCGAGGGCTGCTCGAAGCCGGCGATCGTCGCCCCGACGAGGGCGTTGGACAGCTTGTCGGACTCCACCACCGCCGCCCACGCCTGCGCCTTGACCGCGGCGGACGGGCGTGAGGCCAGGCACCGCACGTGGTGCCGCTTGCCGGACGCCGTGTCGTCCCGGGCGAGTTCGGCGTCCACCGCGTCCTCCCCGGCCCTGCCGTGCGAGGTCAGCGAGGACAGGAACGCCCACCGCAGCTCCTGGTCGACGTCCAGGCCGTCGATCACGGCCGACCCGTCGAGCAGGCCGCCCAGCAGCTGGAAGTCCGCCTCCGACGTCGCGACGCCGGCGAAGAACCGGGCCCAGGTGAGCTGGTGCTGGCTGCCCGGCTCGGCGCGCCGCAGCTCCGCCAGGGCGCCCTCGGCCAGCGCCCGTCCGCCCTCCTCGCGCCAGGCCGGGGCGGCGTAGTGCTCCAGAGCCGACCGGGCCCAGGCGTGCAGCATCTGCAGGACGCCGATGTCCGACTCGCGGCCGGCGGACGACAGTACCAGGGACACGAAGTCCCGGGCCGGCAGCAGCGCGTCGCGGGTCAGGTTCCACAGCGCGGACCAGCACAGCGCGCGGGCCAGCGGGTCGGTGATGTCACCGAGGTGCTCGCGCAGGGTGGCCAGGGACACCTCGTCGAAGCGGACCTTGCAGAAGGTGAGGTCGTCGTCGTTGACCAGGACCAGGTCGGGCTTCTCGGCCCCGGCCAGCTCCGCGACCACGGCGCGCTCTCCGGCGACATCGGTCTCGGCGCGGGCGTACCGCACCAGCGCGCCCTCGGGGGAGAGCCGGTACAGGCCCACCGCGACCCGGTGCGGGCGCAGCTCCGGGTGCGAGGCGGCGGCCTCCTGGGTCACGGCCAGCTCGGCGATCCGGCCCTCGGCGTCGTACGTCACGACCGGCGTCAGGACGTTGACCCCCGCCGTCTGGAGCCAGGCGCGCGACCACGCCGTCATGTCGCGCCCGGAGGTCTCGGCCAGCACGGAGAGCAGGTCGCCCAGCCGCGTGTTGCCGTACGCGTGCCGCTTGAAGTAGCGGCGCGCGCCCTCCAGGAACGCGTCCCGGCCCACGTACGCCACGAGCTGCTTGAGCACCGAGGCGCCCTTGGCGTACGTGATGCCGTCGAAGTTCAGCTTGGCGTCCTCCAGGTCACGGATGTCGGCCGTGACCGGGTGCGTGGACGGCAGCTGGTCGGCGCGGTAGGCCCACGCCTTGCGGTTGTTGGCGAAGGTGATCCAGCCGTTGGTGAAGCGGGTCGCCTCCACCATCGAGAAGGTCCCCATGAAGTCGGCGAAGGACTCCTTCAGCCACAGGTCGTCCCACCACCGCATGGTGACCAGGTCGCCGAACCACATGTGCGCCATCTCGTGCAGGATGACGTTGGCGCGGCGCTCGTAGGAGGCCGAGGTGACCTTGCCGCGGTAGATGTACTCCTCGCGGAAGGTGACGAGGCCCGGGTTCTCCATGGCACCGAGGTTGTACTCGGGCACGAACGCCTGGTCGTACTTCCCGAAGGGGTACGGGTAGTCGAAGTGGTCGTGGAAGAAGTCCAGGCCCTGCTTGGTGATCAGGAAGACGTCGTCCGCGTCGAAGTGCCGGGCGAGCCCCTTGCGGCACATCGCGCCGAGCGGGATCTCCAGCTTCGTACCGTCGTCGTCCGTGCGGGTGTAGAGGTCGCTGACGTAGTGGTACGGGCCGGCGACGACCACCGTGATGTACGTCGAGATCGGCAGGGTCTCGGCGAACCGGTGGACCTCGCCCTCCTGGGACTCCTCGGCGCCGTTGCTCCAGACCCGCCAGCCCTCGGGAGCCGTCACCTCGAAGCGGTAGGGGGCCTTGAGGTCGGGCTGCTCGAAGTTGGCGAAGACGCGCCGCGCGTCGGCCGGCTCGTACTGCGTGTAGAGGTAGACCTCGCCGTCCTCCGGGTCGACGAAGCGGTGCATGCCCTCGCCGGTCCGGCTGTAGGCGCACCGCGCGTCGACCACCAGGACGTTCTCGCCGTCCGCGAGGTCCTCCAGGGCGATCCGGGTGCCGTCGAAGACGGCCGCGGGGTCCAGCTCCTCGCCGTTGAGGGTGACCGCGTCCACGGCAGGGGCCAGCAGATCGGCGAAGGTCGAGGCCCCGGCGCGCGCCGAGCGGAAGCGGATCGTGGTCTGCGAGCGGAAGGTGCGTGGACCGGCCTCGTCGCCCCCGTCTGGCTCGCCGACGGCGGAGCGGAGGTCGAGGGCGACCTCGTAACCGTCGACGGTCAGCAGCTCGGCCCTCTCACGGGCCTCGTCGCGGGACAGGTTTTCACCGGGCACGGAACACTCCTTCGTGTCTCATCTGTCTCATGTGTCTCATTCGAAGACCTTCGATCCTCCCATGCGGCCGTACGGGCCGGTGCACGGGAATGGCAGGAGGGCCCGGTGGTGTTCCGACACTCAGGTGGCAGACCGACCTCATGAGGAGAGACATGCCCGAGAACAGCACGGCCCGCGGCAAGGTCCCGGCCGATTTCTGGTTCGACCCGCTCTGTCCCTGGGCCTGGATGACCTCCCGCTGGATGCTGGAGGTGGAGAAGGTCCGTGACGTGGAGGTGCGCTGGCACGTGATGAGCCTGGCCGTCCTGAACGAGCCCAGGCTCGACGAGCTGCCCGAGGAGTACCAGGACATGATGCGCACCCAGGCCTGGGCCCCGGTACGCGTCGTCGTCGCCGCCCAGCAGAAGCACGGCGACGAGATCGTCGGCCCGCTGTACACGGCCCTCGGCACCCGCATCCACAACAACGGCGAGGGCCCCACCCGTGAGGCCATCGCGGGCGCCCTGGCCGACGTCGGCCTGCCGGCCGGCCTGCTGGAGTACGCCGACTCCGACGCCTACGACAAGGAGCTGCGCGCCTCCCACCAGGAGGGCATCGACAAGGTCGGCCAGGACGTCGGCACCCCGGTCATCGCCGTGCCCGGCGCCGACGGTGAGCAGATCGCCTTCTTCGGCCCGGTCGTGACCCCCGCGCCCAAGGGCGAGGAGGCCGCGAAGCTCTGGGACGGCACGCTGCTGGTGGCCTCGATCCCCGGCTTCTACGAGATCAAGCGGACCCGCACGCAGGGCCCGGTCTTCGACTGACCCGGCCCGGCCGGTGCGGGCTCCGGAAACCGGGGCCCGTACCGGCGGCGGTTTCGGACCGGTCCACGGGGCCGGTGCGGCGGAGACGGATCGGGGGCGGCGGGCGGGGCGACGCCCGTGCGGTGGCCCGGGCCCATGGGCGCCCGCCGGCCGTCGCCCCGCCCGCCGGCCGTCGCCCCGCCCGCCGGACACCGCCCGCGCGGCGTCGGAGGGGCGGACCCGGCGCCCGGTTCGCGTCGTTCCGGCAGCTCCGGGACGGTCCGCTCCAGGCGCCGGCCCGTTCCGTGTTCCGCCCGCTGCCCGCTGCCCGCTGTTCGTCGTCTCGTCGGATCCCCGCCGGCGCCTGCGGGAGACCCGGACACCGGCCGTGGCACGCCGGTCACGGGGTCGCCGGTGCGCGGGTATTGCCGACCACCTGAACCGTCGTTCATGATCTGCGCATGCCAGATGCCGGTCCGGGCCGCCCGGTGGCCCCGCCCCTGCCGCGCACCGTGCGGATCGGTTACGGGCTCGGCTCGCTGTGCACCGGGACCTTCGCGACGGTGCCGGGGCTGATCCTGCTCTACTACCTCACCGACGTCCTCGCCGTGCCCGCCGCCGTCGCGGGCGCCGCCGTGTTCCTGCCCAAGGCGTGGGACGTCCTGATCAACCCGCTGGTCGGCGCGTTCTCCGACCGCAGCCGGCTGCGCGGCGGGCCGCGCCGCCCGTTCCTGCTGGCCGGTGCCTGCACCCTGCCGCCGCTCTTCGCCCTGATCTTCGCCGCGCCGCCGCTGCGGGGCGCACCCGCCGCCGGCTACGTCGCCGCCCTGTTCCTGCTCGCCGCCACCGCGTACGCCGTCTTCCAGGTGCCGTACGTGACCATGCCCGCCGAGATGACCGAGGACCCCGACGAACGCCGTCGCGTCCTCGGCTGGCGGGTGGGCTTCCTCGGCGTCGCCATCCTGCTGTCCGGGGCGCTGGCCCCCGCCGTCGCCCACGCCGGCGGTGAAACCCCGGAGAGCTACCGGCTGATGGGCCTCGTCGTCGCCGTGCTGCTGGCCTGCGGCATGTTCGGCGCGTGGGCGGCCACCCGCCGTGCCCCCGCGGCCGCCCGCAGCCGCGCGGAACCCTCGCTCCGCGCCCAGCTCGCCGTGGCCCGCTCCAGCCCGCCGTTCCTGTACCTGGCCGGGATGTGGACGCTCCAGGCCCTGGCCATCGGCGTGATGCTCGCCGGGGTCCAGTACTTCGCGACGTACACCCTCGGCTCGGCGGGCGCCGTCACACCGCTGTTCGCCTGCCTGATCGGCCCGCTGGTCCTCTTCATGCCGCTGTGGAACCGGCTGGCCCGCCGCAGGGGTGCGGCGTACGCCCAGTGGTGCGCGTCGCTGCTCTGCACGGCCGGTGCGGTGCTCCTCGCCTTCACCGGGGCCGGTGGCCCCGCCGTCGGGTACGCGGCCGTCGCCCTCGTCGGAATCGCCTACGCCGGGATGCAGTTGCTGCCCCTGACGATGCTCGCGGACACCCTCGCCGCCGACGCCGCCACCACCGGCCGGCGCCGGGCCGCCACCTTCACCGGGCTGTGGACGGCGGCCGAGACCCTCGCCTTCGCCCTGGGCGCGGGGGTGTTCGCCCTCGTGCTCACCGTGACCGGCTTCCGCTCGTCCGACGCCGCGCACCAGGTGGACCAGCCGGAGGCGGCGCTGACGGGGATCACCGCCGGGATGAGCGTGCTGCCCGCCGTCCTCGCGGCCGCGAGCCTCCTGCCGCTGCACCGCTACCGCGCGACCCCGCCCCCGTCACGCCCCCTCCAGGAAGGGCCCGCCCGTGCCGACTGACCCCGCCCTGCCCGACGGCCGCGCCGCGTCCGAGGTGCTCGCCGAACTGCGTGCCCTGCGCCGGGCGGACGCGCCCACCCGTGGGGGCCGCACCTTCGCCTACGTCTACGACGCGGGCCTCGACGGCCTCGACGCCCTGGCCGCCGAGGCGTACACCGCGTTCGCGACGGTCAACGGCCTCGACCCCACGGTCTTCCCCAGCGTGGCCCGGCTGGAGAACGACGTGGTCGGCGCGGCCGTCGCACTGCTCGGGGCCCCCGGTTCCCAGGGGACCTTCACCAGCGGCGGCACGGAGAGCATCCTGCTCGCCGTCAAGACCGCCCGCGACCACGCCCGGACCGTACGCGGGATCACCGAGCCGGAGCTGGTGCTGCCGTCCACCGCCCACGCCGCCTTCCACAAGGCCGCGGCCTACCTGGGCCTGGAACCCGTCGTCGTGCCCGTCGACCCCGCCACCTACCGCGCCGACGCGGACGCCATGGCCGCCGCGCTGACCGCCCGTACCGCCCTCGTCGTCGCCTCGGCGCCCTCGTACGCCCACGGGGTCCTCGACCCCGTCGCCGAGATCGCCGCCGCGGCCGCCGCGCGCGGGGTGCTCTGCCACGTGGACGCCTGCATCGGCGGCTGGATCCTGCCCTACCTGCGGCGCGCCGGGCGCGAGGTGGAGCCCTTCGACCTCTCCGTGCCGGGCGTCACCTCCCTCTCGGTCGACCTGCACAAGTACGCGTACGCCGACAAGGGGGCCTCCGTCGTCCTCTACCGGGACGCGGAGCTGCGCCGCCACCAGTACTTCGCGCACTCCGGCTGGCCCGGCTACCCCGTCGTCAACCCGACGGTCCAGGGCACCAGGTCCGGCGGGCTGCTGGCCCAGGCCTGGGCCGTCCTCCGGTACATCGGCGAGGAGGGCTACACCGCGCTCGCCGGCCGGGTCGCCGAGGCGTCGGACCGGCTGCTGGCGGGGCTGCGGTCCACCGACGGGGTACGGGTGCTGGGCGACCCGGCCGCCGGGCTCGTCGCGTTCACCGTCGCGGGCAGCGACGGCGGCACCCCGGACCTCGGGCTGGTCCTCCATCTCGCCGACGAGATGCGCGAACTCGGCTGGTACCTCCAGCCGCAGCTCTCCTTCGACGGCCTCCCGCCCAACCTCCACCTCACACTGACCCCCGCGACGACCGGGCAGGTCGACGCCCTGCTCGACGACCTCGGAGAAGCCCTGGCGAGGGCCCGCGCGCTGGAGCCGGTGAGCGTGGACCCCGCCCTCGCCGAACTCGCCGCCGGCCTCGACCCGCGGACGCTCGGCCCCGACGGGGTCGCGGCCGTCCTCGCCTTCGCCGGGCTCGGCGAGGGAGGCGGGCTGCCGGCCAGGACCGCCCCCGTCCTGGCCCTGCTGGACGCGTTGCCGGGGCCGCTCAAGGAACGGCTGCTGGCGGAGTTCATCGGCTCCGTCTTCCGGGTCCGGGAGCGCCCGGCACGGGAGAACCCCCGCGAGTCACGTCCTCACGGGGGCTCTCCTTCCATCCGCCTGCCCGGTGAAGGCTGAGAAGACGATCACGAGGCAGGACGCTCGGGTGCCCCGGGTCAGGGAGCGAGCAGCAGCACGTCGGCGCGCTCCTTCGCCGCGGCGTAACGCTTCGCCACGTCCTGCCAGTTGACGACGCGCCACATCGCCTCGACGAAGTCGACCTTCTGGTTCCTGTACTGGAGGTAGAAGGCGTGCTCCCAGGCGTCGAACACCAGGACCGGGACCGAGCCCTGCCCGACGTTGCCCTGGTGGTCGTAGACCTGCTCGACGATCAGCTTCCCGCTGACGGGCTCGTAGGCGAGGACGCCCCAGCCGGAGCCCTGGGTGGTCGCGGCCGCCTTCGTCAGCTGGGCCCTGAAGCCCGCGTACGAACCGAAGGACTCGGTGATCGCGTCCGCCAGGTCACCCACACCGTCGGCCGCGAGGGGCTCCCCGCCGCCGTCACCGGTCATGTTGTTCCAGTAGATCGAGTGCAGGATGTGGCCGGAGAGGTGGAAGGCGAGGTTCTTCTGAAGGCCGTTGACCGCACCCCAGGCCCCCTTGTCGCGGGCCTCCTCCAGCTGCTCCAGGGTGTCGTTCGCACCCTTGACGTACGCGGCGTGGTGCTTGTCGTGGTGGAGCTCGATGATCTGCGGGTCGATGACCGGTTCGAGCGCCGCGTAGTCGTACGGGAGTTCCGGAAGCGTGTACGTGGCCATGGGATCGAACCCTCCAACTGCTGCAAGGTTGTTATTGCAAGTCTTTCGCAATTGCAGGCTAGCAGGAGGAAGCCCGGGACGTGATCGGTCCGGCGATCCGGGACGTCGTGCCGTCGCGCCTAAGGTGAGCAGGACACCGGTACGGCGGGAGGGGACGATGGTGGTGCGTGTACGCGAGGGCCGGCCGGAGGAGGCCGAGGCCCTGACCGGACTGGCCCTGCGGTCCAAGGCCCACTGGGGTTACGACGAGGCATTCCTGGCCGCCTGCCGTGACGAACTGACCGTCACCCCGGTGACACGGCGGGCGGGCGGACGGCGGTCGCGGAGGAGGACGGCCGCGTCCTGGGCTTCACCGCCCTGTCCGGGGAACCGCCCGAGGGGGCGCTCGGCATGATGTTCGTGGAGCCGGAGGCCATCGGCCGGGGCGTGGGCCGGCTGCTGTTCTCGCACACCGTGGCGCAGGCCCGGCGGCTCGGTTTCGAGTCCCTCACGATCGACGCCGACCCGCACGCCGAGCCGTTCTACCTCGCGATGGGCGCGGTCCGGACCGGCACCACGCCGTCCGGCTCGATCCCGGGCCGCGAACTCCCGCTGCTCGCCCTGCCGCTCCGCACTCAACCGCGCTGAGGCGCCGCCGCGCCGGGGAGCGCGCCGCGCCGGTCGCGCCGGAGCCCCGGTGCCAGGGCGAGCGTGACCACGAGCGAGGCGGCGGCCATCACCGCGATGGCCGCCGGGGCCGAACTCCGCTGGGCGACGGCTCCCGCGAGCGCCGCCGCCCCACCCTGCGCGGTGAGCATCCCGGAGGAGTGCAGGCCGAGCGCCTGGCCCGTCATCGTGCCCGGGGTCAGTGCCATCAGGCGCTCCTGGAACAGCAGGCTCGCCGAGAAGCCGGTGGAGGCCAGTGCCGTCAGGACCAGGGCCAGGGGCAGGGCAGGCCGCAGCGCGAACAGCACGTAGGGCGCGGCCAGCAGCAGGAGCAGCGGCGTGCCCAGCCGCCCCCGCCACCGCGCCGGCAGGAACCGTCCCGTCACGGTGTCCCCGGCCAGCATCCCGACGGCCGCGCAGGCCAGGAGGAGCCCCGCGCGGTCCGGCCGGTAGGGGACGAAGAGCGACTCGCAGCCGACGACCAGCCCGTTGGGCACCCAGAGCGAGAGGTAGACGCGCCGCCGGGGGCCCGAGGACCACAGCACGGCGTTGGTCCGCCAGGTCTCGCCCACCGACGGCCGCCCGGCCGCCCGGGGAGGCCGGCGCGCGATACCGGACCACGCGGCCGCGGCGCCGGCCAGGTACAGGGCCGCCGCCACCAAGAGCGTGCCGCGCGGCGACACCACGGCGACCAGGACGCCGCCCACCGCGTAACCGAGGACCTGAGTGGAGCCCGCGCACATGTTGAGCACCGCACGCCCCAGCAGGAAGGCGGGCCCGGGGAGCACCTCGTTGAGCAGCCCGTACCGCACCCCGCCGGTCACCGACGCGACGACGCCCTCGACCAGGACGACGGCGAACACCAGTGGCAGCGGCACCCCGGGGACGGCCAGCACGGCGGTCCCGATGCCGAAGGCGAGTGCCGAGCCGCAGAGCGCTCCGCGTGGCGGGAGCCGGTCGGCGGCGGACATCAGGAGGGTCGCGCCGATCACCTGGGCCAGCGAGGAACCGAACATGGAGAGGGCCGACAGCAGGGGAGACCCGGTCGTGGTGAACACCAGGACACCCAGGGCCAGTCCGCTCGTCGTCGAGGCGGCGTTCTGCAGGGCACTCGTCGCGAAGAGGGGGCCGAACTGCGGCATACGGAGAACGTCCCGGTAGGTGAGCATGGCGGGGAGTCTCCGTGAGCGTTCCGCAGGACCGTTACTGTTTCGCACGGAGGCGAAACCATGGGCTGGTGGCAGGTCGGCGCGGACACCCTGGCCGCGGGGCGGTTCGTCGTCTCGGAGCTGTCCGAGGCCACGGCGACGCTCCAGGCACTGGAGTGCGGAACGGCCGCCAACCCGGCCGAACGCGCCTGGTTCGAAGCCCACCGGCCCGCCTACCGGCAGCGCCTCGCCGGTGACCCGGTCACCGCCCGGCTCGTACGGACCGGTCTCGGCGGCCACTGGAACGCGGACTTCCTCACCCCCACACCCACCGGCGGGACCACGTTCGCCCAGGAGCTGGCGCAGGTGCGCGAGACGCCCCCCGAGCGCGCCCGCGCCGATCTGGAGGTGTCCGGCGGAGGACCGCTCCCCGCGGCGCTCCGGCGCTCCGACCTCCCGCGGAGGGCCGCGGGTCTGCTGGAGTGGGTGTGGGAGAGCATCGTGCTGCCGGACTGGCCACGCCGCCGGCGGATCATCGACGCGGACCTCGTGGCCCGTGCCGGACAGCTCGGCCGGGGCGGCTGGGCCGCCGCGCTGGACACGCTGAGCCCCGGGATGCGCTGGCTGGGCGACAGCCGGCTCCAGGTCAACCCGCGGGCCTACCCGCCACGTGAACTCGCCCGGGTGCAACTGGTGTTCGTTCCCGTCACACCACGCCAGGGCTGGGTCTCCTGGGACGCGGAGGCGCGACGCTACGCGGTCGTCTACGCCTGCTCCGGAACCCTGTCGGACGCGGACCGGCCCGTGGTCCCGGACGGCCTCGGCCGGCTGCTCGGAAGCTCACGGGCCGTCGTCCTCGTGCTGCTCGACCGCCCCAGGAGCACCACGGAGCTGGTGGGGCTGACCGGCCAGGGACTCGGATCGGTGGGCCGGCACCTCAAGGTCCTGCTGGACGCCGGGCTGGCCGGCCGCCGCCGGTCGGGCCGCTCGGTGCTCTACTTCCGTACGGAGGCGGGCGACGTGCTCCTCGGAGCCCCGCCCGGCTGAGGCGCCGCCGCGCCGGAGCCTCGGCCTCCGCCGCGCCCTAGGACTGCGGCCGCTCCTCGTCCCGGGTGCGGCGTTCGGCCCGCTTCTGCCGCACCACGCCGGTCACGATCAGCACCGCGGTGAGCGCGCCGGTCGCCAGCAGCTGGTCGCGGGTGCCGGGCTGGCGCAGCATCAGGGCGAAGATCCCGGCCATGGCGACCAGGGCCGCGATCGTCAGGCCCGGGAAGAGCCACATCCGGACGACGAGCCGCTCCGGTGTCTCGCGCTCCGTGCGGCTGCGCAGGACCAGCTGGGAGACGGCGATGAAGATCCAGACGACCAGGATCACCGCGCCGATCATGTTGAGCAGCCACGGGAAGACGTCGTCGGGACGCCAGTAGCTGAGCAGCACGCACAGGAAGCCGAAGACCGAGGAGGCGAGCACGGCGTTGCGCGGGACGCCCGAGGAGATCCTGCCGAGCACCTTCGGGCCCTGGCCGCGCGCGACGAGGGAACAGGCCATGCGCGAGGAGCCGTAGATGTTGGCGTTCATCGCGGAGAGCAGCGCGACCAGGATGACCACGTTCATGATCTCCGCGGCACCGCCGATGCCCAGGTGGTCGAGCATCGCGTAGAAGGGACCGACCTCGGCGACCTGGGGGTCGTCCCACGGCACGAGGGTCACGATGACGGCCATCGACCCGATGTAGAAGACGGCGATGCGCCACATCGCCGTACGCACCGCCTTGGCGACGCCCCGCACCGGGTTCTCGGACTCGGCCGCCGCGATGGTGACCGTCTCCAGGCCGCCGTACGCGAAGACGGAGGCCAGCAGGCCGATGATGAGGCCTTCGGAGCCGTTCGGCAGGAAGCCGCCGTCCCCGGTGAGGTTGGAGGTGCCGGGGGCGTCCGTGCCGGGCAGCACGCCCAGGATCGCCAGGAGGCCCAGCACCAGGAACAGGGTGATCGCGATGACCTTGAGCGCGGCGAACCAGAACTCGAACTCACCGAAGTTCTTGACGGCGGCGAGGTTCGTGCCCAGGAAGATCACCATGAACAGGGCGACCCAGGCCCACTCCGGCGTACCGGGCAGCCAGCCCGAGACGATCTGGGCGGCACCGATGCCCTCCAGCCCCACGGCCACGCAGAGCAGCACCCAGAACGACCACCCGGCGGTGAAGCCCGCCCACGGGCCGATCGCCCGTTCCGCGTGCACGGAGAAGGAGCCGGACGCGGGGTTGGCCGCCGACATCTCGCCGAGCATCCGCATCACGAACATGACCAGCAGCCCGGAGACGCCGTACGCCAGGACGATCGAGGGACCGGCCGCGGCGATCCCCGCGCCCGAGCCGACGAACAGCCCGGCGCCGATCACCCCGCCCAGGGCGATCATCGACAGATGGCGCTGCTTGAGTCCGTGGGTGAGCGCGGAGTCGGCGGCGGGGGCGTCCGTGGGGGGCGGCGCTGAGGACCGGGACATGGACAAACTCTGTTCACTGGTCGGGACAGGGGTCGGGCCACAGTCTTGCCACGAGCCCCGCCCAAGAGGAACGGCCGTCCGCTATACGGTCACCAGGTTCACACAAGGTGCGCACCCGCCTACGGCCGGACGCGCCGCTCCCGGACCGCCGCGACGAGCAGCACCAGGCCGGTGGCGCCCGCCGACCACAGCACCTGCGGACGGGCCGCGTCGTCGGTGAGCATCAGCAGCAGGACGGCCAGCAGACCGGCCAGGGTGACCCAGGTCAGATGCGGGAAGCACCACATCCGCAGGGTCAGGGCCCCCGGTGCCTCCCGTTCCAGCCGCCGCCGCAGCCTCAGCTGCGAGGCCGCGATCAGGCCCCAGACGAACAGCAGGACCGCGCCCACCGAGTTGAGCAGGTACAGGAAGACGGTGTCGGGCCACTTCAGGTTGAGCAGTACGGAGACGAAGCCGAAGGCCACCGAGGCGAGCACCGCCCGGCGGGGCACCCCGCCACCGCCGACCCGCCCGCCCGACGTCTTCAGCAGCCCGCGCGGCGCCTCGCCGCGCTCGGCCAGCGAGAAGACCATCCGGGACGAGCCGTACAGATTGGCGTTCAGAGCCGAGAGCAGCGCCACGAACACCACGATGTTCATGATCTGCCCGGCCGACGGAACCCCGACGGAGTCCAGGACCTTCACGTACGGGCTGAGCCCGGCCCGCTGCGCGGTCCACGGCAGCACGGTCACGATCACCAGCATCGAGCCGACGTAGAAGAACAGGATGCGCACCACGGCGCTGCGCACCGCACGCCCCACGGCCCGTGCCGGGTCGTCGGTCTCGGCCGCCGCGATCGTCACGACCTCCAGGCCGCCGAAGGCGAACACCACCGTGAGGACGCCGGAGACCACGCCGTCCCAGCCGTTCGGCAGGAACCCGCCCCGGCCGGTCAGGTTGGACAGGCCCACCGGGCGGGTGTCGGGGAGGACGCCGAGGACGGCCAGCAGACCCAGCGCCAGGAAGACCACGATCGCGGCCACCTTGAGCGCGGCGAACCAGAACTCGAACTCGCCGAAGTTCCTGACCGCCGTCAGGTTGGCCGCGGTGAAGACCACCATGAACAGCAGCACCCAGAGCCACTGGTCCACCGCCGGTACCCAGCCGTGGGCGATCTGCGCGGCGGCCGTCGCCTCCACGGCGAGCACCACCACCAGCATGAACCAGTAGAGCCAGCCCACGCTGAAGCCGGCCCAGCGCCCCAGCGCCCGCTCGGCGTGGACGGAGAAGGACCCGGACGCGGGCATCGCCGCCGACATCTCGCCGAGCATCCGCATCACCAGCATCGCGAGCGTGCCCGCGACCAGGTACGAGACGACGACGGCGGGCCCGGCCACCGCGATCCCGGCACCCGACCCGACGAAGAGGCCGGCGCCGATCACCCCGCCCAGCCCGAGCATCGTCAGATGGCGCTGCTTGAGACCGTGGGCCGGGGGCGCGGACGGAGCGGCGGGGTGCGTGGGGGGCGCGTCGTGCATGAGCTGCGGATCACTCTCGGATGATTTATGGGGAACCTACAGTCTCACGGGGCGGCCCTTCCTCCCGAACGCGGAGCCGCATGCACCTCTGCCTCAGTGACCAGCATCACGCCGGGGCGTGATTGCGCACGACTCTTTGTGCGAACCCGACTATCCCCTCACGCGCCGCTTTGTGGGCCGCTGATGGTGATCGAGTGATATTCCGTCGGCTAACGTCACCCTCAGTCCGTCCCTGCCTGCCGACCTCACCCGCGGAGTCCCGATGAGCACTGCTGCCGCCCCCGTCCGATCCGGAGCGGTCCTCGCCGACCTGCTGCCCGCAGCCCGGCACCGCTACGCCGTGGACACGGCGCTGGTCCTCGGCGGCGCCGCACTCACCGGCATCGCGGCCCAGATCGCCGTGCCCGTCCCCGGCTCCCCGGTTCCCGTCACCGGCCAGACCTTCGCCGCGCTGCTCATCGGCACCGCGCTCGGCGCCCGCCGCGGATTCCTCTCCCTCGCCCTGTACACGCTCGTCGGCATGGCCGGCATGCCGTGGTTCTCCGAGGGCACCTCCGGACCGGGCGGCGCGTCCTTCGGCTACGTCCTCGGCATGCTGCTCGCGGCCACCGTCGTCGGCGGCCTGGCCCGCCGGGGCGGTGACCGCTCCGTCCTGCGCACCGCGGGCACGATGGCCGTCGGCTCCCTCGTCATCTACGCCGTCGGCGTGCCGTACCTGGCGCTCTCCACCGGCATGTCCATGAGCGCCGCCGTCGCGGCCGGCCTGGTGCCGTTCCTGATCGGCGACGCCCTCAAGGCGGCCCTGGCCATGGGCGCGCTGCCCGCCTCCTGGAAGCTCATCGGGCGTCGCGGCTGACGCCGTAGGCACCGCCGAAGAGGCTCGCCGGGTCGTACCGCGACACCAGACCGGCGAGCCTCTCGCGTGTCCCGGGGCCGTGGAAGTCCCGTCCCGTCTCCGGGTGCCCCCCGCCGCCGAAGGAGAAGTTCAGCGCGCGGCCGAGGTGGTGGCGGGCCGTCCGCGCGGCCACCCGGGCGAAGAGCGCCCGTGCCGCCGTCACGTCCGTGCCCTGAAGCGGTGACAGCAGCCGCAGCAGGAAGCGCGCGTCGCGGTAGGGCACGGCGTTGCCGGGGGAGGGGGGTGAGGCCAGCGCGCCCCCCAGGTGGTTGAGCTGGACCACCGTCATCGCCGGCGCCTCCGGCCCGGTCAGTTCCAGCACCCCCGCCGCGGTCCCGGCGTCCAGTCCGCCGAGCATCAGCCCCTCGCCGTAGTAGGCGTGCGGGAGCGGCGGGTCGCTGTGGATGGTGGGGCTCTCTCCGTACGGCATCTCCCGCAGCGAGTCCGAGAGCGCGGGCCCGATCGCCCGCAGCGGCGCCACCAGCGCCTCGCCGTCCCGCGCCGTGCCGGTGGACGCGACGCGCACCGAGACGACGTACCGGCCCCGCAGCGGCTCCGGGAGCTGCGGCATGTCGGGGTAGCACAGCGCCGCCAGGGAGGAGGTGCAGGTCTCCGGCACGGTCCGCGTCCACTCCAGGTAGCGGCGCAGCACCTCGGGGGCGGTGGCCCCGTCGAAGGCGATCGAGCCGCCGTACAGCCGCTCCACGGCCACCAGGCCGGTCTCCAGCGCCGTCACGACGCCCAGCCGGTGGCCGCCGCCCCGCAGCCCCCAGAACAGGTCCGGTTCGCTGTCCGGGGTGACATGGCGCAGGACGCCGTCGGCGGTCACCACGTCCAGTGAGCGCACATGGTCGGCCGCGTAGCCGAACTCCCGCGCCAGGATGCCCAGTCCGCCGCCCAGGGTGTACGAGACGGCGCCCACGCCCGGCGCCGAGCCGTTCAGCGGCGCGAGCCCGTGCGTGGCCGCCGCGCCGGCCACCCGGCCCCAGGTGGCCCCGGCCCCGATGCGGGCCGTGCGCCGCACCGGGTCGATCTGCACGGCGTCCATCCGGCGGGTGCTGATCAGCGTCCCGCCCTCGACCGGGCCCGGAAGCCCGTGCCCGGTCGCGTGGACGGCCACGGACAGTCCGCGCGCCGCGGCCTCCCGTACGGCCGCCCGCACGTCGGCGTCCCCGGTGGCCTCCACCAGGACGTCGGGGCCGATGGTGAAGCCGGTCTGGAAACTCTCGACCGCGGGGGTGGCTGTCATGACGAAGGCTCTCCGTTCGCTGCGGGACCGCGTGGCGAGGGAGAGCCTTCCGGGTATACCTGACAACCGCCGTCAGGTATGCGTGCCGGTCACTCGACCGGCGTCCCCGCCCTGCGACCGCGGGCGTCGCGCACCAGCGAGACCACCACGACCAGGGCCGCGACCAGCAGGGAGAGCAGCACCTGCTCGCGCCCGGCGTCGTCGGTCAGCATGTAGACGAGGACGAAGGAGATCATCGCGATCGTCGCCCAGGTCAGATACGGGAAGAGCCACATCCGTACGACGAGCTTCTCGGGCGCCTCGCGCAGGATGATGCCGCGCATCCGCAGCTGGGTGAAGCAGATCACCAGCCACACGAACAGGGCGACCGCCCCCGAGGAGTTCAGCAGGAACGCGAACACCGTGTCCGGCCACTGGTAGTTGAAGAACACGGCCACGAAGCCGAACACGACGGACGACAGGATCGCCGCCTGCGGCACGCCCCGCTTGTTCACCCGGGAGAACGCCTGGGGCGCGTCGCCCCGCCGCCCCAGTGAGAAGGCCATGCGCGAGGCCGTGTAGAGGCCGGAGTTGAGGCAGGACAGCACGGCCGTGAGCACGATGACGTCCATGACCTGCCCGGCGTGCGGGATGCCTATGACGTTCAGGGCGGCGACGTAGGAACCGTCCTCGACGATCGAGGGGTCGTTCCACGGCAGCAGGGTGAGGACGACGAAGATCGAGCCCAGGTAGAAGATGGCGATGCGCCAGATCACGCTGTTGGTGGCCTTGGAGACGGCGCGCCGCGGGTCCTCGGACTCGCCGGCCGCCAGCGTCACGATCTCGCTGCCCATGAAGGAGAAGACGACCATCAGCACACCCGTGAGGACGGCCCCCGGCCCCTCGGGGAAGAACCCGCCGGTGTCCGTGAGGTGGGCGAGGCCGGACCCCGCGTGGTCGGAACCCGGCAGGACGCCGAAGACGGCGAGCAGGCCGACGACCACGAACGCGCCGATCGCCACGACCTTGATCCCGGCGAACCAGAACTCGAACTCGCCGTACGAGCCGACGGAGACCAGGTTGGTGGCCGTCAGGACCACCATGACGATCAGGGCCCACGCCCACTGCGGTACGCCGGGGACCCAGCTCTCCAGGATCTTGGCGCCCGCCGTGGCCTCGACGGCGAGCACCACGACCCAGAAGAACCAGTACAGCCAGCCGATGGAGAAGCCGGCCCAGCGGCCCAGGGCCTGGTCGGCGTAGGCGGAGAAGGAACCCGAACTCGGCCGGGCGACGGCCATCTCGCCGAGCATGCGCATGACGAATACGACCATCAGGCCGACCAGCGCGTACGACAGGAGGATGGCCGGCCCCGCGGCGGCGATGCCGGCGCCGGAGCCGACGAAGAGGCCCGCTCCGATCACACCGCCGATGGCGATCATCGAGAGGTGACGGTTCTTGAGCCCGGCCTGGAGCCCGTCCGGTGAACCGGGCCCACCCGGCTCGCCGGGCTGTTCGCCCGGTCCGGCCAGAGTCGTCTGCGACGTCATGGATCGAATCCTTACGTTTTCTGATCACGTGTGTCGGTGTTGCCTCGGCGGGGGTGCTGCGAGGACGAGGCCACGCATTCAAGCCCGGCCGACACCGGAAACGGAACCCCCTCGTCCGCTTCCTTGACCCGATCGTTGCCCTGGCGGGCCGCACGGGCCCGGACCCGAACCGGACCCCACGGAAAGCCCGGTGGGTCCCGACCCCGCTGACGATTACCCCGCCCCGTCCGTGCCACACTTCGCACCATGCGCGTGTACCTCGGCTCCGACCATGCCGGCTTCGAACTGAAGAACCACCTCGTCGAGTGGCTCACCGCCCACGGCCACGAGGCCGTCGACTGCGGTCCCCACATCTACGACGCCCAGGACGACTACCCGCCGTTCTGCCTCCGCGCCGCCGAGCGGACGGCCGCCGACCGGGACAGCCTCGGCATCGTCATCGGAGGCTCCGGCAACGGCGAGCAGATCGCCGCGAACAAGGTCAAGGGCGTCCGCGCCGCGCTCGCCTGGAGCGAGCAGACCGCCGCGCTCGGCCGTGAGCACAACGACGCCAACGTCGTGGCCATCGGCGGCCGGATGCACACGGTGGAGGAGTCCACCCGGTTCGTCGAGATCTTCCTGGACACCCCGTACTCGGGTGAGGAACGCCACACCCGCCGCATCGAGATGCTCTCGGCCTACGAGAACACCGGCGAGCTCCCCCCGATCCCGGCCCACCACCCGCAGCAGGGCTGAACGGCCCCGCACCGCCCTCCTCGTGCCGCCGGGCCCCCGCCCGGCGGCACGAGCGCGTCACCAGGAGACCCGCCGTGCCCGAGGGGCATACGATCCACCGCCTCGCCGCCGACCACCACGAGCGGTTCGCGGACCGCCCGGTGCGGGTGAGCAGCCCCCAGGGCAAGTTCTCCGACGGCGCGGCGCTGCTGGACGGCCGGGCCCTCACCGGTGTCGACGCCCACGGCAAGCACCTCTTCCTCGGCTTCGAGGGACAGGCCTGGGTCCACATCCACCTCGGCCTCTTCGGCAAGCTCGGCTTCGGCACCGTCCCCGCGCCCCCGCCCACCGACACCGTCCGGCTGCGCCTGCTCAACGACGCGCACCACGCCGACCTGCGCGGCCCCATCACGTGCGCCCTGATCACGGGCCCCGAGAAGCGCGCGATACACGACCGGCTCGGTCCCGACCCGCTGCGCGCCGACGCGGACGGCGAGCGGGCCTGGCGGCGGATCTCCCGCAGCCGTGTCACGGTCGCCGCCCTGCTCATGGACCAGAAGGTCGTCGCGGGCGTCGGCAACGTCTACCGCGCCGAGGTCCTCTTCCGGCACGGCATCGACCCCTACCGCGCGGGCACGGACCTCACCCGGGGCGAATGGGACGCGGTCTGGGCCGACCTCGGCGTCCTGATGCGTGAGGGCGTGCGGAACAACCGCATCGACACCGTCCGCCCCGAGCACCTCCCCGAGGCCATGGGCCGGCCCCCCAGGGTCGACGACCACGGCGGCGAGGTCTACGTCTACCGCCGGGCCCGGCAGGCCTGCCACATCTGCGGCACCGCGATCCGCACGGCGGACCTGGCCGCCCGCAACCTCTTCTGGTGCCCGTCCTGCCAGCCGTCGGCGGCGGGCCGGTAGGCGGCCCGGCTCAGAAGCCGTGCGGACACCACGGCTGGGTGTCCGAGGAGAACGCGAGGGACGCCGCGGCCAGCGCGCCCTCCCGCAGCTCGCGCACCCGGCCGGCCGCGGCGAGGGCCGACAGCGACACCCCGCCCAGATAGGCGGCCCCCAGCTCGTTCACGGACAGGGCCAGCCCGGCGGGGTCGTCCGTCCGCCGGCAGGTGGCCGCGCCCTTCGCGTCGGCGGTCAGCCGCCAACGCCCCGCGTTCCACGGGCAGAAGGCGTCCTCCACCTCCAGCACCACGTCGACCGGGGCCCGGTAGCTCCGGGCCTCCAGTGCCGCACCCAGCTCGACCAGCCGCACGTACAGTCCGTCGCGCACCCGCACCTCGCAGCGCCGGACGTCGGAGACCAGCCGCAGCACCGCGTCGTCCACGGGCCGGTTGCCGCACTCGACCACCGAGGTCAGGTCGATCCCGAACACGAAGCGCCACAGCGCCGCGTACGAGGCCGGATCGAGCGCCGCGAGGTCGCGCACCGCGACCGTCCCGCTGGGCACGGCGCCCTCCCAGGCGGGCCGCAGGCGGAACGTGACGTACCCCGTGACCTCGCCGTCCCGCTCCGCGAGGACGCACTGGAGCGGCGAGCCGCCGCCCCGGGCGCTCTCCGGGTCGTTCACGGGCACCCGCTCCCAGCCCGGCTGCCGCACCGGGGTACCGGGACGGCCGGGCGCCAGACGCGCGTACACGGCCTCGCAGGCGTCGAGCGCCTCCTCCGGGGACGACCGGCGCACCCGCACCCCGTCCGTGCCCGGGGGCAGCGCCAGCCGGACCCGGGAGCTGTCGATCCGCAGGCTCGTCTCCATCGTTGCCGCGCCGTAGCCGAACCGGCCGTAGATGCCGGGCTCCGACGCCAGCAGCACCGCGAGCGGCTCGCCCCACGAACGGACGTCCTCCAGCTGGCGCCGCATCATCGACGTCAGCAGTCCCTGCCTGCGGTGCGTCGCGGCGACGCTCACCATCGTGACGCCCGCGGCCGGGACCGCGGCCCCGCCGGGCACGGTCAGCCGGAAGCCGTACGCACCGGCCGTCCCCACCCACTCCGCGCCGTCCCGGTGACCGAGCGAACGCTCCGGCTCCGCAAGGGCGGCGTACATCTCACGGGTCCCGGGCGAGAACGGAACACCGCCGAACGCCAGCTCGACGCAGCCCAGCCACGTGTCCCAGTCCGATGCCGCCGGCACCCGCAATTCCGTGCTCATGATCCCTGCTTACCAGTGCCACGCCGCCCGAGCGACCCACTTTCGAACACATTGTCACAGGGTCCCCCTGCACCGGAGGCCGTCGGGTGGATAAGGTCCCGACAATGGCCCGTCGCAGAGGAGCAGAGACCTACACCGCCCGGTGGCGAAGATCGGCCCACCGGGCGCGCATCGCGCTGCGCCGGTCCGGGGTCGACTACTTCCGCGGGGACGGCTCCGACTGGATAGCTCTGGCCGGCCTCCTGGTCGTCATCCCGGTCATCACCTGCGCCACGCTGCTCAACCCGGTGTGGTGCTCACCGACCGCGCTGGCCCTGCCGATCGTCGCGGGCGGCCTGCTGCTGCGCCCGGCCAGCCTGCTGGGGCTCTACGCGGCCGCCGCCACGGCCCTGATCGTCGAGTCCCTGGCCCTCGGCCCGTACGCCGACGGACCGGCCCGGGTCACACCGGGCACCGTCCTGGTGGTCGCGGCCTGCGGCTTCTTCGGGCTGGTCCTCGCCCAGTTCCGGGCCAGGGTCGGAGTGCCGTGGCGGCGCGGCGGCACCATGCTCTTCGACCTGCGGGAGCGCATCCGGGTCCAGAGCGCCCTGCCCCGGCTGCCCGAGGGCTGGCACCGCGAGATGGCGCTCCGTCCCGCGGGCGGCCAGTCCTTCTCCGGAGACTTCGTCGTCGCCGCCCGCACCAACGGCGGGCGCACCCTGGAAGTCGTGCTCACCGACGTCTCCGGCAAGGGCATGGACGCGGGCTCCCGCGCCCTGCTGCTGTCCGGCGCCTTCGGCGGCCTCCTGGGCTCCCTGCCGCCGCACGGCTTCCTGCCCGCCGCCAACGGCTACCTGCTGCGCCAGGACTGGGACGAGGGCTTCGCGACCTCGATCCACCTCGTCCTGGACCTGGAGTCCGGCGACTACGAACTCCTCTCGGCCGGCCATCCCCCCGCGCTGCAACTGCACGCCGGCAGCGGCCGGTGGGAGGAGATGGCAGCCGAGGGCCCGCTCCTCGGCGTGTACGACGGGGCGCAGTTCGACGCGGTGAAGGGCTCCCTGGCCCCCGGTGACGTGCTGATGCTCTTCACGGACGGGCTGGTGGAGGCGTCCGACAGGGAGATCGAGGAAGGCATCGACCGGCTGACCGGCGAGGCCGACCGCTACGTCGCCACGGGGTTCGAGGGCGCGGCCTGGCATCTGATCGAGGCCTGCGCGAAGGACGTCAACGACGACCGCGCGCTCCTGCTCCTGTCACGCCACGCCTGAACCGTACGGAAGCGGTTGAAACGGTACAGGCGTCAAGTGTGGGCCCATTCATCACCCGAACGTGGAGGTGTTCCGGGGAGCACCGCCCGGGGGCCCGCCGCCCCGCGCGAGCCCCCGGCGCCCCGCACGCCGGACGCCGGGTGCGTCATCCCGGGTGCGTGGCCACGGCCCCCGCACCCGGGCCGTCCGCACCTCAGACCGGTACCGCCTCTTTCTCCGCCTCCTCCTGGTCCCGCTCCCGCTTGCCGGGCAGGATCCTGGCGAGCCAGTGCGAGCGGCCGGCCGCCAGTGGCGACAGGACCGCGAGCAGGAGCACGTACCCGGCGATGAACGGCGAGAGCCGCTCGTCCAGGCCCGCGCCCGCCGCCATCGTGGCGAGGATCAGCGCGAACTCGCCGCGCGCCAGCAGGGTGGTGGAGACGTTCGCCGTGGCCTTCGGGCCGAAGGCGTAGATCTTGGCCGTGGCCATTCCGGCGAAGACGTTCATCAGCACGGTCACCGCGACCGCCGCCAGCACCGGCCACAGCACGGTCGGCAGGTCACCGGGGTTGATGGACAGTCCGAAGGCGAAGAAGAAGATCGCCCCGAACGCGTCCCGCAGCGGATGGACCAGCTTCAGGATGCGGGTGCCCGAGGTCGTGCTGCCCAGCATGAGGCCGACCATGAACGCGCCGATCGCGTCGGCGACGCCGAACCACTCCGAGACCCCGGCCACGAAGACGGCGACACCGAGGAAGGATATGACCAGGAGCTCGTCGTCCTTGGTGTTCATCAGCTTGCCGATGAGCTTCGTGCCGAACCGCGCCATCAGGGCGAGCAGCAGCAGGAAGCCGAAGGCCTTGCCGCCGTCCAGCACCGCCGCCCCGAGACTGTCCGCACCGGACAGGATCGGCTGCAGCGCGGCCAGGTAGAGCGCGAGGAAGACGTCCTCGACGACGATGATGCCGAGGATCGGCCGTGTCTCCGGATTCCCGATCCGGCCGAGGTCCACCAGGACCTTCGTGACGATGGCGGACGACGAGATGCCGAGCACACCCGCGAGCACCAGCGCTTCCGAGGTGCCCCAGCCCAGCGCGAAGCCGAAGCCGAGACCCGCGCCGACGTTCAGGGCGAGATACGTGCCCCCGGCGAGCGCCATCTTGCGCCCGCCCGTCTTCAGGTCGTCCAGGTGGAATTCGAGGCCGAGGTAGAAGAGCAGCAGCACCAGGCCCAGTGCGGAGAGCATCTCCAGGTCGTGCGGATCGTCGAGGAGGACGACCCCCGGGGTGTGGGGGCCGAGCAGGATCCCGGCGAGGATGAACAGGGGGATGGTCGGCAGCCCGATGCGGCCGCCGACGCGGGCGAGGATGGCGGCCGCGAGGAACGCGCCCCCCATGGCGATGAGCGTGTCTGCGTGTCCGATGAGCCTGTCTCCTTCTTTCGGTCAAGAGCGCGTCAAGGAATCGTCAGTAATTAGTTTACCGAACGATCAGGGGTGCACTCGCGGGACCGTGGAGGCAGGCCGGAGCCCGGCGTAGGGTCGGCTCATGCCGTCGCCGTATCTGACCCTGTCGCAGGTGGAGACGATCGCCCGCGAGGCGCATCGTGAGCAGACCGACAAGGCGGGGCGCCCGTACGCCGAGCACCTGGCCGCGGTGGCCGAGGGCGTGCGGGCCCGGGGCGGCAGCGAGGAGCAGAGGGCGGCGGCCTGGCTGCACGACGCGATCGAGGACGGCGCGCTGTCCCGGCGGTGGCTGGAGGAGGCCGCGCTGCCCGGGAGCGTGAAAGAGATGGTCCTCGCCGTCACCAAGCGGGACGGCGAGGACCTCTTCGCGTACACCGGGCGGATTCTCGCCACGCCCGGGGCGCTGCTGATCAAGGAGTCGGACCTGGCGCACAACGCGGACCCCGGCCGGCTCGCGGTCCTGGAACCGGCGGTCCGTACCCGGCTGGCCGAGAAATATGCGCTGGTACGCGGCCTGTTGGGGCTCGACGGGGGCGGTGGGCCCGCCGAGCGGCGGGATCCGGCCAACCCCGCCGCACACTGACGGGCCGACGGGAGCGGCCCCCGGTGGAGGGGGCCGATCCGGACAGGCTCAGCGCCTGACGGGGTTCCGGCGGAAGGCCCAGTCCATGTCCGGCTCGGTCGCGAAGCGCAGCGCGCGCCGGACCGGCGGGGTGCACAGCAGACTCACCACGGCCGCCGCGGAGAGGGTCACGACGACGAGCCCCACGGGCCCGGAGAGCCACTCGTAGCGGTCGAACAGGCCGGAGTACTCGGCACCCTTCACCAGGAAGCCGTGCAGCAGATAGCCGCAGATGGTCCCGGCGCCCAGCACCGTGAACCACATGGGGCGGCGCGGCACCCAGGCCAGGAACGCGATCGTCAGCAGCAGCGCGCATCCGAACATCGCCAGGGACATCACGGCGCCCGACCACCAGGGGGCGTCCATCTCCTGGGCGGCGTTGCTGCGGTAGAACCAGCCCAGCCGCATGTGCGGTGCGGCCCAGTAGGCGAAGAGCAGGGCCCCGACGGCCACCGGGACGGCCGCCATCCGCACCTCGCGGCGCCGGATCAGCTGGAAGTGCTCGGGCTTCATCAGCAGGCCGAGCACGAAGAACGGCAGCAGCTGGCAGACGCGCTGGAGGTCCAGGTCGTCGCCGATCTCCGGGGTCACCGAGGCGAGCACGGCGATGGTGAGCGCGACGGGCATCGGGTGGCGCAGGGACTGCCACAGCGGGGTGGTGACCCGCCAGATGAACAGGGCGATCAGGAACCAGGTGAGGTAGAGCGGGTCCAGCAGGGTGATGGGGGTGTCCTCCACCCCGCCGACGTACCGCCTGAAGAGCGAGTACGCCGTCTCGAAGATCACATACGGCACCACGACCCCGGTCACGAGCCGCTTGACCTTCGGCGAGCTCATGTCGAACGACCGGGAGAAGTAGCCCGAGACGAGGATGAAGGCCGGCATGTGGAACGTGTACACGACCATGTACAGCGCTCGTGTGGTGCGGCTGCCCTCCATCACCGGCTCCCACGCGTGGGCCACGGCGACGAGCACGATCGCGAGGTACTTCACATTGTCGAAGTACGCGTCGCGGCGCTTGGCCGGAGCGGGCGCCGAGGTGCGGGCCGGAGCGGTCACGGAGGCGGTGGACGGGCCCCCGGCCGCTGTCAGGACCTGCTCGTGTCTCGGCTCCGACTCCCGGCTCTCCGGGGTGATCGGGGCCCTGTGAATTTCGCTCGGAGCTTTGGACATCTGCTGCACCTTAGACCCGTCGATCGGTATGCGTAAAACTCCCAAGAGATAGCGCGTGTTCCCTGTCATTCGAAAGCGAAACCACTGCCAACTGCCCGTTACGTGCTGATTCATCCCCCTTAAATGGTGCATATCGGCGGGTGGTTGGTGAGAGTGAATTTCGTCGCACGAACTCCTGGCAAATAGCTGTGAATGAAGTGTGGGGATATGGAAACGATCACATCCGGCACTATTCGAACTCCCCTGCGCACAGCGGACGCACAGTTTTTCCGCCCCGCCGGGGCGGGTCCGGCCCGGCACCCCGCGCACGCGGGTCGCACGCGGGGTCACAACCGAGCGCGCGCGTGCGCGAGGATGGCGCGATCCGGATGTTTGCCCCCATCACCCCGCAGCAGTCACAGGGGAGTTGGTGGCACGATGGGCGCGACGGAGGTGTGCTGGTCGCACGCCGCCGGGCCGGCAAGGCGGACCGACCAAGGGTGTGATCAGTCGTGGCCATTTCACTGTCTGTGGTGCTTCTGCTGGGCGTTGTCCTGGTGGTGCTGATCCGCGGTGGATCCATCAAGGGCGGGCCGGCGGTCGTCGCCGTGCTCTTCGGCTTCTTCCTGGCCTCGACGGGCATGGCCCCGTCGATCAACAGATTCATGAACTCGATAGCCGACACGCTCAACCAGATCAGCTTCTGAGGTCACGCGAGGTGCCCGGCCCGGCGGACGACCGCCCGCCGGGTCCCCGGCACGGGCGCGCGGGAGGGACCGAAGGCGCCCGCCCGGCCGGAAGGCGCGCGGGCCGTGGGGACGGCCCGGCCCGGAGGTCCGCCCGCCGCCCGGCCGCTGCCGCCCGCGGCCCGGTGTTCTCCGCGGAAGTGCCGGTTCCTTACCTCCCGGGTCATCGACCACGGTGAACGGGCGTGCCAGGCTCCCGGTCCACGGAGCCGAACCCGACCGGAAGGACACCATGCCCGCCTACGCCATAGCCCGCCTGCGGGAGGCCGCCCCGCACCCCGAGATCGCGCGGTACATCGAGCGGCTGCCCGGCACCTTCGAGCCCCACGGCGGACGCTTCCTCGTCCACATGACGGCGCACGAGGTCAAGGAGGGCGACTGGCCGGGGCACGTCGTGATGATCGGCTTCCCGGGGATCGAGGAGGCGCGGGCCTGGTGGGACTCTCCCGCGTACCGGGAGATCGCACCCCTGCGCTCGCGCCACATCGAGGGCGACGTCATCCTCGTCGAGGGCGTCCCCGAGGGCTACGACCCGGCCGCCGCCGTGAAGGCGCTGCGGGACGCCCTGCCCGCCGCACCGCCGGCCTGAGGACAGCGCGCCCGGGGGATGGGGCACGGGCGCCCGTGGAAGCACTCAGGGCCGGGCGGAGGAAACATCCTCCGCCCGGCCCTGAGCCGTTGGAGCGGGCGACGGGAATCGAACCCGCGTAGCTAGTTTGGAAGACTAGGGCTCTACCATTGAGCTACGCCCGCGAGCACCGCACCGCAGGTCCGGCGGACCGCGGTACGGGAAGCATCGTAGCGGGTCGGGGAGGGTGTCCGCACACCCGTACCGCCGTGCCCCGTGACGGCCCCGGTGCCGGTCCTCGTGACGGGCCGCGCGAAGCGGCCGACGCAGCGCTCGTCTGCATGTACCCTACGTGTCGCACCGACGGGGTGTGGCGCAGCTTGGTAGCGCGTCCGCTTTGGGAGCGGAAGGTCGTCGGTTCGAATCCGGCCACCCCGACCACCAGCAAGATCGCATTGTGGGAGTGCTCCCCCTTGCCGTTACTATGCAAATTGCGTGCCCGTGTGTCTGATGTACCGGGCTCGATCCGCGAAGCCGCCCCGGCGGCCCAGCAGAACCCCAAGAAGTCAGCCACCAAGGAGACCGAACCGTGAAGAGCGCCGTGGAGACCCTGAACCCGACTCGGGTTCGGCTCAGCATCGAGGTGCCCTTCGAGGAGCTCAAGGACAGCCTCGACGCGGCGTACAAGAAGATCAACCAGCAGGTCACGGTGAAGGGCTTCCGTAAGGGCAAGATCCCCAACCGCGTCATCGACCAGCGGTTCGGCCGTGGTGCTGTGCTGGAGGAGGCCGTCAACGACGCCCTTCCGAAGTTCTACACCGAGGCTGTCAACGAGGGTGAGCTCAACGTTCTGGGCCAGCCCGAGGTTGACATCACCGAGCTCAAGGACGGCGAGCTGCTGGCCTTCACCGCCGAGGTGGACGTCCGTCCCGAGATCGAGATCCCGGACTACTCCGGCATCGAGGTCACCGTGGACGCACTCGAAGTCACCGAGGAGGACGTCGACAAGGCCGTGGAGCAGCTCCGCGACCGCTTCGCCTCCACCAACCCGGTCGAGCGCGCGGCCGCCGAGGGCGACGTCGTGACGATCGACCTGGAGGCCAAGGTCGACGGAGAGGTCCTCGAGGACGGCGTGGCCGCCGGTGTCTCGTACACCATCGGTTCCGGCGAGCTCCTCGACGGCATCGACGAGGCCGTGACCGGCCTGGAGGCCGGTGGCGAGGCCACCTTCACCTCCGAGCTGAAGGGTGGCTCCGCGGAGGGCAAGGAAGCGGAGGTCACCGTCAAGGTCACCGCCGTCGCCGCCCGCGAACTGCCCGAGCTGGACGACGACTTCGCGCAGATGGCGAGCGAGTTCGACACGCTCGCCGAGCTGCGCGAGGACAGCCGCAAGCGCCTCGAGAACACCAAGCAGTACGACCAGGCCACCCAGGCCCAGGAGCGCGTCCTCGAGGAGCTGCTGAAGCTGGCCGAGGTCCCGATCCCCGAGAAGCTCCTCGCGGACGAGGTCCAGACCCGCAAGCACAACCTCGAGCACCACCAGCTCGGCCAGATGGGCCTCGACCTGGAGAAGTACCTCGAGATCCAGGGCAAGACCCTGGAGGAGTTCGAGAACGAGACCTCCGAGCAGGCCGTCAAGGGCATCAAGACCCAGTTCATCCTCGACGAGCTCGTCAACAAGGAGAAGCTGAACGTCAACCAGGAGGAGCTCACCGAGCACCTCATGCGGCGTGCGGCGTCCTCCGGCATGAGCCCCGACCAGTTCGCCCAGGCCGTCGTCGAAGGCGGCCAGGTGCCGATGCTCGTCGGCGAGGTCGCCCGCGGCAAGGCGCTCGCCGTCGTCGTCGAGGCCGCCAAGGTCACCGACACGAACGGTGAGATCGTCGAGCTGGAGGACGAGGAGGACGCGGACGAGGCCGCCACGACGGCCGAGGCCGCCGAGGGCGACACCGCCGAGCCGGCCGACGCGAAGAAGGACGAGAAGAACGAGGCCTGAGCCCCGCTCCGATCGTTGATCTGATCCGCACGGCGGGCCCCGGACATTCACGTCCGGGGCCCGCCGTCGTATCGGCCCCGCGCCCCGGGACGTACCCGGGAACCCTTGTGCGGACTGCTCACCTTGCGCTCCCAGCGAACAGTTGGGGAAGCGGGATGGCGTTGTCCCACCTGCGCGTTAGGGTCCATGAAGAGGAAGGGTCGGGTAGTCCCGGCCCACCCGGTACGAAGACGCTGAGACGGCCGGAGCCGTCAGAGACGAGCAGGTGGATACGTGACGAATCTGATGCCCTACGCCGCCGGAGAGCCGTCCCTCGGTGGAGGCCTCGGTGACCAGGTCTACAGCCGACTGCTCGGCGAGCGCATCATCTTCCTCGGCCAGCAGGTCGACGATGACATCGCCAACAAGATCACCGCACAGCTCCTGCTCCTTGCCGCGGAACCCGACAAGGACATCTACCTCTACATCAACAGCCCCGGCGGCTCGGTGACGGCAGGCATGGCGGTCTACGACACCATGCAGTACATCCCGAACGACGTGGTCACCATCGGTATGGGCATGGCGGCCTCGATGGGCCAGTTCCTGCTCACCGGCGGCACGGCGGGCAAGCGCTTCGCGCTCCCGAACACCGACATCCTGATGCACCAGGGTTCGGCCGGCATCGGCGGTACCGCATCGGACATCAAGATCCAGGCGCAGTACCTGCTCCGTACGAAGACGCGGATGGCCGAGATCACCGCCCACCACTCCGGCCAGAGCGTGGAGACGATCATCCGCGACGGCGACCGCGACCGCTGGTACACCGCCGAGGAGGCCAAGGACTACGGCCTCATCGACGAGATCATCTCGGTCGCGTCGGGCATCCCGGGCGGCGGCGGCACCGGCGCCTGATCCGGGCGTGCACGGCCCCGCACCCTCTCGTACGCCGAGACCCCCAGCCCATATGAACGCCACCAGGATGGTGAAGACCCACATGAACAACTTCTCCGGCGCCTCCGCGAGCGGCCTCTACACCGGCCCGCAGGTGGACAACCGCTACGTCGTCCCGCGCTTCGTCGAGCGCACCTCGCAGGGTGTGCGCGAGTACGACCCGTACGCGAAGCTCTTCGAGGAGCGCGTGATCTTCCTCGGCGTCCAGATCGACGACGCCTCGGCCAACGACGTCATGGCGCAGCTCCTGTGCCTGGAGTCGATGGACCCGGACCGCGACATCTCGATCTACATCAACAGCCCCGGCGGCTCGTTCACCGCGCTCACCGCGATCTACGACACGATGCAGTTCGTGAAGCCGGACATCCAGACGGTCTGCATGGGCCAGGCCGCCTCCGCCGCCGCCGTCCTGCTGGCCGCGGGCACCCCCGGCAAGCGCATGGCGCTCCCGCACGCCCGGGTGCTCATCCACCAGCCGTCCTCGCAGACCGGCCGCGAGCAGCTCTCCGACCTGGAGATCGCGGCCAACGAGATCCTGCGGATGCGCACGCAGCTCGAGGAGATGCTGGCCAAGCACTCCACCACCCCGCTGGAGAAGATCAGCGAGGACATCGAGCGCGACAAGATCCTTACCGCGGACGACGCACTCGCGTACGGTCTGGTGGACCAGATCGTCTCCACCCGTAAGACCACGGCCGGCGCGTCCGTCTGACGTCGGTCTTTCCCCTTGGCACGTTCCAACCGCGCGGCCCCGGCCGTGTGAACCGTGCCAAGGGGGGCCCGAACGGGGGGCCAGGCAAGGTACCGTCGGATAGAGGCACCAGGAGCCGCTGAACCAGGCTGCTCCCAGGCGAAGGGGAAGCACCTCGTGGCACGCATCGGTGATGGCGGCGACCTGCTCAAGTGCTCGTTCTGCGGAAAGAGCCAGAAGCAGGTGAAGAAGCTCATCGCGGGACCCGGTGTGTACATCTGCGACGAGTGCATCGATCTCTGCAACGAGATCATCGAGGAGGAGCTCGCGGAGACCTCCGAGGTGCGGTGGGAGGAGCTTCCCAAGCCGCGCGAGATCTACGAGTTCCTCGAGGGGTACGTCGTCGGGCAGGAGCCCGCGAAGAAGGCCCTCTCGGTCGCTGTGTACAACCACTACAAGCGGGTCCAGGCCGGCGAGAACGGCGGTGGCGCGAACCGCGAGGACGCCATCGAGCTCGCCAAGTCCAACATCCTGCTGCTGGGCCCCACCGGCTCCGGCAAGACACTCCTCGCGCAGACGCTGGCCCGCATGCTCAACGTCCCGTTCGCCATCGCGGACGCGACGGCGCTGACGGAGGCCGGCTATGTCGGCGAGGACGTCGAGAACATCCTGCTGAAGCTCATCCAGGCCGCCGACTACGACGTCAAGAAGGCCGAGACGGGCATCATCTACATCGACGAGATCGACAAGGTCGCCCGCAAGAGCGAGAACCCGTCGATCACGCGCGACGTCTCCGGCGAGGGCGTCCAGCAGGCCCTGCTGAAGATCCTGGAGGGCACCACCGCCTCCGTACCGCCGCAGGGCGGACGGAAGCACCCGCACCAGGAGTTCATCCAGATCGACACGACGAACGTCCTGTTCATCGTGGGCGGCGCCTTCTCGGGCCTGGAGAAGATCATCGAGTCGCGGGCCGGTGCCAAGGGCATCGGCTTCGGGGCGACGATCCGCTCCAAGCTGGAGATCCAGGCGAGCGACCAGTTCCAGGAGGTCATGCCGGAGGACCTGGTGAAGTTCGGGATGATCCCCGAGTTCATCGGCCGCCTCCCGGTCCTGACCTCGGTCCACAACCTGGACCGCGAGGCGCTGCTCCAGATCCTGATCGAGCCGCGCAACGCGCTGGTGAAGCAGTACCAGCGCCTGTTCGAACTCGACGGCGTGGAGCTGGACTTCGAGCGCGAGGCACTCGAAGCCATCGCCGACCAGGCGATCCTCCGCCAGACGGGCGCGCGCGGTCTGCGCGCCATCATGGAAGAGGTCCTCCAGTCCGTGATGTACGAGGTGCCGTCCCGCAAGGACGTGGCCCGCGTCGTCATCACCCCGGACGTCGTCCGCAACAACGTCAACCCGACGCTGGTCCCGCGCGAGCCGCGCACGATCGGCAAGAACGACGGCGGCCGCCACGAGAAGTCCGCGTAGGCGCGCAGCACGCACGCCGAAGGGGCGCCCGGGCAACAGCCGGGCGCCCCTTCGGCGTTGAGGCCGGGCCGGTCAGATCTTGGTGCGTGAGGTGTTGTAGAGCTTCGCGGCGAGGGTGGCCACGTCGTTCTGCGGCATGGACTTGCCGGCCAGCAGCGCGCCGCGGTCGGCGCCCACGACGATGGCCAGGGTGCTGTGGTCGGACCACACGCAGACGGGCGTGACGATCTCCTTGGGCCCGTTCTCCGGCGTACCGTCGCCGTCCTTGTTGATCACCTTGGCGGTCCGGCACTTCATCAACGCGCCGTCGAGGCCGTCGGGTTCGACGGCCTCGGCCTCGCCGACGAACGTGGCGTCATCGCCCTGCCCCGCCTGCTTGGGATCGCTGAGGGCGAGGTCGAGGGTCTTCGCCGGGTCGTCGATCTCGCCCCAGTAGCCCGTGAACCCGAGTGCCTTCGCCACGGCCTGGGCGTCACCGCTGAGGTAGGTGGCGTTCACCCGGTTCGCGTTCCGGATCCCCAGGGCCTCGGCCTGGGCCTTCGCCGTGCCCGTCAGGGCGGTGGACTTCGCCGGCGCGGCCCTCTTGTAGTCGTCCACCGCGTCGGCGGGCGTGAGCTTGTACCCCTTGGTGGCCTCCGCCACGTCGCTGTTGCCGCCGCTCGACGTGAGGAAGTACACCCCGCCCGCGACCACGGCCAGCGCCACCACCACCGCGCCGACGATCAGGCCGGTCCGCTTCTTCGGCGCACCCGGCTGCGGCGGCATGCCGGGGTACGCCTGCGGGCCCCCGTACGGCGGGGCGGGCGGCTGCTGTCCGTACGGGCCCGGCTGCTGCCCCGGCGGATAGCCGTAGCCCTGCGGCGGCACGCCCTGGGGGGCCTGCTGCGGGTAGCCGTAGCCGGGCTGCCCCTGCGGCGGAGGGCTGCCGTACGGGCCCGGCTGCTGGCCGTAGGGGCCGGGCTGCTGGCCGTACGGGCCCGGCTGCTGTCCGTACGGTCCCGGCCCGCCCTGCGGCGGCTGCTGGCCGTACGGGCCCGGCTGGTTGTGGCTCATGGCGCTGTCCCCTCCAGAATGCTTGTGCGTTGCGGACATCCTGACGGAAGCGGCGCTCACGCAGGGCGTCCGGGCGTACACCGTTACTCAACAAACCGGTTTCAGTGCACGACTGTGACGCCCCTAAACTGTGTGCCGTGACCGAGAACGCAGCGCAGCAGCCAGCCAGCATCCCCGAACTGCCGACCCAGTACGCGCCGGCCGAGGTAGAGGGGAAGCTGTACGAGCGCTGGGTGGAGCGCGGTTACTTCACGGCGGACCCGGAGAGCGAGAAGCCTCCGTACACGATCGTCATCCCGCCGCCCAACGTCACCGGCTCCCTGCACCTCGGCCACGCCTTCCAGCACACGCTGATGGACGCCCTGACCCGCCGCAAGCGGATGCAGGGCCACGAGACGCTGTGGCTGCCCGGCATGGACCACGCCGGCATCGCCACCCAGAACAAGGTCGAGCAGCAGCTCGGCGAGGAGGGCAAGTCCCGCCACGACCTGGGGCGCGAGGACTTCGTCGAGCGCGTCTGGCAGTGGAAGGAGGAGTACGGCGGCAAGATCCTCGGCCAGATGCGCCGCCTCGGAGACGGCGTCGACTGGTCCCGCGAGCGCTTCACCATGGACGAGGGCCTGTCCGCCGCGGTCCAGACCGTCTTCAAGAAGATGTACGACGACGAGCTGATCTACCGCGCCGAGCGCATCATCAACTGGTGCCCCCGCTGCCTCACCGCGATCTCCGACATCGAGGTCGACTACCAGGACGACGACGGCGAGCTCGTCTCCATCACCTACGGAGAGGGCGAGGAGACGCTGGTCGTCGCCACGACCCGCGCCGAGACGATGCTCGGTGACACCGCGGTCGCCGTCCACCCGGACGACGCGCGCTACACGCACCTCATCGGCCGGCGGATCAAGCTGCCGCTGACGGACCGCACGATCCCCGTCGTCGCCGACCACCACGTCGACCCGGAGTTCGGCACCGGTGCCGTCAAGGTGACCCCGGCGCACGACCCGAACGACTTCGCGATCGGCCAGCGCCACGGCCTGGAGTCGATGACCGTCATGGACGAGCGCGGTGTCATCACCGTCGCCGGTCCGTTCGAGGGCCTCGACCGCTTCGAGGCCAGGTCCGCCATCGTCGGCGCGCTGCGCGGACAGGGCCGGATCGTCGCGGAGAAGCGCCCGTACGTCCACTCCGTCGGCCACTGCTCGCGCTGCCGCACGACGGTCGAGCCCCGGCTCTCCCTCCAGTGGTGGGTCAAGGTCGAGACCCTCGCCGAGGCCGCCGGTGACGCGGTCCGCGACGGCCGGGTCGCGATCCACCCCAAGGAGATGGAGAAGCGGTACTTCGACTGGGTCGACAACCTCAACGACTGGTGCATCTCGCGCCAGCTCTGGTGGGGCCACCGCATCCCCGTCTGGTACGGCCCCGAGGGCCAGGTCGTCTGCGTCGGCCCCGACGAGCAGCCGCCCGCCGGCGAGGGCTGGACGCAGGACGCCGACGTCCTGGACACGTGGTTCTCGTCCGGCCTGTGGCCGTTCTCCACGCTCGGCTGGCCCGAGGAGACCCCGGACCTCAAGAAGTTCTACCCGACCGACGTCCTCGTCACCGGCCACGACATCATCTTCTTCTGGGTCGCCCGGATGATGATGTTCGGCCTGTACGTCATGGACGGCGAGGCCCCCTTCAGGACGATCGCGCTCACCGGCCTGGTCCGTGACGAGCGCGGCAAGAAGATGTCGAAGTCCTTCGGCAACGTCGTCGACCCGCTGGACTGGATGGACACCTACGGCTCCGACGCCGTCCGGTTCACCCTCGCCAAGGGCGCCAACCCCGGCACCGACGTCCCGATCGGCGAGGACTGGGTCCAGGCCTCCCGCAACTTCGCCAACAAGATCTGGAACGCCACCCGCTTCGCGATGATGAACGGCGCGACGGTCGCGGGCGAGCTCCCGCCCGTCGAGCAGCTCTCCGCCACCGACCGGTGGATCCTGTCCCGGCTGAACAAGACGGTCGCCGACGCCGACGCGTTCTACGAGGACTTCCAGTTCGCCAAGCTCAGCGACGCCCTCTACCACTTCGCGTGGGACGAGGTCTTCGACTGGTACGTCGAGCTGTCGAAGACCACGTTCTTCGCGGGCGGCGAGCAGGCCAAGGTGTCCGCCCGGGTCCTCGGCGAGGTCCTGGACGTCACGCTCCGGCTGCTGCACCCGATCGTCCCGTTCGTCACCGAGCAGCTCTGGACGACGCTCACCGGTGAGGAGTCCGTCGTCGTCGCCGCCTGGCCCGTGGACAGCGGCTTCCGGGACGAGGCGGCCGAGAAGGAGATCGAGCTGGTCCAGCAGGTCGTCACGGAGGTCCGCCGCTTCCGCTCCGACCAGGGGCTGCAGCCCGGCCAGAAGGTCCCGGCCGAGCTGACCGTCACCGGGACGGTGCTCGCCCCGCACGAGGCGGCCATCCGCCAGCTGCTGCGCCTCCAGCCGGCCGGTGACGGCTTCCACGCCACGGCCACGCTGCCGGTCGCGGGGGCCACGGTCGCCCTCGACCTGTCCGGGACCATCGACGTCGAGGCCGAGCGCAAGCGCCTCACGAAGGACCTGGGCGCCGCCGAGAAGGAGAAGGCGCAGGCCGACGGCAAGCTCGGCAACGAGGCCTTCCTGGCGAAGGCCCCGGACAACGTGGTCGACAAGATCCGCGGCCGGCTCTCCAAGGCCGAGGCCGACATCGAGCGGATCAGCGCCCAGCTGGCGAATCTGCCCCAGGCCTGATGACCTGGAGGTCCGGCCGGCGCACGGGTACGGCGCCGTGTGCCGGCCGGACCCGGACCGGAGTCCCCGCGCACCCGACCGACCGGGAGCGCGGGGGCTCCGCCGTACCCGGGGGAGCGCGGCACCGGGCGCTGCGCGCGATGTCGGCGGCCATCCGTAGACTGGCCCTGTGAGTGAGCCCCGCCCTTCAGACCGGCACGACGCGTCCGATCCCGACGACACCTTCGCGGAGATCGTCGACGAGGAGACCCAGCGCGATCCCGACCTGGCGGTGATCGAGGCCGGGAGCCGTACGCTGCGCACCCGGTCCGGGCCGCCGCAGGGCGAGGCGGTCCCCGACCGTCCCGCCGACCCCGAGACCGACCGGGCGCTGCGCGAGGTGGAGCAGGAGCTCGCCGGCCGCTGGGGCGAGACCAAGCTCGAACCGTCGGTGACCCGCATCGCGGCCCTGATGGACGTGCTGGGCGAGCCCCAGCGCGCCTACCCCTCGATCCACATCACGGGGACGAACGGCAAGACCAGCACGGCCCGCATGATCGAGGCCCTGCTGAACGCCCTGGACCTGCGCACCGGCCGCTACACCTCCCCGCACGTGCAGTCGATCACCGAGCGGATCAGCCTGGACGGCGCCCCGATCGACGCCGAGCGCTTCGTCGAGACGTACAACGACGTCAAGCCGTACGTCGAGATGGTCGACGCCCAGCAGCCCTACCGGCTCTCCTTCTTCGAGGTCCTGACCGGCATGGCGTACGCGGCCTTCGCCGACGCGCCGGTCGACGTCGCGGTCGTCGAGGTCGGCATGGGCGGCACCTGGGACGCGACGAACGTCATCGACGCCTCGGTCGCCGTCGTCACCCCGATCTCGCTGGACCACACCGACCGCCTCGGCACCACCGCGGGGGAGATCGCCGGTGAGAAGTCCGGCATCGTCAAGCAGGACGCCACGGTGATCCTGGCCCAGCAGCCGGTGGACGCCGCTCAGGTCATGCTGAAGAAGGCCGTCGAGGTGGACGCCACGGTCGCCCGCGAGGGCATGGAGTTCGGCATCGTCTCCCGCGAGATCGCGGTCGGCGGGCAGCTGCTGACCCTGCGGGGGCTGGGCGGCGAGTACGACACCATCTTCCTCCCGCTCTACGGGGCGCATCAGGCCCACAACGCCGCGGTAGCGCTCGCCGCCGTCGAGGCGTTCTTCGGCATCGGCGCGGACCAGGCCCGCAGCCTCGACATCGATGCGGTCCGCAAGGCCTTCGCCTCGGTGCTCTCGCCGGGACGCCTGGAGGTCGTCCGGTCCAGCCCGACCGTCGTCCTGGACGCGGCGCACAACCCGGCCGGAGCCCTCGCCACCGCCGAGGGCATCTCCGAGGCGTTCAGCTTCTCCCGGCTCATCGGGGTCGTCGGCGCCAGTGACGGCAAGGACGTCCGGGGGCTCCTCGAAGCCTTCGAGCCGATCTTCGCCGAGATCGTCGTCACCCGGAACTCCAGCCCGCGCGCCATGGACGCCGACGCGCTCGCGGCGGTCGCCGTCGAGGTCTTCGGCAACGACCGCGTCCAGGTCGAGCCCCGTCTGGACGACGCCCTGGAGGCGGCCATCACCCTCGCCGAGGAGGAGGCCGAATACGCGGGCGCCGGGGTCCTGGTGACCGGATCCGTGATCACGGTCGGCGAGGCCCGGCTGCTTCTGGGAAGGCGCTGACCTGTGCGTACGCTCTGTGCTTCGACGCTGATCGGCGAGTTCTTCGTCATCGGCTTCGCCGGGCTCGTGGCGATGAAGACCGACGGTCTGTCCATGGCCACGGTCTGGACGGTCTGCGGCATCGGCATGCTGCTGTCGGTCCTGCTCTGCGGTGTGATCACCCGGCCGGGCGGCATCCAGCTCGGCTGGGCGCTCCAGGTCCTGCTGGTGGCGAGCGGGTTCTTCGTGCCCACGATGTTCATCCTCGGAGTGATCTTCGGCGCCCTGTGGTGGGCCTCGGTGCACTACGGGCGGAAGATCGACGAGGCGAAGGCGCGGTGGGCGGCCCAGGCCGAGGCGCAGGAGAGCGCGCAGGCCCCGGCCTGAGGATGACGGAGCGTAAGCCCGCCCGTCGGCCCGCCGGCGTACCCCTGTAATCTCGCCCTCACCCGAACCGAAAGTCTGCAAGGAGCCGCACATGACCCAGCGCACCCTCGTCCTTCTCAAGCCCGACGCCGTCCGGCGTGGGCTGATCGGCGAGATCGTCGGCCGCATCGAACGCAAGGCCGGCTGGACGATCACCGCGCTGGAGCTGCGCACGCTCGACCAGGAGACCCTGGAGCAGCACTACGGCGAGCACAAGGGCCGTCCCTTCTACGAGCCGCTCGTCGAGTTCATGGCCTCCGGCCCCGTCGTCGCTCTGGTGGCCGAAGGCGAGCGGGTCATCGAGGGCGTCCGTGCCCTGGCCGGCCCCACCGACCCGATCGCCGCCGCGCCCGGCTCGATCCGTGGTGATTTCGGCTCGATCACCCGGGAGAACCTCATCCACGCCTCGGACTCGGAGGAGTCCGCGGAGCGGGAACTCAAGCTTTTCTTTCCCGGACTTTCCTGACTTCGGATCCCCCAATCAGCGCTCATGACCTGGGGCGACCGAAGTAATTCGGTCGCCCTTCGGCATAGGGTCACGTATCGCGGGAACGCATCCCCCCGACGTAACGTCACCATGGGTGGAACGGGCAGCCGTTCTGCTCACCATGGCGAAGGACCCTCGCGCTGTGTCCGTGCATACGGCACTACGATGGAAGCTTCCACGCCCGCAGCGCCAACCCTCGCCTACCTGAATCAAGCCATTCTTCGCTTCTTGGGAAGGCCCGACGCATCCTCATGGGGAACAAGGGGAACTCAATGTCGTTCATCGGCCGTGACATGGCTATCGACCTCGGGACTGCCAACACGCTGGTGTACGTCAGGGGGCGCGGCATCGTTCTGAACGAGCCGTCCGTCGTGGCCATCAACACCAACACCGGTGGCATCCTGGCGGTCGGCGCCGAGGCAAAGAAGATGATCGGCCGCACACCCGGCAACATCGTCGCCGTGCGGCCCCTGAAGGACGGCGTGATCGCCGACTTCGAGATCACGGAGCGCATGCTCCGCTACTTCATCCTCAAGATCCACAAGCGCCGCTACCTGGCCCGCCCGCGGGTCGTCGTCTGCGTGCCCTCCGGTATCACGGGGGTCGAGCGACGCGCCGTCATCGAGGCGTCGACGCAGGCGGGCGCGCGCCAGGTGCACATCATCGAGGAGCCCATGGCCGCGGCCATCGGCTCCGGCCTGCCCGTCCACGAGGCCACCGGCAACATGGTCGTCGACATCGGTGGCGGCACCACCGAGGTCGCCGTGATCTCGCTCGGCGGAATCGTCACGGCGCAGTCGATCCGGGTCGCCGGCGACGAGCTGGACAACGCGATCATCCAGCACATCAAGAAGGAGTACTCCCTCCTCCTCGGTGAGCGCACCGCCGAACAGATCAAGATCACGATCGGCTCGGCGTACGAGATGGAGAAGGACGAGCACACCGAGATCCGCGGACGCGACCTGGTCTCGGGCCTGCCCAAGACCGTCGTCATCTCCGCGACCGAGGTCCGCAAGGCCATCGAGGAGCCCGTCAACGCGATCGTCGACGCCGTGAAGACGACGCTCGACAAGTGCCCGCCCGAGCTCTCGGGTGACGTCATGGACCGCGGCATCGTCCTCACCGGCGGCGGCGCGCTCCTGCGCGGACTCGACGAGCGGCTCCGCCACGAGACGGGCATGCCGATCCACATCGCCGAGGACCCGCTGGACTCGGTGGCACTCGGATCCGGCAAGTGCGTCGAGGAGTTCGAGGCACTCCAGCAGGTGCTGGACGCCCAGCCCCGACGCTGAGACACGACGTTCCGCCGTACGGGCACTGCCGTCCCGTACGGCGGAACATCGGTATACAGGCACGAAACACAGGCACGAACATTCCGACGAGGAAGGCACGGCCGCCGCACGTGAGGGACACACGAGAGAGCCGGCTGCTCCTGGTGCTGCTGATCGCCATCGCATTCGCCCTGATCACGGTGGATATCCGCGGTGGCGAGGGGTCACCGGTGGACGGAGCCCGGCAGGCCGCCGCCACGGTCTTCGGACCGGTCGAGAACGGCGTCTCGGCGGCGGTGGACCCGGTGGGCAACGCCATCGGCGCCGTCCGGGACTCCGGTGACCGGCACGACCGGATCGCGGCACTCGAGCACGAGAACACCGCGCTGAAGACGAAGCTCGGCAGCGACGACCGCAACACCAGCAAGGCCCGTCAGCTCGACACCATGCTGAAGACCGCCGGCGCCGGCCAGTACGGCATCAAGGCCGCCCAGGTCATCGCCATAGGAGCGGCCCAGGGCTTCTCCTGGACGATCACCATCGACGCGGGGGCCAAGGACGGCCTCCAGCGCGACATGACCGTGCTGAACGGCGAGGGGCTCGTCGGCCGGGTCACCACCGTCGGCCCGAACACCGCGACCGTCCTGCTGGCCAACGACCCCGACTTCACCGTCGGCACCCGGCTGGAGAAGACCGACGAGCTCGGCTTCGCCACCGGACAGGGCTCACGGCCGCTCTCGGTCCAGTTCCTCAACGGCAAGGCCGACGTGAAGAAGGGCGACCGGCTGGTCACCTTCGGCTCCAGCAAGGACAAGCCCTTCGTACCCGGTGTGCCGGTCGGCGAGGTCGTCCGCGTGGACCCGTCCGGCGGCGACCTGACCCGGACCGTCTACGTCCGCCCGTACGTCGGCTTCACCAAGCTCGACGTCGTGGGCATCGTCGTCCAGGCGCCGCGCGAGGACCCCCGCGACATGGTCCTGCCGAAGCAGCCCGCGAAGCCGGCGAAGCCCAAGCCCACCCCGACCGTCACCGTCACGGTCCAGCCCAACGGCGACCTCGTCGACGGCAACGGGACGGTGGTCGGGAACATCAACGAGAAGCCCGGGGCGTCACCCTCCCCGGGCGTCTCCCCGGACGCCTCCGGCAACGCCGACCAGGCCGCCGGTGACGCGGCGAACGAGCAGGAATAGAGCTGATCCCCATGCGCTTCAACCGGACGCTGCTCTCCGCCACCCTGGTCGTGGTCGCCCTCGTCATCCAGGTCTCCGTCCTCGCCCGCCTCCAGCTCCCCGGCGCCACCCCGGACCTCCTGCTCCTCGTCGTCCTCGGACTCGCCTTCGTCTACGGGCACGTCAGCGGCGCCCTCATCGGCTTCGGCGCGGGCCTCCTCGCCGACGTGGCTCCGCCCGCCGACCACGCCGCCGGGCGCTACGCCCTGGTGCTCTGCCTCGTCGGCTACCTCGCCGGACTGGCCCGCCCGGAGAACGGCCAGCTCAAGTCGGCCTTCACCCCGATGGCCTTCGTCGTCGCCGCGGCGATCGGATCGACCCTGCTGTACGCCGGGGTCGGCGCCCTCGTCGGCGACACGGCCGCCCGTCATGTGGGCCTGGGCAGCCTGCTGTTCACCGCCGCGGTGTACGACCTGCTCCTCGCGCCGTTCACCGTTCCGCTGATCATGGCGCTCGCCAGACGCACCGAGAACGACCCGGTCGCCGAGAGTTCCAGCAGCGGCGACGTCGCCGCCGGCTGGCTGGCCTCCGGCACCGGGCTGCGGATCGGCAGCCAGCGGGGCGGGATGCGCCTGAGGGCGGCCCGCGGACGCGCCGCACGCGCGGGAAGGATCAAGGGGGTCAAGCGACTGTGAGGCCGTACCGGCACCGGACGGACACCTGGGGCGACCGCCCCCGCACCTCCCGCCGACCCACCACCACCGGGGGCACCCCGTGAGCAACATCCCGGAGACGGGCCGGACCCCGCGGGTCCAGATCCGTCTCGTCGTCATCCAGGTCCTCGTCTTCTCCCTCCTCCTGACGCTCGGCGGCCGGCTCTGGTACCTCCAGATCCGCAACGGGCAGGAGTACACCGACGAGGCCAAGAACAACCACGTCCAGCAGGTCGTGCAGCCCGCCGTGCGGGGGTCCATCCTCGACGCGCGCGGCGTGCCCCTCGCCGACAACGAGACGCGGCTCGTCGTCTCCGCGAGCCGTACCGAGCTGATGAAGATGAAGGACGACGGCGTCGGTGTCCTCACCCGGCTGGCCGACGTCCTCGACATGAAGCCCAAGGACGTCCTGGACAAGGTCCGCCTCTGCGACGCCAAGACCCCGCAGCCCTGCTGGAACGGCTCGCCCTACCAGCCGATCCCGGTCACCGACGAGGCCACGACCCAGCAGGCCCTCACCATCCGTGAGCGCGCCGAGGACTTCCCGGGCATCACGGCCGAACCCACCGCCGTGCGCCGCTACGCCGCCCCCGGCAAGGCCAACACCGCCCAGGTCCTCGGATACCTCTCGCCCGTCACCGACGAGGAGGTCACCAAGGCCCAGGACACCGACTCGCCCTACCTCCGCTCCGACCAGGTCGGCCGCTCCGGCCTGGAGCGCACGTACGACAAGGAACTGCGCGGCAAGGCCGGCGTCACCCGGTACGAGGTCGACAACCTCGGCCGCGTCATCGGCCAGGCGCAGAACGACGAGGCCGAGGCCGGGGCCAGCGTCGTCACCTCCATCGACGCACGGGTCCAGGCCGTCGCCGAGTACGAGCTGAACAAGGCGATGGAGACGGCGCGCACGGAGATGGACCGCAACACCAACGAGCTGTACAAGGCCGACTCCGGCGCCGTCGTCGTCATGGAGGCCAAGACCGGACGCATCGTGTCCATGGCGTCCCTGCCCACGTACGACCCCAACGCCTGGATCGGCGGCATCTCCGCCAAGGACTACGCCAAGCTCACCGGCAAGAAGTCCAACTTCCCGCTGCTCAACCGGGCCATCCAGGGCACCGCCGCACCCGGGTCGATCTTCAAGGTCATCTCCTCGACCGCCGCCGTCAACGCCGGATACGAGTTCGACGGCAACTACCCCTGCCCCAGCTCGTACTCCATCGGCGGCCAGGTCTTCAAGAACTTCGAGTCCCAGGGCTACGGCAGCATCAGCCTCGGGCGCGCCCTGGAGGTCTCCTGCGACACGGTCTACTACGGCCTGGCGCACAAGGAGTGGGCGAAGGACGGCGGCAACAACCCGAAGAAGAAGCCCGCCGACTGGTTCTACAGGACGGCCCACCAGTTCGGGCTCGGCAAGGACACCGGCATCGACCTCCCCAACGAGGTCTCCGGCCGTGTCCCCGACCGCCAGTGGAAGCAGAACTTCTACGACGCCAACAAGGCGTCCTGGTGCAAGCAGGGCAAGAAGGACGGCACGTACGTCGAGAAGATCGCGTACGAAGGCTGCGTCGAGGGCAACAAGATGCGCGCCGGTGACTCCGTCAACTACTCGATCGGCCAGGGCGACACGCTCGTCACCCCGATCCAGATGGCGACCATCTACGCCGCGATCTCCAACGGCGGCACCCTGTACGACCCGACCGTCGGCAAGGCGATCGTCAGCGGCGACGGCAGGACCGTGCAGGAGATCGCGCCCAAGTCCCACGGGAAGCTGCCCTTCAAGGGAGACACGCGCGACAAGATAGACGAAGCCCTCGCGGGTGTCGCGACCCGGGGCAGCGCCGCCTGGCGGTTCGGCGGCTGGCCCCAGGACAAGATCCCGATGCACGCCAAGACGGGCACGGCCGAGGTCTACGGCAAGCAGACGACCTCCTGGTTCGCCACGTACACCAAGGACTACTCGATCGTCATGACGATCTCCCAGGGCGGTACGGGCTCCGGCGCCTCGGGCCCCGCCGTGCGCAACATCTACAACGCGCTCTACGGACTCGACGCGAGCGGCAAGCAGGACATCAAGAAGGCGCTGCTGCCCACCCCCCAGAAGACCCTGCCGAAGATCAGGCCGGACGGCCAGATCGAGTCGCCGAAGATCAAGCCGTACACCCCCGTGGCACCCGCCGAGGACGGCACGCAGGCCCTCGCGGGCGCCCTCCCCGGAACCCTGGGGAGGCGTGACTGATGGCAGGCTTCTCCGTCTCGCGCTACGTCCCCGAGGAACGGTCCGTCTGGGTCAAGCTCACCGCCCGCGACTCCGTCGTGCGGCGGCTGGACTGGCCCCTGCTCGGATCGGCCGTCGCCCTGTCCTTCGTCGGGTCGCTGCTCGTCTGGTCGGCGACCCGGGGACGCGACTCGCTGACCCACGGCGACCCGTACTACTTCCTGTTCCGGCACGCCCTGAACACCGGTATCGGCGTGGCGCTCATGATCGGCACCGTCTGGCTCGGCCACCGCACCCTCAGGGGAGCGGTCCCGGTCCTGTACGGCATCTCGGTGCTGCTGGTCCTCGCGGTCCTCACCCCGCTCGGTGCCACCGTCAACGGCGCGCACGCCTGGATCATCATCGGCGGGGGGTTCTCCCTCCAGCCCTCCGAGTTCACCAAGATCACGATCATCCTGGGCATGGCGATGCTGCTCGCCGCCCGGGTCGACGCCGGTGACCAGCTGTACCCCGACCACAGGACCGTCGCCAAGGCGCTCGGTCTGGCGCTCGTCCCGATGGCCGTCGTCATGCTGATGCCCGACCTCGGTTCCGTCATGGTCATGGCCGTCATCGTGCTCGGCGTGCTCCTCGCCTCCGGCGCGTCCAACCGCTGGGTCTTCGGGCTCCTCGGCGCGGGTGCGGCGGGCGCGGTCGCCGTCTGGCAGCTCGGGGTCCTCGACGACTACCAGATCGCCCGCTTCGCGGCGTTCGCCAACCCGGCACTCGACCCGGCCGGCGTCGGCTACAACACCAACCAGGCCCGCATCGCCATCGGCTCCGGCGGGCTCACGGGCACCGGGCTCTTCAACGGCTCCCAGACGACCGGCCAGTTCGTCCCCGAACAGCAGACCGACTTCGTCTTCACCGTCGCGGGCGAGGAACTCGGCTTCCTGGGGGCCGGGCTGATCATCGTGCTGCTCGGCGTCGTGCTGTGGCGCGCCTGCCGCATCGCCCGCGGGACGACCGAGCTCTACGGGACCGTCGTGGCCGCCGGCATCATCGCCTGGTTCGCGTTCCAGTCCTTCGAGAACATCGGGATGACACTCGGGATCATGCCCGTGGCGGGACTCCCGCTCCCGTTCGTCTCGTACGGAGGATCGTCGATGTTCGCCGTCTGGGTGGCGATCGGACTGCTCCAGTCGATCAAGGTGCAACGGCCGATGTCGGCCTGAGGACTCCGCCCGGCGCTGCATACCGGCGGGCAGCGCGGATAGATTCGTCCTATGGCGGACTCGAAGCGCGAGGTCGAGCGGAAGTACGAAGCGACTCCCGGGACCCGGCTGCCGGACCTGACCCGTGCGGCCGGGGTCGCGGCCGTCGTCCACCGCGGCCTCACCGAACTCGACGCCGTCTACTACGACACCGAGGACCTCCGGCTGGCCGCGGACTCCCTCACCCTGCGCCGCCGCACGGGCGGGGACGACGCCGGGTGGCACCTCAAGATCCCGGTCTCTCCCGGCGTCCGCGACGAGATCCGCGCCCCGCTCACCGACGCCCTGCCGGCCGCCCTCGGCGCCCTGCTCCGCTCCCGCGTGCGGAACGCGCCGGTGACCCCCGTCATGCGGATCCTCTCCGCCCGGGACGTCCACCACCTCCTCGACGGGGACGGCGCCCTGCTCGCCGAGCTGAGCATCGACGAGGTGCTCGCGGAGCGCCTCACGGAGGAAGGGCACGGCGCCACCTCGGCGTGGACCGAGATGGAGGTCGAACTGGCCGACGACGGCGACCCCGCCCTCCTGGACGCGGTCGGCCGACGGCTGCGCAAGGCCGGTGTCCGGCCCGCGGACGCCCCGTCCAAGCTGTCCAGGGCCCTCACCGAGACCGCCCCGGCCGGCCGGGGCGGAACACGCCGGGGGAGGGAACCCGCCCCGCGCACCGCCGGGGACCACGTGCTCGCCTACGTACGCCGCCAGGTCACGGCCCTCGTCGAACTCGACCCCGCCGTCCGCCGGGACCTGCCGGACAGCGTGCACCGGATGCGGGTCGCCACCCGCCGGCTGCGCAGCACCTTCCGGACGTACCGGCCGGTCCTCGACCGCACCGTCACCGACCCGCTCCGCGGCGAGCTGAAGTGGCTCGCCGCCGAACTCGGCGTCGAACGCGACCAGGAGGTCCTCGACGCACGGCTGCGCGCCCACGTCGCCGGACTGCCCGCCCCCCTGCTCCTGGGCCCCGTGAGCGCCCGGCTGGAGCTCAGCTCCGCCGCGCGCCGCACCGGAGCGCGGCAGCGGGTCGCCTCCGTGCTCGACGACGGGCGCTACCTGGCCCTGCTGGACGCCCTGGACGCCCTCCTCGCCGACCCGCCCCTGCGCCCCGCCGCCGCGCGGGCACCCCGCGACGCCCTGCCCCGCGCCGTGCTCCGGGAGTACGAACGCCTCGCCACGCGCGTCGGATCGGCCCTCGACGAACCCGCGGGCCGAAGCCGCGACGTGGCCATGCACGAGGCCCGCAAGGCCGCCAAGCGCGTCCGCTACGCCGCCGAGGCCGCCAGGCCCGCCCTGGGGAAGCCCGCCAAGCGGTTCGCCGGGCGGATGAAGTCCGTGCAGTCGGTCCTCGGCGACCACCAGGACGGCGTCGTCGCCCGGGACGCCCTGCGCACCCTCGCGGTCCAGGCCCACGGCGCGGGGGAGTCCGCGTTCACCTGGGGCCTGCTCTACGCCAGGGAGGAGGCCGCGGCCGCGGCACGGGAACGCGAGCTGCCGGAGGTCTGGGCCCGGGCGGCCCGCCCGGGCCTGCGCGCGGCACTGGAAGGCTGAGCACCGGGTTACGCTTGGTGGTCACCCCTGCCAGCTACGAAGGTCCTCAGATGTCTGCCGAGTCGGTCTTCCCGCAGCTCGAAGCTCTGCTCCCGCATGTGCAGAAGCCCATCCAGTACGTCGGCGGTGAGCTGAACTCCACCGTCAAACCGTGGGACGAATGCGACGTCCGCTGGGCACTCATGTACCCGGACGCCTACGAGGTCGGGCTCCCCAACCAGGGCGTCATGATCCTCTACGAGGTGCTCAACGAGCGCCAGGGCGTCCTTGCCGAGCGCACGTACAGCGTGTGGCCGGACCTCGAGGAGCTGATGCGCGAGCACAAGGTGCCGCAGTTCACCGTGGACAGCCACCGCCCCGTCGGCGCCTTCGACGTGTTCGGCCTCAGCTTCTCCACCGAGCTGGGCTACACCAACATGCTCACGGCCCTGGACCTCGCGGGCATCCCGCTGGAGTCCAAGGACCGCACCGTCGACCACCCGATCGTGCTGGCGGGCGGCCACGCCGCGTTCAACCCCGAGCCGATCGCGGACTTCATCGACTGCGCGGTCATCGGCGACGGCGAGCAGGCCGTCCTGGAGATCACCGAGATCGTCCGCGCCTGGAAGGCCGAGGGCCGTCCCGGCGGCCGGGAGGAGGTGCTGTTCCGCCTCGCGAGGACGGGCGGCGTCTACGTCCCCGGCTTCTACGACGTCGAGTACCTCCCCGACGGCCGCATCGGCCGCGTCGTGCCCAACAGGTCCGGCGTGCCGTGGCGCGTGTCCAAGCACACCGTCATGGACCTCGACGAATGGCCCTACCCCAAGCAGCCGCTCGTCCCCCTCGCCGAGACCGTCCACGAGCGGATGTCCGTGGAGATCTTCCGCGGCTGCACCCGCGGCTGCCGCTTCTGCCAGGCCGGCATGATCACGCGCCCCGTGCGGGAGCGAAGCATCACCGGCATCGGCGAGATGGTGGAGAAGGGGCTCAAGGCCACCGGCTTCGAGGAGGTCGGCCTCCTGTCGCTCTCCTCCGCCGACCACACCGAGATCGGCGACATCGCCAAGGGCCTCGCCGACCGGTACACGGACGACAAGATCGGCCTCTCGCTGCCCTCCACCCGCGTCGACGCGTTCAACGTGGACCTGGCCAACGAGCTGACCCGCAACGGCCGCAGGTCGGGCCTCACCTTCGCCCCCGAGGGCGGCTCCGAGCGCATGCGCAAGGTCATCAACAAGATGGTCTCGGAGGAGGACCTGATCCGCACGGTCGCCACCGCCTACGGCAACGGCTGGCGCCAGGTGAAGCTGTACTTCATGTGCGGCCTGCCCACCGAGACCGACGAGGACGTCCTCCAGATCGGCGACATGGCGGTCAACGTGATCGCCAAGGGCCGTGAGGTCTCCGGGCAGAACGACATCCGCTGCACCGTCTCCATCGGCGGCTTCGTGCCCAAGCCGCACACCCCCTTCCAGTGGGCCCCGCAGCTCAGCGCCGAGGACACCGACGCCCGGCTGAAGAAGCTCAGGGACAAGATCCGGGACGACAAGAAGTACGGCCGCTCCATCGGCTTCCGCTACCACGACGGCAAGCCCGGCATCGTCGAGGGCCTGCTCTCCCGCGGCGACCGCCGCGTCGGCTCCGTCATCCGCGAGGTCTACGAGTCCGGCGGCCGGTTCGACGGCTGGCGCGAGCACTTCAGCTACGACCTCTGGATGAAGAGCGCCGGCAAGACGCTCCCTGACCTCGGCGTGGACGTCGACTGGTACACCACCCGCGAGCGGACGTACGAGGAGGTCCTGCCCTGGGACCACCTGGACTCCGGTCTCGACAAGGACTGGCTCTGGGAGGACTGGCAGGACTCGCTCGACGAGACCGAGGTCGAGGACTGCCGCTGGACCCCGTGCTTCGACTGCGGCGTCTGCCCCCAGCTGGACCTGGACATCCAGATCGGCCCCACCGGCAAGAAGCTCCTGCCGCTGACGGTCGTGAAGTAGACCCCACGGGTGACAGCCCGGTGACGAACGCCCGGCCCGGGAGACTCCGGGCCGGGCGTTCGCGTTCCTCCCGGTGTGCGACCCGGCGAGCGGTACCGCGGACCCGCACCCGACGAGGGCGGTGACGGCCGTCCGGCCGTCCTCGACGGAATCCCGGTCGGGATCGTGGTGCTGGTACCGGGTGGGTCGTGGGGAGGTTCGTGCGGGGTCCGGTGTTCCCGTGCCCGTGATGCGGTCGGGTGGCGTGCGGGTGAAGGCGACGTCGCTGGTGGGGGGTGTACCCGCCCCCTCTCCCGGCCCGGCCGGCCTGGTCCCTGAGCTGCGCGCCGACGGCCCGGGCCCACCGCACGGTGTGTACGCCGGTGGGGCACTTCCCGCGCGGAACGGTCCGGGCACCGCCCGGGCGCGCCGCGATCGAGGCGGGGCACGCGGCCCGCGGCGCGCTCGTTCCGGCCCGGCAGGCGCTCCGCGCCGCCCGCAGGGACGCCTCGCGCGCACGCGCCGGAGCGCCGCAGGCCACGGACGCGCGGGAACCCGAAGGGTCCGCGGCGCGTACCCTGGGTAGGACAACGACTGTCCCCAGCGCGGCGCCCGCATCCGAGATCTCCCTGCCTGCCGAGAAAACCGTCAGGCGGGGGTGAGCCGGAGCGGCACCCCGGGGCACCCCGTATTTCGTGGGCGGCACGCCACCGCGGCCGCCCCGCACCGAGGAGAAGAACCACTGGGCAAGCGACAGCCCGAAGGCCCGCCGCCCGCACCGGCGGTGCAGCGCATCAGACTGCGCTACACCAAGCGGGGCCGCCTCCGGTTCACCAGTCACCGAGACTTCCAGCGTGCCTTCGAGCGGGCGCTGCGCCGCTCCGAGGTGCCCATGGCCTACTCGGCGGGCTTCACCCCGCACCCCAAGGTGTCGTACGCCAACGCCGCCCCCACGGGTACCGGCAGTGAGGCCGAGTTCCTGGAGATCGCCCTCACCGAGGCGCGTGATCCCGCCACCCTGCGCGAACTGCTCGACGCGTCGATGCCCCAGGGCCTCGACATCGTCGACGCGGTGGAGGCCCGCACCTCCGGCCTGGCCGACCGGCTGACCGCGTCCGTATGGGAGATGCGGCTGGACGGCGTCGCCGTGCAGGACGCCGAGAAGGCCGTCGAGGCCTTCATGGGCGCCGGGACCGTAGAGGTCCAGCGCCGCGCGAAGAACGGCGTGCGGACCTTCGACGCCCGTGCGGCGGTCGTCGGCCTCCAGGCCCTCGATCCACAGCCTGATAGGTCCGGGGACGGGCCCTGTGCGATACTGCGGCTGGTAGTGCGGCACGTGACACCTGCCGTGCGACCCGACGACGTCCTGTCCGGTCTCCGAGCTGTGGCCGACCTAACGCCGCCGGTCCCCGCAGCGGTGACCAGGCTGGCGCAGGGGCTCTTCGACGAGGAGTCCGGCACGGTGACCGACCCGCTCGCGCCCGACCGCGAGGCAGCCCCGGCCGTTCCCACGGCCGATCCGGCCGCCGCGGCGGCGCCGGAAGGTGCAGGTTCCGCGTAAGGCGGTCGTTGTAGCGCAGCCCTCGGACTCGGGAGCCACCTGGGTCGGGCCGCGCACCGCCCCATAAGACTTTCGCCAGGCCGTGCGTAGCGCGTACGGAACCGGCGAGCCAGACATCAGCTCCCGTGCGGCGCCCGCGCCCCGGACGGCGGTATCGCGCACATCACGCGAATCGCGTCGGACCGGAACAAGGCGCGGCGCCCGGGAGCGCGACGGGAGAACCGCCCGCATGCACGAGCCGAACGAATCCGGTACGACCGGAAACAACGAGGACAACAACGCCCCCGGGGACAAGCTGCCGCCGCGCCGCAGGCGCCGCGCCGCTTCCCGCCCCGCCGGCCCGCCGTCGGGTGCGCCGGGCGCGGCCGTCGCCGAGGACGTCGCGCCTGCCGTGACGGCCGCCGCCGACACGGCCGAGCCCGAAGCCGAGGCCGCGCCGCCGGTGCGCGCCCGTCGCCGTGCGGTCCGTAAGGCGACCGCTCCGGCGGGTGCGCCGCAGGCCGCCGAGGTCGTGGAGCCGGTCGCCGAGACCGCCCCGGCCGAGGAGGAGGCCGAGGAGACCGCCGAGGCGGTGGAGCCCGCGCCGCCGGTGCGCGCCCGTCGTCGCGCGGTCCGTAAGGCGACCGCTCCGGCGGGTGCGCCGCAGGCCGCCGAGGTCGTGGAGCCGGTCGCCGAGACCGCCCCCGTCGAGGAGGAGGCCGAAGAGGCCCCCGCCGCCGAGGCCCCGGTCGCGGAGGCCCCCCGTGGCCGCCGCCGCGCCACCCGTAAGGCCACCGCCCCGGCGGGTGCCCCCCAGCAGACCGAGGCCGCCACGCCGGACGTCACCGCGGCCGAGCCCGTGAAGGCCGCCGAGCCCGTCGCCGAAGCCGCCGCCGAGCCGGCCGCGCCGCGAGGCCGCAGCCGCCGCCGCGCGTCGGCCCCGGCCGGTGCGCCGCAGGGCGCGCAGACCGACGAGGCCCCCGCCGTGACCGAGGCCGCCGCCGAGCCCGCCCGGACGGAGGAGCCCGCTCAGGAAGCCGCCGCCGAGGCCGCGCCGGCGCGCGCCCGCCGCCGCGCCACGCGTAAGGCGACCGCCCCGGCCGGCGCGCCGCAGCCCGCCGACGAGGCCGCCGAGGCAGCCGCGGAGAAGAGCGAGAGCCTCCCCGCCGCCGTCGCCGAGGAACTGGCCGCCGAGACCGAGCAGGTCGAGGAGGCGGCGCCGCGGGGCCGTCAGCGCCGCCGGGCCACCGCCGCCGCCGGCCGTCCCGAATTCACCGGTAGGACCGAGGAGCCCGCCCGCAAGGGCCGTCGCGCGACACGCCCCGCCGTGGCCGTGTTCCAGGCCCCGGTCTTCGCCGAGCCGATGTTCCAGACCCCCGAGACCGCGGCCGCCGCCGCGGCCGCGGCGGGCTCCGCCCCGGCGTACGACGAGAACGACGAGGTCGAGGAGCAGAAGCCCGCCGACCGCGCGCCGCGCCAGGCCGAGGACAGGCAGCCGGCCCAGGCCGCACCCGCCGAGACCGAGACCGCCTCCCAGGGAGGCTCGCGCCGGCGTCGGCGCCGTCGTGGTGAGGCCGTCGAGACCGAGCCCGCCACGACCCCGGTCACGCTTCCGGCCGAGCAGCCCGCTGCCGCCGCCGCGCCCGCCGAGGACGAGCACGAGGCCGGCTCCGGGGCGGACGCCGAGCACGAGGGCGACGACACCGACGAGTACGGGGACCGGCCCTCGCGCCGCCGCCGTCGTGGTGGCCGCCGCCGTCGTCGCGGAGAGGCCGGCGACACGGACGACGCCGAGCAGCAGCAGGACGACGGAGCCGCGGACCGCTCCGAGGACGAGCAGCAGGCGCACGAGGACGACGAGGACGACGAGCACGAGTCCTCGGGTTCCAGCAGCAGCCGCCGCCGTCGCAGGCGCCGCCGCCGCAGCGGTGACGCCTCCGGCGAGGACGCGGGAACGGGTACGGACGACCCGGAGCGCACGGTCGTCAAGGTCCGCGAGCCGCGTGAACGGCGTGGCAGGGAAACGGCCGAGCGCGAGCCCGGCACCGGCTTCGACGAGGTCCAGTCCATCAAGGGCTCGACCCGTATGGAGGCCAAGAAGCAGCGCCGACGCGAGGGCCGTGAGCAGGGCCGCCGCCGCGTCCCGATCATCACCGAGGCCGAGTTCCTCGCCCGCCGCGAGGCCGTCGAGCGCGTCATGGTCGTCCGCCAGAGCGGCGAGCGCACCCAGATCGGTGTCCTCGAGGACAACGTGCTCGTCGAGCACTACGTCAACAAGGAGCAGGCCACCAGCTACGTCGGCAACGTCTACCTGGGCAAGGTGCAGAACGTCCTGCCGTCCATGGAGGCCGCGTTCGTCGACATCGGCAAGGGCCGCAACGCCGTCCTGTACGCGGGCGAGGTCAACTTCGAGGCGCTCGGCATGGCCCACGGGCCGCGCCGCATCGAGACCGCGCTGAAGTCCGGCCAGTCCGTCCTCGTCCAGGTCACGAAGGACCCCATCGGCCACAAGGGCGCCCGCCTGACCAGCCAGGTCTCGCTGCCCGGCCGGTACCTGGTCTACGTGCCCGAGGGCTCGATGACCGGCATCAGCCGCAAGCTGCCCGACACCGAGCGCGCCCGGCTGAAGACCATCCTCAAGAAGATCGTCCCCGAGGACGCGGGCGTCATCGTGCGTACCGCCGCCGAGGGCGCGAGCGAGGACGAGCTGCGCCGTGACGTCGAGCGGCTCCAGCAGCAGTGGGAAGAGATCCAGAAGAAGTCGAAGAACACCAGCAGCTCCAACGCGCCGACGCTGCTCTACGGCGAGCCGGACATGACCGTCCGGGTCGTCCGGGACATCTTCAACGAGGACTTCTCGAAGGTGATCGTCAGCGGTGACGACGCCTGGGAGACCATCCACGGCTATGTCTCGCACGTGGCACCGGACCTGACGGACCGTCTCTCACGCTGGACGTCCGAGGTGGACGTCTTCGCGACGTACCGCATCGACGAGCAGCTGATGAAGGCGCTGGACCGCAAGGTCTACCTGCCGAGCGGCGGCTCGCTGGTGATCGACAAGACCGAGGCGATGGTGGTCGTCGACGTCAACACCGGCAAGTTCACGGGCCAGGGCGGGAACCTCGAGGAGACCGTCACCAAGAACAACCTGGAGGCCGCCGAGGAGATCGTGCGCCAGCTGCGGCTGCGCGACCTCGGAGGCATCGTCGTCGTCGACTTCATCGACATGGTGCTGGAGTCCAACCGGGACCTGGTGCTGCGGCGGCTGCTGGAGTGCCTGGGCCGCGACCGTACGAAGCACCAGGTCGCCGAGGTCACGTCGCTCGGCCTGGTCCAGATGACCCGCAAGCGGGTGGGCCAGGGCCTGCTGGAGTCCTTCTCCGAGACCTGCGTCCACTGCAACGGGCGTGGCGTGATCGTCCACATGGAGCAGCCCACGGCCGCCGGCGGCGGCGGTGGCGGCAAGCGGTCCAAGAAGCGCGGCCGCGGCGGCGCCGGACACGAGCACGGCCAGGACCACGAGCACGCCGAGCAGCCGGCGGAGGTGGAGACGGAGGCCGAGGTGGCCGCGGAGGTCGCCGCCCCGGTGGCCCTGCCCGAGCCGGAGTTCGTGGCCGACGAGGAGCTGTACAGCAGCCCGGCCGAGGCCGAGGCGGCGGCGTCCCGCGGCCGTGGCCGCCGGCGCGCGACCCGCAAGGCGACGGCTCCGGCCGGCGCACCCGCCGCCGAGACCGCCCCGGCGGCCCCGGCGGCCGAGGAGGAGCCGAGGCCCGAACCGGCCGCCGAGATCCCGGCGGAGGCTCCCGCCGCACCCGAGGCCGAGGCCGCGCCCCCGGCCCGTACCCGGCGCAGGGCGACCCGGAAGGCGTCCGCCCCCGCGGGCTCGCCCAAGGCGGCCGACGTGACACCCCCGGTGCAGCCGGCCGAGCCCGCGGCGGAGCCCGTCGCGGTCGAGGACCCGGTCGTCGAGGCTCCGGCGCCCACCGCACCGGCGGAGACCCCCGAGGCCCCGAAGGCTGACGAGGAGTCCGCCCCGGCGGCCCCGCCGCGCGCCCGTCGCCGGGCGACCCGCAAGGCCACCGCGCCCGCCGGGTCACCGGCCGGAGCCGAGGAGGCCGAAGTCGTCGTGGTCACCGACGAGGGCTCCGACACGCCCGGTACCGAAGCGGCGGAGCCCGAAGCGCCGGTGAAGAAGACCGCGGCGCGGAAGACCGCTAAGAAGGCCACGGCGAAGAAGGCGGCCACCAAGAAGACGGCCGCCAAGACGGTCGCGAAGAAGACCGCGGCGAAGAAGACGACGACGAAGAAGGCAGCGGCCAAGAAGACCGTCGCCGCCGAGCAGTCGTCGCCTTCCGTGACAGCGTCGACGTCGTCGGCCGACTCGGGGCCGGCCGCCGGCTGAGCATTTCGTAACCGGTTGTTCATCGATCCGTGTCCCGCCCCGAAGCCTTCGGGGCGGGACACGTGCTTTGTTTCAGAACTGATGCAGTAGCCGGTTAACGGGCCCGAAATCACCTGAGAAATCCCTGATAATGTGACGGCGGTCGCTGCCTGTGAAGTTCCCGCGAGGGAACTACGGTCAGTGACCGATCCGGTTCACGACCGACCGGGTCCAGTTTCCTCGGTAGGGCGTCGGCATTGTGCCGGTGGGGTGACGCGCGGCCTCGTGAGACGTCCCGCACCCCGGATCTCTGCCTGTGAAGAGCTCTTGCGGTGTTCAAGGAGGACGTCCATGACGAGCATCAACGAGCAGCCGATTCCTGCTGCCCGCCCTGTCATCGGTGAAGAGGAGATCGAGGCCGCGGTGCGCGTGCTGCGCAGCGGTCGCGTCGTGCAGGGCCCGGAGGTCGCGGCCTTCGAGGAGGGCTTCTCCGAGCTGGTCGACGGCCGCCACTGCGTCGCCGTCAACTCCGGCACCTCCGCACTGCACATGCTCCTGCTCGCCCTCGGCATCGGCCCGGGCGACGAGGTGATCGTCCCTTCGTTCTCCTTCGCGGCCTCCGCCAACGCCGTCCGACTGGTGGGCGCCGACGTGGTGTTCGCCGACATCGAGCCCGGCAGCTACGGCCTCGACCCGGCCGCGGTGGAAGCGGCCGTCACGCCGCGCACCGCCGCCATCATGCCGGTGCACCTCTACGGCCACCCGGCCGCCATGGACAAGCTCATGCCCATCGCGGCCAAGCACAAACTCGCCGTCGTCGAAGACGCCTGCCAGGCGCACGCGGCGGCCCTGAACGGCACCCCCGTGGGCGCGTTCGGCGAAGGAGGAACGTTCAGCTTCTACCCGACGAAGAACATGCACGCCCTGGAGGGCGGCATGGTCACGACGGCCGACGCCGAACTCGCCCGCACCCTGCGCCTCCTGCGCAACCAGGGCATGGAGCAGCGGTACGCCAACGAGATCGTCGGCGCCAACATGCGCATGACGGACGTGGCCGCCGCCGTCGGCCGCGTACAGCTCACCAAGGTCGGTGGCTGGACCGAGCAGCGCCGCGCCAACGCCGCGTACCTCGACGCGCACATCTCCGCCCCGAACGTCACGACGCCGCCGGTCGCCGAAGGTGCCCGCCACGTCTACCACCAGTACACGATCCGGGTGCGGGGGGACCGCGAGGCCGCGATGGCCAAGCTCACCGAGGCGGGCGTCGGCAACGCCGTCTACTACCCGACCCCGATCCACCGGCTGAAGCCGTACTGGGAGCCGGACCAGAAGGCCGGCCGGAACTGGGACCTGCCCGAGACCGAGCGGGCCGCCGCCGAGGTCGTCTCGCTCCCCGTCCACCCGTCGCTCGGCGAGGGCGACCTCGAACGCATCGCCAACGCGGTGAACGCACTGGGGGAGAGCCTGTGACCGCCGTACTGAAGGCCGGGCTCGTCGGCCTCGGCTCCATGGGGCGCCACCACGCCCGTGTCCTCGCCGGCCTCGACGGTGTGGAACTCGTCGGCGTCGTCGACCCGATGGGCGACAAGAACGGCTGGGCGCAGGGCGCCCCCGTCCTGTCGGCCGTCGAGGAACTCATCGCGCTCGGCATCGACTACGCCGTCGTGGCCTGCCCGACCGCCCTGCACGAGGAGGTCGGCCTGCAACTGGCCGACGCCGGTGTCTGCGCCCTGATCGAGAAGCCGCTGGCCGACACCGTCGAGGGCGCCCGCCGCCTCGTCGAGGCCTTCGAGTCGCGCGGCCTCGTCGCCGGAGTCGGCCACATCGAGCGCTGCAACCCGGCTCTGCTCTCGCTGCGCGGCCGCCTGGAGGCGGGCGAGCTCGGAGACGTCTTCCAGGTCGTGACCCGCCGTCAGGGGCCCTTCCCGCACCGCATCGCGGACGTCGGCGTCGTCAAGGACCTCGCCACGCACGACATCGACCTGACGGGATGGGTGACCGGCCAGACGTACACGTCGATCGCCGCCCACACCGTCTCCAAGTCCGGCCGCCCGCACGAGGACATGGTCTCCGCGGTGGGCCAGCTCTCCGACGGCACCATGGTCAACCACCTGGTCAACTGGCTGAGCCCGCTCAAGGAGCGCTTCACGTCGGTCACCGGTGAGCGCGGCTGCTACATCGCCGACACGCTGACCGCCGACCTCACGTTCCACTCGAACGCGGCGGTGACCACCGAGTGGGAGGCGCTGCGCGCGTTCCGCGGTGTCTCCGAGGGCGACATGATCCGCTACGCCATCCCGAAGCGCGAGCCGCTCCTGGTCGAGCACGAACTCTTCAGGGACGCGGTGCTGGGCGAGCCGGCCGACATCTGCACGCTGCGGCAGGGACTGCGTACCGTCGAGGTGGCGGCGGCGGTCCTGGAGTCGGCCGTGAGCCGCACCACCGTCCGCCTCACGGACGGACAGCAAGCGGGTCAGGGGCTGGAGAGTTGACCACACCGGACGTCACCGTCGTCGTAGCCGTCTACAACACCATGCCGTACCTGACCGAGTGCCTGAACTCACTGGCCGGTCAGAGCATCGGACTCGATCGCCTGCAGGTCGTCGCGGTCGACGACGGTTCCACGGACGACAGCGGGCAGGAACTCGATCGTTTCGCGGCGAAGTACCCCGACACGTTCACCGTGGTGCACCAGGCCAATTCCGGCGGGCCTGCCGCACCGAGCAATCGGGCTCTGGAATTGGCCACCGGCCGTTACGTGTATTTCATCGGCTCCGACGACTATCTCGGTGACGAGGCGCTGGAGCGCATGGTGGCATGCGCCGACGAACACGGTTCCGATGTGGTCGTGGGCAAAATGGTCGGAACCAACGGCCGTTATGTGCACCAGAAACTCTATGCCGAGAACAATGCGGACGTCAGCCTCTTCGATTCGGCGCTGCCCTACACGCTGGCCAACACCAAACTGTTCCGGCGTGAACTCGTCGAGAAGCACCGCCTGCGTTTCCCCGAGGACATGCCGGTCGGCAGCGACCAGCCGTTCACGATCGAGGCGTGCGTCCGGGCCCGCAAGATCTCGGTGGTCGCCGACTACACGTGCTACTACGCGGTCAAACGCGGCGACTCCAGCAACATCACCTACCGGGCCGATCACCTGGCCCGGCTGGCCTGCGCCGCGAAGATCATGGAGCACACGGCCGGTCTGATCGAGCCCGGCCCCGAGCGCGACGCCGTGTTCAAGAGGCATTTCGAGTGGGAGCTCTCCAAGCTCCTCCAGAAGGACTTCGCCCTCCTGGACACGGACACCAAACGCCGGGTGTGCGAAGGAATAGCCGAACTGCTGGACGCCTACTACACCGACGCCCTGCGGGACAACACAGGTGTGACCCGGCGCGTCCGTTTCGGCCTGGCCCGACGCGGCGCGGTCGACGAACTCACCCGTGCGCTCACCGACGAGGCGGAGCACGGGGCCCCGCCCTTCCTCCTGGAGGACGGACGCGCCTTCGCGGCGTACCCGGGCTTCAGGGACAGCGCGGTCGGCCTGCCGGACAGCTGCTACGAGGTCCTCGGCGAAGGCGTCGCCGGGCGCCTCGCCAAGCACACGGAGCTCGAGTCCGCCGAGTGGGAGCAGAAGGGGTCCGAGCTCTCGCTCACGCTCGTCCTGCGGCTCGGCGTCATCGGCGACACGTCCTCGGTGGGGGTCGCGCTCGTCCAGGGGGCGATGCCCAAGAGCGCGGACAAGCCGGGAGCCCGCCGGCTGCCCGCGGGGACCGTCCCGCCGGCCGCGTCCGGTGACATCACCGGGGAGACGGCGGAGGACGGGAAGCGGACCAGGCTGACCGCGCGCATCCCCCTCCAGCCGGCCAACGCCAAGCGCGGTGTCCGGGTCCACGTGGACGTGGCAGGCTCGGTGTACGAGATCCCCGTGCGGGCCGACGGGCTCCCGATGCCGCTGGCCCGGCGCTGGGGCGGAGCGGTACCGCACCGGGTGTCCGCCAACGTGAATCCGAAGGGCCGTCTCGTCATCACCACCGCTCCTCTGTGGGAGACGAAGACGGGTGTGTTCAGGCGCCTGCGCCGCAAGCTGTCCAGGCTGAAGAGGAAAGTAACCCGATGAACATCTGTGTAGTCGCGCTCGGCAAGATCGGTCTTCCGCTCGCCGTGCAGTTCGCCGCCAAGGGCCACACCGTCGTGGGCGCGGACGTCAACGCGAAGGTCGTCGAGCTGGTCAACGCGGCCACCGAGCCGTTCCCCGGCGAGCACGACCTGGACGTCAAGCTCAAGGAGACCGTGGGCGCGGGCCTGCTCTCCGCGACGACGGACACCACGGCCGCGGTCGCCGCGTCCGACGCCGTCGTGGTCGTCGTCCCGCTGTTCGTGGACGCCGAGGGCACCCCGGACTTCGGCTGGATGGACTCGGCGACGAAGGCGATCGCCGCGGGCCTGAAGCCGGGCACCCTCGTCAGCTACGAGACGACGCTGCCGGTCGGTACCACGCGCACCCGCTGGGCGCCGATGCTCGCCGAGGGCTCCGGCCTCACCCCGGGCCGCGACTTCCACCTCGTCTTCTCCCCGGAGCGCGTCCTGACCGGCCGCGTCTTCTCGGACCTGCGCCGTTACCCGAAGCTCGTCGGCGGCATCGACGAGGCCTCCTCGCAGCGCGGTGTGGAGTTCTACGAGGCGGTGCTCGACTTCGACGACCGCGAGGACCTGCCCCGCCCCAACGGCGTCTGGGACCTCGGCACGGCGGAGGCCTCGGAGCTCGCCAAGCTCGCCGAGACCACGTACCGCGACGTCAACATCGGTCTGGCCAACCAGTTCGCCCGGTTCGCCGACAAGAACGACATCGACGTCAAGAAGGTCATCGAGGCCTGCAACAGCCAGCCCTACAGCCACATCCACCAGCCCGGCATCGCCGTCGGCGGCCACTGCATCCCGATCTACCCGCGGATGTACCTGTGGAACGACCCGGAGGCCACCGTCGTGCGCTCGGCCCGCGAGGCCAACGCCGCGATGCCCGAGTACTCCGTCGACCTGCTGGCCGCCGCCTACGGCGACCTGGACGGCGTCGGGGTCCTGGTGCTGGGTGCCGCTTATCGCGGAGGGGTCAAGGAGACCGCCTTCTCCGGCGTCTTCGGGGTCGTCGAGGCGCTGAAGGCGCGCGGCGCGGTCCCGTTCGTCTCCGACCCGATGTACACGGCCGACGAGCTGACCGCGCACGGTCTCGTGCCGCACGAGGGCCAGGCCGTCACCGCCGCGATCCTCCAGGCCGACCACGCGGAGTACCGCGAGCTGGCCGCCGCCGACCTGCCGGACGTCCGCGTCCTGGTCGACGGGCGCCGCACGACGGACCCGGCCAACTGGGCGGGCGTCCGCCGCGTCGTCATCGGCGGCTGACCGTATGACCTGGCTGATCACCGGCGGGGCCGGCTACATCGGGTCGCACGTCGTCAGGGCGATGACGGGACACGCCTCCCTCGTCGTCCTCGACGACCTCAGCACCGGCCGTGCCGAACGCCTTCCCGCCGGGGTGCCGTTGGTGCAGGGCTCGGTCCTCGACCGGGAGACGGTCGACCGAGTCCTGCGCGAGCACTCCGTGACGGGCATCGTGCACATCGCGGGGAAGAAGCGGGTGGCCGAGTCCGTGGACCGGCCGCTGTACTACTACCGCGAGAACATCGAGGGACTGCGCGTCCTGCTCGACGCGGCCGCGGGCGCGGGAGTGGACCGTTTCGTCTTCTCCTCCTCGGCGGCCGTCTACGGCATGCCCGACGTCGACCTGGTGACGGAGGAGACCCCCTGTCTCCCCCTCAGCCCGTACGGCGAGACGAAGCTCGCCGGCGAGTGGATGGTGGCCGCGGCGGGCAAGGCGCACGGCATGGCCACGGTCTCCCTGCGGTACTTCAACGTGGCGGGGGCCGCGTCGCCCGAACTGGGCGACGACGGCGTCTTCAACCTGGTGCCGATGGTCTTCGAACGGCTCACCGGGAACGAACGGCCGCGGGTCTTCGGCGACGACTACGCCACCCCCGACGGCACGTGCGTCCGTGACTACATCCATGTCGAGGACGTCGCCGCCGCCCACCTCTCGGCCGCCCAGCGCCTCCTGGACGACCGGTCCGCGTCCCTCGTGCTCAACATCGGCCGTGGCCAGGGGGTCTCGGTCACCGAGATGGTCGCCGTCATCCAGGACGTCACCGGATACCACGAGCTGAAGCCCGAGATCGGGGCACGGCGGCCCGGCGACCCCGCCAGGGTCGTCGCCGCGGCCGACCGCATCGGCGCCGAACTGGGCTGGACGTCGCGCCACGACGTCCGGGCCATGGTGGCCTCGGCCTGGGACGGGTGGTGTCTGAGACACCCGGAAGCCCGTCGCTGAACGGTCCGTCCAACGGCTGAGGCCCGTACCCCCTGGGGGGTACGGGCCTCAGCCGTTGGACGGACGCCGGATCAGGCCTCGTCGAGGAAGAGCCCGTCGAACTGCTTCCCGACGACGCTCCAGTCCCAGGCCGAGACGGCGTGCTCCGAAGCCAGCGAGCCCGCCTTCTGCCAGGACTCCTCGGTCGAGGTGACGTCCAGGATGCGCTGAGCGGCCTCCTCGGGTGAGCCGACGACCCAGCCCTCCGGGTAGAGGGTCCGCGCGCTGTTCGCCCGGCCCGCGTAGAAGGGCCAGTCACGGACGACCGGCAGGGCGGCGCTCGCGGCGCCCTCCATCAGTCCCACGTGGCAGCCTTCGCGCACCGACGAACTGAGGATCACGCCGATGTCGGTCAGCGCGCTTGGGACGTCGTCGGTCGGACCCAGCCGCACCACCGCGCCGGACTCGACGAGGGGAGCCAGCTCCCGCTCGAGGAGCGCCCGGTAGTCCGCGGTGGCCTTGCTGGTCTTCGGCTCCATGTCACCGCCCACCAGGAGCAGCCGGTAGCGCTCGTCGTGCTCCCGCACGCGCTTGAGCACGTCCACCGCCCACAGCGGATCCTTGGCGACCTGGCTGACGCCGATCAGGCCGAGGTTGAAGCGGGCTTCGGCGGGCTTGGGCCGGACGAAGCCGGACAGCTCCATCGCGTTGTCGAGCAGGTGCGTGCGCGGTGCGCCGTCGCCGCGCAGCTGCGGCACCAGCGAGGTGACCAGGTCCCTGACGTGCGGGGCGACGAAGACGAGGTCGTCGACCCGGGAGAAGTCCGTCATGTGGGGCCAGCGCGTGAACGCCTCGTAGCTGTGCAGCCGCACCACGATGCGGGTGTCGCCGGGATCGATGGTGGTGAGCATCGCGGCGGGCCCGACGGACCAGTCGAGGAACACCGTGTCCGCCCAGTCCAGGTACGGACGCATCAGCCGCTCGACGTCCGCCTGGTAGTCGGTCGTCCCGTCGGCCAGCTTGTCCTCGAGCATGAGCCGCGCGGCCCACGAGATCCGCTTCAGCCACTTCTGGGCGGCGAGGTCCAGGTAGCGGAGCTCGACCCGCGGGTGGTCCTCGTACCGCGACAGCACGTGGTGGAGGAAGTTCGCGTTGGCACTCGTGGTGACGAGCAGGCGCAACGGGCGGTCGGCCGGAGGGGCCGCCGCGGGGGTCTTCCTGCCGCGCGGCCGGGCCACCGCCTGGAAGGCCGTCGAGCTCTGGAGGCGCTTGATGTACTTCTCCGCGTCCTCGGCCAGCGGCGAGCTCAGCTGGTCTATGTGCAGAACGCGGTGGAAGTCCAGGAAGAGCGCCCTGTTCAGAGCCTCGGACGCGGCCTCGTGGTCACCCTTGGCGTACAGCTCGTCCGCCTCCGCGAGACGGGCGCCGACCGCCTTGGGAAGATCACGGGGGCTGATGCCCCGGGCGATCTCCGTCATGACGCCCTCGTCCAGCAGCTCGGCGCGCAGCGCGGGATCGGGGATCCTGGAAGCGGCCGTCGTCAGCGCTATGGCCGCGCCGCTGGTACGGCCGGCCCACTGCATGCCCTCCGCGACGTAACGGGAGGCCGCCACCCGTGCCTTGACCGGCACACCAGGGGCGCTCACCGCGGAACGCCAGAGCCGGGCGCCGAGGGCGGAGCGCATGACGGGGCGCGCCGTCGCCGTGCGCATCATGGCCGCCGGGATGTTGTCGATGGACCGGCGTACGTCCTTGGCGACCGCGCCGAGCGCCGGGAGGGTGGCCTGGCGGGCGACCGTCCCCTGCTGCCTGAGCTTGTCCAGGGCCGTCAGGGCCGCCGAGACGCCGAAGTGGGCCTCAGCCGCGGGGTTGTACTGCGAGAGCCGCCACACCGTGTAGACGGCCCCGGTGTCCAGGGCCACGATGACCTGGGCCTTCAGCGCGCGCTGCCGGAGCCAGCGGTCCCGCTGCGACTGAAGCCACACCCGCATGCCCGGGGGGGACGCCTTGGCCCTGCGCCGGACCGAACTGCTCCGGCTGGACAGACCGCGGGGCAGCTGGTGCACCCCCTCCAGCGCGATCAGGGACAGCTCCTCCTCCACCGCCATCACATGGAAGGTGCCCGCCAGGTAGACCCCGGCTTCGCGGTCACGGAACTTGCCCACCGAGTCGGCCAGGAGACCGAGCTCCGGTCTTTTGGTGGCGACGAACAGAACCTCGGTCACGACGCGGTGCCTCCGGTGACGATGGACTTCTCGGCGAGGACCGCTGCGTCCTCGGTGCCCGTGCCCGCCGCGCGGTCGGCGGCGAGCTGGTCGATCAGCTCCTTGACCGCGACGGTCATCAGCGTCTCCCTGGTGAACTGGTCCGCGTGGGCCATCGCCTCCGCGTGGACGGCGTCGCTGGTCTCGACGGCCATGTGCGCCGCGCGGATGAACGAGCCGGTCAGCGCCTCCTCGTCCAGACCGACCGCGCCGGTCCACAGCGGGTGGCCGCGCAGGACGTTCGACGCGTCGTGTTCGACGACGTGCGCCGACACGATGGGCAGCCCCGTCGCCATGTACTCGTAGACCTTGCCCGAGGTCACGTAGCGGCCGCCGATGAGGATCAGGACCATGGCGTCCCACGCGGCGTAGATCGAGGCGACCTCCGCCTTGGCGGCGGGACCGCCGAAGCGGACACCGTCGGCCTCGGCCTGCTTCAGTATCTCGGCGTGGCGGTTCGCCTCGCGGCCGGCACCGTTGCCGATGTGGCCGCGCACGTCGAAGCGCGCGTTGGCCAGCAGCGGCTCCTGCTCGCGAGCCGCCCGCCAGGCGGCGAGTACGGTCTCGAGGTGCTGGGCGGTGAAGTTGACCGTGCCCAGGTAGCCGAAGGCGAGGCCGGACTCCGGATCGGGCCGGTGCGCGCGGCCCGGTGAGCTGTCCGCGTCGTAACCGTTGCGGACGACGCGGATGCGGTCCGCGAAATCGGGGTACCGCGTGCGGTAGTGGTCGGCGATCGGATCGTTGACCACCCACAGCGAGACCGCGTTGTCCAGGATCTTCTGCTCCCAGCGCCCGAGCTCGGAGTCGCGTGAGAAGGCCTCCACGCCCTCGATCACGTCGATCGACCAGCCGTCGCGGAAGTCGACCGCGTACGGGACCCGTGCCTCCTCCCACAGCTTCCACGCCGCGGCGAGGTTCACGTAGGGGACGCAGCTGGCGAGGAGGAGATCCGCGTGGTGCTCACGGTGGATGTCCAGTACCGCCTGCTCGAGCGCACCGCGCCACTCGCCGAAGTTCGACTCGGGGAAGGTGCTGGTCTGGCGGGCGCGGAGCTGGGCGACCCAGGCGTTGGGCCGGAGCGCGCGCTCCTCGTCGTAGAGACGGATGTCCGTCTCCAGGTCCTCACGCGCCAGCGGGAGTTCGACGATGTTCACCAGCGGGTCGACCTGCTCCAGGAGAGTCAGGTCGACACCGGAGTCCCGCTCCCAGGATTCCTGGGCGATCGTGACGACGGTGACATCCCAGCCTGCGTTGATGAACTGGTTCGCGGTCTCGCGCATGCGGTACGCGCAGCTCTTGGCAGCCGGCGGGAAACCGATGGCGAGGTAGATCACATGCGGCCGAGCGCCTTTGGTGGGCAGCCCGGACCTGGGAGACGCTGACATAACGGATGACGCTAGCACGGTGACATATACGTATAAGCGCCGCTCGCGGCGCTCCGCACGTCACGCGCGCCGGCTTCCCCCCTTCCACTCTTCCATGATCCGGACGACGTTCTCCGCCGCGTGACCGTCGCCGTACGGCGTACCGGGGTCCGCGGTGGGCGTGGCCCGGGTCACCGTGTCGGCCCAGGCGCCCGCGTCCATCGTGTGCGGGTCGGGCACCAGGACGTTCCAGCCGGTCCCGACCGTCTCCACCCACTCCGTCTCGGGGCGGATCGTCGTCGTGATCCTCTTGAGGAGAAACGCTTCTTTCTGCAGGCCGCCCGAGTCGGTGACGACACCGGAAGAGGCCAGCACGGCGGCGACGAGGCCCGCGTAGGGGAGAGGGCGGCCGACGTGGACGGCTCCCTGGTCCAGCTTGATGCCGTGCTCCTCGGCGCGAGCGACAAGCCGCGGGTGGGCGAGCAGGGCCACGGGGACCGGCAGGCCGGCCAGGGACTCCAGGATCGCCGAGAGGCGTGCGGGGTCGTCGGTGTTGTCCGGACGGTGCAGCGTGGCGAGGAGGAACGGCTGCGTGGGGTCGATGCCCTCGGGCAGCGCGGGCGCGGCGTGCTCCCCGGCGAGCACGGCGTCGCGGATCCGCAGGCAGATGTCGACCATCACGTCGCCGGCCAGCTCGGAGCGCTCGGAGAGCCCCTCGGCCGCCAGGTGGCGCATCGCCTCCTCGGTCGGTGCCAGGAGGAGGTCCGCGCAGTGGTCGGTCAGTACCCGGTTGTGCTCCTCCGGCATGCGCCGGTTGAAGGAACGCAGGCCCGCTTCCAGGTGGGCGACCGGGAGGTGCATCTTCACCGCGGAGAGTGCGCCCGCGATGGTGGAGTTGGTGTCCCCGTAGACCAGGACCCAGTCCGGCTTCTCCCGCTCGAGAACCGGGTCGAGTGCGGAAAGCACGGATCCCGTCTGCGACCCGTGACTTCCGGAGCCCACACCCAGATGGACATCGGGGTCGGGGATACCGAGCCCGTCGAAGAAGACATCGGACAGGTCCGCGTCGTAGTGCTGGCCCGTGTGCACGATGAAATGCTCGTGTTCCGTACCTGCGAAGGCTGCCGAGATGGGCGCCAGCTTCACCAATTGTGGACGGGCACCGACGATGCTGATGACTTTCACTGAGCACTCTTCTTCTGGGTCAGGTCACACGTGGGATGTCAGGCCAATGGTAGGCAATCGCCGGGGCGCGGGCGCTCCACCTCGGCGGTGTCGAAGGCGCGTCATGACGCTGTCACCTGGGGCTGGGGCCTGCGCCGGTGCCTTTCACGGCCTGATAACAATCAGGCGAACAAAATGGGCGGGTCTCCTTACAGGGAGAGGAAAAGCGCGCGGGCTGGCCGGTTTACGGGAAGTGCCGCCGGTTTGGACTTTGTGTGCGCGCCCCCTCAACCGGGGGGAACCGGGTTACCCGGGTCGGGGCGGGGCCCCCGCCGGGACCC
>NZ_JBHVQX010000038.1:0-3533 GCF_042886395.1 Streptomyces sp. NPDC058008 | reverse complement strand
CCTGCAAATAAAACACAAATCCACAAAAATGGGGGGGGCAAATTTAAGGTTTATATTAACCCGCCTCTGTGTCTGTTTTTGCGGCTTTCCCCCGCGCTTTGCCTGTTTCGGTCCGCCGCCGGTCACCCGGAGGGAACGGGTGTCCCGGTGACGGGCCGGCGCACCCGCCGTGACCGGGCCCCGGCCCCCGGTCCGCGAACAGCCACCGGACGAGGAGGACTTCGGACTCCCGGACTTCTCGGGAACCGGGGCGTCGCCGCGCCCTGCTCCGGCACCCGCGCCGAACTCCCCCCGCGCGAACCGCTTCCGGGCGGGTGGCGGACGGTGAACCGCCCTTTACGCGCTTTCGGTCAACTCGGCTCCGTGCGCAGCCGGTCGAGTCCCGAAGCCGGTCGTACCGGCCGGGACTCCCCGGCGGGGCGTGCTCCGAAGGCGGCCAAGGTGATGCGGCCCTCAGCGCTCGGCCAGGACTCCGTCCTTCTCGACGTACGCCGCGCCGGACTGCGGGCACTCCCACACCCCCGGCTCGCCCTCGCGCTCCACGAGGCGGACCCCGCTCCGGCCCACCCAGCCGATCTGCCGGGCCGGTACGCCGACCACGAGCGCGAAGTCCGCCACGTCCCTGGTGACCACCGCACCGGCCGCCACCATGGCCCAGCGCCCGATCCGGACCGGTGCGACACAGACGGACCGCGCCCCCAGGGAGGCCCCCTCGGCGACCTTCACGCCGACGGCCTCCCAGTCCCCACCCCGCTTCTGCTTGCCCTCGGGGTCCACGGAGCGGGGGTTGTGGTCGTTGGTGAGGACCACGGCGGGGCCGACGAACACACCGTCGCCGAGCTCGGCCGGCTCGTACACCAGGGCGTAGTTCTGCAGCTTCACGTTGTTCCCGATCCGCACACCGGTGCCCACGTAGGCTCCGCGGCCGATCACACAGCCTTCGCCGAGCCGAGCCCCCTCGCGGATCTGCGCGAGCTCCCAGACGCTGCTTCCGGCGCCGATCACGGCGCTGTCGTCGACCTGGGCGGTGGGCTGGACCCTGTAATTCACGTGTCTTACCTTCCGGAGAGCGGACCTGCCGAGAGCATACGAGCTGAGCCGGACGCCCGCGGATCCGATCCCCGTGACGGGCGGGCGGCGGCCCTCCTCACCTGCCGGCCGCCCGCGCTACGGGCACGGCGCGTACGGCCCGCCGGTCCCGTGGTGGCCGTGCGGGGGCGAGGACCTGCCGGACCCGCACGGCCCGTCGCCCGCGCACGGAACGCGGTCGGTCCGCCCCGCACCCCGGGCGGGGGACGGAGCGGACCGGTGCGGGAGCGGGTACGCGGTGGCCCGTACCTACTGGGTGCTGCCGGTCAGTGCCACGGACTCGGGGGTGCCGGGATAGCCCACCACCTGTTCGATGGCGTCCCACTTGCCGTCGGCGTGGCGGACGGTGTGCTTGATCCTGCCGTCCGTGGTGACGACGGCGGCCTGGAGCTCACCGTTGACCGCGGTGGCGTCGATACCGACGGTCGTGTCGCGGCCGAGTTTGTCGCCCAGGTCGCCGAACTTGCTCCACGTGCCGTCCGCCTTGCGGATGGCGTGCCTCTTCTCGCCGCTGACACCGGTGATGACGACCTGCAGATCGCCCGCGACGCTCGCGAAGGACATGCCGTTGACCGCCGAGGTCAGTCCCGTCTCCAGGGTGTGGACCGCTCCCCAGCGGTCGCTCCACGTCCCGTCGGAGTTGCGGATGCCGTGGTAGGCCTTGCCGTCCGCGGCGACGCCGACCTGGGTCTGGCCGCCGGAGGTGTGCGCGACGGTGACCTGGGTGGCGTTGCCGAGCACGCCGAGCTTGGCGCTGACATCACCCCACTTCGACCAGACCTCATTCGCGTCCTGGGTGGCGTGGTAGACGCGCCCGTCGGCGAGGCCGATCAGGGCGAGGCCGGTGCCGGTGGACGTCACGGCCACGCGCGTGAGCCCGGGCTTGTCGCCGAGTTCGGCCGTCAGGTCACGGAAGGCCGCCCAGCCGCCGGTCACGCGCCGGTTGGCCTGGTACAGGTGCCCGTTGCCGCCCACGGCGAAGACGTAGTTCTTGCCCTTGATGGCGGCGTCGGCGGCGAACCGGATGTCCTCGACGGTGCCCGCGGCGTTCTGCACGTTGCCGAAGGAGGTCCAGTCACCGTTGCTGTTGCGCATCGAGTGGTACAGGCCGGTGGACGTCTTGGTGAGCATCTGGAGGTTCCAGACGTTCAGCGTGGAGGCCGTGCTCTCCGTGATCCACGTCCGGATGTCGTCCACCCTGCTGGCGACCGCGCCGGTGCGGGTCTCCTCCGAGCCCAGGCAGCCGCCCTGCCAGGACCTGCTGGCGACCGCCACGAGTTCGGGACGGCCGTTCCTCTCGCGGAAGACGGGTGCGCCGCTGTCGCCCTTGCAGAGGGGAGTGCCGTCGACGCTGACGGTGGTGGCCTCGACCGTGCCGACCGTGAGGGCCCCGGCGTGGAGCGAGTCGGGGACCCAGGTGTCCGCGGTCCGGCCGTATCCGGCGCCCGTCAGGGATTCGCCGGCGGCCGGGGCGGTGGTCGCCGGGTGCAGGAAGGAGGGACCGGAGACCGGGGTGGCGAGCCTGGCCAGCACCAGATCGCGGTCCGCGCGCGGCACCAGTTGCGTGATCGCCCGGACCTGGCCGGCGGTGGTGGTGAGATCGGTACGGCCGATGGTCGCGGTGGACGCGACGGGCGGGGCACCGGCGACGAGCGCGGCCGGGTCGTCGGCGAAGCAACTGGCCGCGGTCAGCAGCCACTGGTTGTTGACGAGGGTGCCGGTACACGCGCGGCCGGTGGCGGCGTCACCGATCTGCACCTTCGCGGTGAAGGTGTGGGTGCTGCCCGTCACCGCGTCACCGATGACGGCCAGGGCCGGCGAGGTGAAGGTGACGGAGCCGACCGCGGCGGTAGCGGCCAACAGGGAGATCGCCCGCATTCTGCGGGAGGTTCGGAAGGGCACGTCGAGTCCTTGGGAGCGAGGGCGAGGAAGCGAACGGGCACCGGGCACCGGTGACCGGCGGGCGCGTCGCACGCGACGCGCCCGCCGTCCGCCACGGACCGGCTGCCGGAGCCGTGTCCGGGAGCCGTGCGGTGGCAGTGCCACTGGTGCCTGTAGGGCCACTGATGTGCGATGGAGCGTCAGACGACGCTTCCGCTCCACTGCTTGACCGGTGCCCGGAGCGCGGTGCCGGTGCTGGTGAAGGTGAACAGGGAGTCGAGGCGGCGGCCGTCGGGCGTGGTGCCGCCCTCGTAGAGGACACCGAGGTCGGTCCTGCCGTCCCCGGTGTAGTCCCCGGCCGTCACGAGGCTGCTGGCCCAGGTGAAGGATCCTGAGCTGGTCCAGGCGGTGGTGGGGTTGTTGAAGGCGGTGCCGGTGCTGGTGAAGGTGAAGGCGAGGGTGACGTTCTTTCCGTCGGTGGCCTGGCCGCCGTTGTAGAGGACGGCGAGGTCGTCCTTGCCGTCTCCGTTGAAGTCGCCCGGGACCGGCTTGCTCTTCGCCCA
>NZ_JBHVQX010000037.1:0-76069 GCF_042886395.1 Streptomyces sp. NPDC058008 | reverse complement strand
GGAACCTACACCCGGGCCGGCTCCCCCGTGCCGCTCACCCACTCAACCCCTTAGCCCGGCACGCACCCACCCGGGGGCGCCCGCCCGGGTTTCGGGACGGGCGCCCGCGCGTGGGCCCTGTCATCCGACGCGGTCGGCCTTCTCCGGCTCCGCGACCCGGTCGGGCTCGGCCAGGTGGTCCATCCGCGCGTCGGGGTCCGTCAGCCGGTTCAGCCGCGCGGGCACGTCGAAGCCCACCAGCAGCACCACGATCACCGTTCCCGCGAACGTCAGCACCGCGAGCGCCTGCCCCAGATCCATCCCGGACGCCAGATGCGCTCCGAGCACCGGTGCCACGGCACCGCCGAGCGCCCCCACGTTGTACGTGAAGCCGAGCGCCGCCCCCCGGCCCGCCGTCGGGAAGTGGCCGCCGATGTACCGCGGCAGCAGCCCGGAGATGCCGAAGCTGGTGGCCTGGAGCAGGAACAGCAGACAGCCGAGGACCAGCAGGTTGTCCTTCACCGCGAACACGGGGTAGACGAAGGCCAGCGAGGCCAGCAGCGTCAGCGCGTACGCCTTCTTCGCCCCGATCCGGTCGCCCAGGAAGCCGGCCGTCCAGCAGCCGACCATGGTGCCGAAGCCCGCGAAGTAGAGGACGTCGGTGACCTGGCCCGTGGTGTACCCCAGCTCCGTCTTCAGATAGGTGGGGAGCAGGGCCTGGATCGGCCAGGAGTACAGGAACGCGAAGAACAGGGTCACGATCATCGACACGTACAGCAGCCACCCCCGCCGTCCGCCCAGCTGTACGGCGAACGCCACGAGGGCGAGGCCCGCCACCACCGAGAGCACCGGCACCAGGCCCTCGCCGCCCGGCGTGAAGACCAGGAAGAGCGAGAGCGTGGCGGCCACCACGAGGACGGTGTTGGCCACCGCGAGCCGACGGGTCCGGAACAGCGGCCGGAAGGGGTTGGGCTTCGCGCCCCGGTCGGCGACGTCCGCGGTCCACTCCTCGGCCTCCGGCAGCGCCCGGCGCATCCAGAGCGCGACCGCTATCGGGATCAGGCCCAGGTAGAACATCCACCGCCAGCCCAGCGAGGGCACCACCCAGGTGTAGACCTGGGCGGCCAGGACCGAGCCGACGGAGAAACCGGAGATCAGGAAACCGCTCGCCCGGCTGCGGACGCGGGCGGGCCAGCTCTCCATGACGTACGTGGCGCTCGCGCTGTACTCACCGGCCATGCCCATGCCGATGGCCAGCCGGGCGGCGAAGAGGCTGTGGTAGTTCCAGGCGAACCCGCAGGCGAAGGTCCCCAGCGAGTACAGCAGGATGCTCAGCACCATCGAGATCTTGCGGCCGTAGCGGTCACCGACGGCGCCCAGCACGGCGCCGCCCAGCCAGCGGGTGATGAAGGCGCCGGAGATCAGGCTGGCGGCCTGCACCGTACTCAGGCCGAAGTCGTCGCTGATCTCGGTGAGGACGAGCGTGATGAGGACGAAGTCGAAGCCGTCGAGGACGTAGCCGATCCAGGCGGCGAAGAAGGACTTCCACTGGGTACCGCTCACCTCGCGGTACCAGGGGAGCGTGGAGGGGGGTTTCTGCACGGTGCGCTCCTGGTGCGGGACGGCGTCTCCGCCTCGGGCGGCCGTCCCTGGTGGTGAGGGCAGCTCAGGGCCGGGCGAGGCCGGCGACGAAGCGTGAGGTCAAGGCGGTGGGAGCGGTGATGGCCGTTCCGACCACGACGCTGTGGGCGCCGCGGGCGAGAGCCTCGGCAGCCTCCTCGGGAGTATTGATACGGCCTTCGGCGACGACCGGTACAGGGACCGCGGCCGAGAGAGATGTCACAAGGTCCAGATCCGGGCCGGTCAGCCGCGGGGTCCCCGGGACGTAGCCGGACAGGGTCGTCGAGACGAGGTCGGCCCCCTGCGCGGCGGCGGCGACCCCCTCGGCGAGCGTGGAGACGTCCGCCATGACCAGGGCCCCCGCCGCGTGGACGGCGTCGACCAGCTCGGCGAACGTGGAGCCGTCGGGGCGCGGCCGGTCGGTGGCGTCGGCGGCGACGACGGCCGCGCCGGCCTCGACGACCGCCAGGGCGTGCCGGACGGTCGGCGTGATGTAGACGCCGGTGTCGCCGTCCTTCCACAGGCCGATGACCGGGAGGTCCACGGCGGCGGTGATCGCGGCGACGACCTCGGGCTCGTTGGCCCGGATCGCGGAGCCGCCGCCGGCGACGGCGCAGAGGGCGAGGCGTACGAGGGCGGAGGTCTCCCGCATCGGGTCGCCGGGGGGCGCCTGGCAGGAGACGATCAGCCGGCCCCGGAGGGTGTCGGCGAGATCCTGTGCGTTCATCGGAGTGCTCCCGGGTGGTGGAGGGGAAGGACGGTGGTCAGCGCGGCGGCGCCCAGCACGGCGGCGTCGTGGCCGAAGAGGGGCGGCTCGGGGACGAGTCCGCGCAGCGGCGGCATCAGTTCGGCGGCGAAGGCGGCGGCCAGCGCGTCGCCGTACAGCGCGCCGATGCGGGGGACCCCGCCGCCGACGACGACCCGGTCGGGACCGAGCGCGTTGGCGAGGCCGCCCAGGACCCGGCCGGCGGCCGCCGCCCCGGTGGTGATGGCCCGCACGGCGGCCTGCTCGCCCCGGGCGGCGCGGGCGGCGACCGTTTCGAGCCGGTCCGCCGGGGTGCCGGTGAGCCGCCCGTAGTGCGCGGTGATGCCCGGGCCGGAGGCGATGACCTCCAGATGCCCGGTGGCCCCGCAGGTGCAGGGCAGCCCGGCGGCCTCCGCGCTGGGCAGATGGCCGAGGTGGCCGGCGATGCCCGACGCGCCGTGCAGCATCCGCCCGTCGACGGCGAGGGCGCCGCCCACGCCCGTGCCGACGGCCGCGAGGAGCAGCGAACCGCGCGGGTCCGCCAGTGCGGCGAGCTCGGGCCCGGCGGTGGCCCGTACGTCGTTGTCGCAGGCCACCGGCAGACCCGTGCGCTCCGCGAGGCCGGGGCCGAGCGCGGTGCCCGCCCAGCCGCTGATCGAGTCGGTGGCACTGGTGACCGTGCCGCCGCGCGGGTCGACGACCCCCGCGGCGGCGATGCCGAGCACCGTGGCGAGCCGGCCGGGGTCCACCTCGGCCGCCGCCGCGGCGAGCGCGTCGAGCACCGCCGCCGCGCCGTCCCTGGCCGGGGTGGGCCGGGTGTGCCGGGCCAGCACCGTGCCGTCGGCGGCGAAGAGGGCCGCCGCGATCTTCGTGCCGCCGAGGTCGAGGCCGATGACCACGGCCCCGGTCGCCGCCGCGTTCATCGGACGGGCGGCAGGCCGGCGCCGCGCAGCCGCTCGGCGACGAGGGCGACGGACCCGGCGGAGAGCGGGATCTGCGGGAAGGCGGTGGCGCCGTTGTCGATGACGCCGAGCAGCCGCAGCGCCTCCTTGAAGGAACCGAGCGCCGACGAACTGCGGCCCATGTCCTGCTCCGGGCCCACGTCGACCATGGCGAACAGCTCGACGAGCCGCTCCTGTTCCCGGGCGGCGAGCGCCCAGTCCCCGGCCCGCGCCGCCTCGTACAGCCGGACGTATCCGGCCGGGTCCACGTTGCCGATGCCGGGCACGACGCCGTCGGCCCCGGCCAGCAGGGCCGCGTCCACGGTGAGTTCGGAACCGGTCAGCACGCTGAAGTGCGGCACCGGGCCCCCGGCGCGGCCCTCGCGCCCGCCGAGCTCGACGATCAGCCTGCGCAGCCCGCCCTCGTCACCGCTGCTGTCCTTGAGGCCGGCGAGCGTGCCGTCCTCGGCGAGCTCGCGCACCAGGGACGCGGAGAGCTTGGAGTGCACGGCCACCGGGATGTCGTAGGCGAACAGCGGCAGGTCGACGGCGGCGCGCAGCCGGCGGAAGTGCCCGGCGGTCTCCTTCGGGTGCGTACGGGTGTAGAACGGCGCGGTCGCGACGAGGGCGTCGGCGCCGAGTCCGGCCGCCGTCCGGGCGTGCTCGGTCACCCGCGCGGTCGTCGTGTCGATGACCCCGGCCAGGACCGGGACGCGCCCGGCGGCCGCGGCGACCACGGTCCGGAGGGCGGTGGCGCGCTGGGCGTCGGTCAGATAGGCGACCTCGCTGGTGGAACCCAGCGCGAAGAGCCCGTGCACGCCGCCGTCGACGAGATGGCCGACGAGCCGGGTCAGGGAGGCCGTGTCGATCTCCCCCCGGTCGTCGAGCGGGGTGCAGACCGGCGGTACGACGCCGTGCAGCGGTGCGGTCAGGGACATGTGAGGGGCTCCAGCTCGTTCGGAACGCCGGTCCGTCGCCGGAAAGGGGAGACGGGACCGAGACGTGAGACGTAAGATGTCCTATGTCTGGACTCACCTTAAACAGATGCCACGGCGACCGGTCAAGAGGTACCGGTGGCCGGCGACACCTCAGGAGGACCGTTGTGGCCCGCCCCACCATGGCTCAGGACATCGAGCGAAGGATCAAGGAACTGATCCTCGAACGCGGCCTCGGTCCCGGCGACCCGCTGCCCACCGAAGCCGAGCTGATGGAGCTGTTCGCGGCCGGGCGGGTCTCGGTGCGCGAGGCGCTCAAGGCGCTCCAGGCCGTGAACGTCGTCGAGATCCGGCGCGGCTTCGGCACCTTCGTCGGCTCGCTCTCCCTCTCGCCCTTCGCCGAGGGGCTGGCCTTCCGCGCCGCCGTCCGGCACCGGCAGGGCGAGCCGGGCCTGCTGGAGCTCATGAGGGTGCGCGAGGCGCTGGAGACCGGGCTCGTCGGCGCCGTCACCGCCGGGATCCCCGCCCGGGACCTGGCCGAACTGCGGTCGCTCGTCGCGACGATGGAGCGCGAGGCGGCCCGGGACGGCCGGGTGGCCCGGACCACCGACCGCGCCTTCCACCTCGCGCTCTACGCCTCGCTCGACAACCACCTCCTCAGCGAGGTGCTCGACGCGTTCTGGGCGGCCATGGACCGGGTGCGCGAGGACGTGGACGACGGCCACCAGGACCCGGACGTCACCTGCTCCCAGCACCACGAGATCGTCGAGGCGGTCGCGGCGGCCGACGGCGCCCGCGCGGTGCGCGCCATGCGTACCCACTTCGACGGCATCCGGGGCCGGCTGGAACCTCAGTCCGTGTCCGCGTAGAGGTAGCTGCTCGTGCCCGCGAGGGTGGCGCGGCACCACGCGTCCACCGCACCCTGGTCCATCGTGGTCCAGTCCGGTGCCCGCTCCACCTGCGCGCGGCCCAGCCGGCGGCCCAGCTCGACCAGCCGGGCCCCCTCCGGGGTCCGCTCGCGGGCGTAGTGCCGCAGCGCGTCGGCGGGCGAGGCGGCCGTCCGCAGCGCCTCCTCCAGGCACAGGGCGTCCTGCAACGCCTTGACGGCTCCGCTCGCCGTGTGCGGGCGGGTGACCCCCGCCGCGTCGCCCGCGAGCAGGAACGGCGGGTCGGCGGCGAGCGGCGCGTGCAGGTCGGCGACGGGGTGGCAGGTCATCGCCGTGTGCTCCCCGTGGGCCACGATCCGCGCCCACTCCCGAGGGAAGTGCTCCTCGGCCAACTGCCGTACGTAGCCCTCCTCCCCGGCCCCGCCCGGCGGGGTCGCGTAGACCGCGTAGGCGAGCAGACGGTCGTCCGGGCCCGCGTCCCCGCCCCGGGGGATCAGGTAGAAGATGCCGTGCCCGCCGGGGAAGCCGATCGTCACCCAGGCCTCCCGCAGCAGCCCCAGCGGCCCGCGGTGGGAGTCCGCCGCGCCCGCCGGGAGCGTGCCGCGCCACACCGCGTACCCGGCGGGGGAGGGGCGCAGGTCCGGGGCCAGTACGCCCCGGGTGAGCGAGCGGTGCCCGTCGGCGCCCACGACGATGTCGTAGGTGTCCTCGCCCCCGGCCGTGCGGACGAGGGCGCCGCCCGCCGGGGTCCGTCCGACCGAGGTGACGGGGCGTCCCCGGTGGTGGCGGGCGCGGTCCGCGGCGGCGCGCAACGCCCCCCACAGCAGACCCCAGTTGCACGGGGTGACCGCGCTGGGCTGGCGGGCGAACTCGCGCGCCGACCCGCCCCCGGGCTCCCGGGTCAGCCAGACGCGGGTCGCGACGGGGGCGGTCGGCATGGCGGCGTCCAGATAGCCCTCCCGGACCAGGCGTCCGTGCAGCGGGGGAGGGATGACGATCCCGAGCCCCCGGTCGCGGAGTTCGCCGCCGCTGCGTTCGTAGACGGTGACCTCGGCGCCCGCCCTGAGGCCCGCGACCGCCATCGCGCACCCGGCGATGCTGCCGCCGACCACGCCCATCCGTACGCCCGTCGCCGCCATCGCCGCCGCCTGTCCGTCGTCCCGGGGAGGTGTCGCCGCCCATCGTCGCAGCAGCCCGGGGGTGGGCGGGGCAGCAACACCTCCTTCGGTACGGGGTGTTACGGAGTGACGGTCACCGTCCTGCTGCCGGACGCCTGCTTGCCGTCCGACCGGTAGGTCACGGTGAGCTTCACGTCGCCGGACGCGCCGGCCGGTACCGTGACCGGAACCTTGATGTTCGCGCCCTCACCCGGCCGCGTCGCCGGGAACGCGACCTGCTTCGTCGTCCAGCCGGCCGGCACCGCCAGGTCGAGGGTCCCCGCGCCGCGGGCCACGTCCATCCGGTTGACGACGCGGACGGTGACCTCGGTGGTGGTCCCCGCCTTCAGCGTGGCCGGCGGGGTGATGGTGATGTCCGCGCAGGTCCCGCCGAGCCACTTCAGGTCGAACGAGGAGTAGGTGACGTTCCTGTAGTTGTCGCGCTCGTACAGCAGGCCGAGGCGCCCGTCCGGCAGCCGCGTCAGCGTCGAGTACGCGGCGCTGCCCGGGTCCACGACCTTGCGGATCGGCCAGGTCCTCCCGTTGTCGCAGGACATCTTCACGGTGAGGTTGCTCCGGGAGGACGTGCTCTCCGTGTTGCTGAACAGCAGCCACGAGGACTGGGGGTCGGACGCGGCGGCGTCCGGTGCGTAGCGGATCACCGAGCCGTTGTTCGCGGGGTCGGGCAGCGCGGTGTCCTGCGTGAACGGCGTGTAGTTCACCCCGCCGTCGGTGGAGTACGCGATCGTCCGGTAGGGCGCGGAGCGGTTGTTGAGCATGACGCGCCCGTCGCTCAGCTCGACGGTCTTGTTCTCGTCGCCGCCCGGTCCGACCGGGTTGCCCGTCCTCCAGGTCGCGCCGTGGTCGTCGCTGTAGGCGCTGACCGCGTAGTTGGCCCCGTTGTGGCGGATGGCGTACTGCTGGATCAGCCGGCCCTTGTACGCGCCGCCGCGCAGCTGGATGCCCTCGCCGGAGGCCGCGAACATGCCCGCCCAGGCCGGGTTCTTGATCTGCGAGGTGATCCGGCGGTGGGTCCAGGTCAGCCCGTCGTCGTCGGAGTAGCTGTAGTCGGCCTGGAGGACGTTCGGGTCGCTCTCGTCGTTGCCGGTGGCGGAGCCGAAGAAGCCCTGGTTCACGGAGGACGCGTAGAAGACGAAGATCCGGCCCGTCGTGCGGTCCACCAGCAGGCTCGGGTCGCCGAACCCCTTCGGCGCGGCCTCCTTGCGGACGACCTGCTGCGTCTGCCAGGTGGTCCCGCCGTCGGTGCTGCGGCGCAGCACGATGCCGAGGTTGCCGGGCAGGTCCGCGAGCGTGGGGCGGGCGTCGTAGGCGGCGAGCAGGGTGCCCTTGACGGACGTGGTCAGCGCCGGGATGCGGTAGTAGGGGGATCCGGTTCCCTGGGTCGCGATGTCCTGGGAGGTCAGTTCGCCGGCGGTGGGGGCGCCGTGGGCGGTGCCGGCCGCCGTGGCCACCAGGAGGGCGGCGGACAGCATGGCGAGGGTGACTCTGCGCTGCATGAACGGTCTCTCTTCTCGTGAGGGGGAGAGGTGCGGTGATGGAGCGGAGCGCGCGGCGTCGGAGCCGGCGCGTCAGGGGGCGGGCGGGGCGCGCACCCGGCCGCCGCTGCCGGGGACCGTCGGATTCCCGACCGTCCTCGGCGCGCGGGCCGTCGGTGCCCCCGCCCGCCGGGGTGCGCGGCGGGCCGGGGCGGGACCGCCGCGTCGGCGGCGAGGAGCGTGGAGCGTCCGCGCGGGGTCTCCCGCGCGGTCAGGAGCGGTCGGCCCGCCCGGCCGGGAGCCCGGCGAACAGGTCGCGCACCCAGGCCAGTTGTTCCGCCCGGTGGTACGCGGTGCCGCCCTCGTGCCCGTTGAACTCGTAGACGCGCAGGTCCTTGGGCCCCGCGTAACGGTTGTAGGCCGTGAAGCAGGTGGAGGGCGGGCAGATCTCGTCCATCATCGCGATGGAGAACAGCGCCGGCGCGGTCGCCCGGGTGGCGTGGTGCGCCGCGTCGAAGTACGACAGGGTGCGGAACACCGCGTCGGCGCGGTCGCGGTAGAGCCGGAGGTGGGCCGCTACCTCGGTGTACGGCGGCGCTCCCGCGATCCGTACGGCCCGGGGGATGTTGCACAGGAACGGTACGTCCGGCATCACCCCGGCCAGCCCCGGTACGAGCCCGGCCACGGCCAGTGCGATGCCGCCGCCCTGGCTCACGCCGGTCACCACGACGCGGGCGGGATCGATCTCGGGGTGCTCCCGCATCGCCTCCACGCAGCGGACGGCGTCGGTGAACACCCGCCGGTAGTAGTACGTCCCGGGGCTCTCGACGCCCCGGGTGAGGAAGCCCGGGACGGTCCCGGCCGCGCCCGGATCGGTGTCCGCGGTGACGCCGCCGGCCGCCGACCACCCCTGGCCCCGGGTGTCCATGACCAGGTGCGCGTACCCGGCGCAGGCCCACGTCAGCTCCTCGTGGGGGAGCCCCCGGCCACGCCCGTAGCCGAGGAACTCGACGACGCAGCCGAGCGGTTCCTCGGCCCCGGCGGGCAGGTGCAGCCACCCGCGCACCGGACGTCCGCCGTACCCGGGAACGCTCACGTCGTACGTGCGGACCAGGGGCAGTCCGCAGTCGACCCGCTCGTACCGGGGCTTGTCCGCGGTGTCGCCGTGCGGGGCCCCGTCCAGGGTGGCGGACCAGAAGGCGTCGAAGTCGCCGGGCAGCGGGAGTCCGGGCCGGTAGGCGCGGCACTCCTCGAGCGATAGATCGGCCGACGGCATGGCTGTGCCCTCCTGGGGTACGGGTCGCTACTGGACAGCAGACGTCAGATGTCCTGTGGGTAAGCGGACCCTAGGGAGAGCGGCGGCCGGTCGTCAAGGGTCCGCCGCCGACGGGTGCCCCGCCCCGGGGCGGGGGCGGGGGCGGGAGGGCGGCCGTCCCGGGTCAGGCCGTGCCGGCCTCGCGTGACCTGGCCTCGGCGATCCGCCGCCTGACCGGTGCGTAGTGCTCGTCGAGGGCCTTGAGGAACGCGGTGACGTCGCCCGCCCTGGCCGCGTCCACGATGTTCTGGTGGGCGGTGATCGTCGCCGTCTCGTCGGCGTGGGTGAATCCGTCCAGGTGCGGCGCGACGATCGTGTAGACGTCCCAGAAGGCCATGGAGAGCTGGCCGATCAGGTCGTTGCCCAGCGGGGCCACGAGCTGGGCGTGGAAGGCCCGGTCCGCCGCGACGAAGCCGTGCCCCTCGCCCGCGCCGGTGGCGCGCATGGTCGCCACCAGGCCGTCCAGGCCGTCGAGCTGCTCCGCGCTGAGCGAGGAGATGATCCGGTCGGCCATGCCCCGCTCGAAGAGCTCGCGCACGTCCACGAGGTCGGCCATCACCTGGAAGTCGTCGTCGGGGGAGAGCAGGCCGCGGAAGGTCAGGCTCTCCACCAGCGCCGACAGGCTCAGCCGGCCGACGTAGGTCCCGTGGCCGTGGCGCACCTCGACGATGTCGAGGGCGGCGAGGATCTTGACCGCCTCCCGGACGCTGGAACGGCTGGCCCCGAGCGCCTCGCACAGGGCCGGCTCCGTCGGCAGCGGGTCCCCGGGGCGCAGCCGCTCGTCGAGGATGTAGCGCTTGATGCCCTCGACCACTTCCTGCCGCAGCAGGGTGCGGCCGGGCCGCGTGCCGGACATATGTGAACTCCCCACCTCTTGACCCCTCTCGATTGTCAAGCTACGTTCCCACGCTATCAAGGCATCAGACATCTGACGTCTGATGCTCTACGGCTCATCGGCATCCCGATGGCCGTCGACAACAGCTTTTCCCACTCGTTCCCCTGCTCCCAACGTCCCTTGGAGGACCCGTGCCCGAGCTGAGGCCAGCCGGCGTCGAGCGCCGCACCTTCCTGCGTTACACCAGTGCCATCGGCGCGGCCGCGGCCATCACGGCAGGCCTTTCCGCATGCGGCGGGCCCTCCTCGACCGCCGACGGCGCGGCGGGCAAGGGCGAGGGCGACGGCACCATCGAGGCCGGCCTGTCCTACCCCCTGTCGACCGGCTTCGACCCGATGATCACCTCCGGTGCCACGCCGTACGCGGCCAACATGCACATCTTCGAGGGCCTGGTCGATCTCGATCCGGCCACGCTCGTGGCACGTCCCGCCCTCGCCACCGCGATGCCGCAGAAGATCAACGCCACCACCTACCGGGCCACCCTCCGCGAGGGCGCGACCTTCCACGACGGCTCCCCGGTCACCGCCGACGACGTGGTGTTCAGCTTCGAACGCATCCTGGACGAGAAGAACGCGTCACTGATGGCACAGTTCGTGCCCTTCATCGACACGGTCACCGCCGTCGACACCGGCACGGTCGAGTTCAAGCTCACGTACCCCTTCGCGCTCTTCCCCTCGCGCATCGCGGTCGCCCGCATCGTGCCCAGGAAGGTCGTCGAGGCGGACGTCAAGGGATTCGACGCCAAGCCCGTCGGCTCGGGGCCCTACCGGTTCATCGAGGCGACCCGCGAGGACAAGATCGTCTTCGAGAAGTTCGACGCGTACAACGGCCCGCACCCCGCCAAGGCGAAGAAGATGGTCTGGCGCCTGATGTCGGACCAGTCGGCCCGCGTCAGCGCCATGGAGTCCGGCCGCGTCCAGGCCATCGAGGACGTCCCGTACATCGACGTCAAGCGCCTGGCCGCCACCACGAAGACCGAGTCCGTGCAGTCCTTCGGCCTGCTCTTCCTCATGTTCAACACCACCGACAAGCGGTTCGCCGACAAGCGGGTGCGCCAGGCCCTGCACTACGCGCTGGACACCGAGAAGATCATCTCCACCGCGATGGTCGGCAACGCGGCGGCCGCGACCGGCTACGTCCCCTCGACCCACCCCGACTACCACAAGGCCGCCACCGTCTACACGCACGACGTGGCCAAGGCGAAGAAGCTGCTGGGCGACGCGGGCGTCGGCACCCTGAAGTTCACCGTCCTGACCACCGACACCGGCTGGGTCAAGGACATCGCCCCGCTGCTGAAGGAGAGCTGGGCCGCGGCCGGCATCGAGGCCACCCTGAACATCGCCCAGTCCCCGGCCCAGTGGGCCAAGGTCGACGCGGGCGACTTCGAGGTCATGGTCGCCCCCGGCGACCCCTCCGTCTTCGGCAACGACGTGGACCTCCTGATGCGCTGGTTCTACTACGGCTTCTGGCCCGAGAAGCGCTACGGCTGGTCGAGGACCGCCGAGTACAAGCAGGTCAGGCAACTCCTCGACAAGGCCGCCCAGGCCCCCGACGAGGCGGCGCGCAAGCAGCTCTGGGGCCAGGTCACCGACGTGGTGGCGGAGGAGGCGGCGCTCTACCCGATCCTCCACCGCAAGCTGCCGACCGCCTGGAACGACAAGGCCCTGCCCGGCTTCCGGCCGCTGCCCACCACCGGCCTGTCCTTCCTGGACGTCAGCCGCGCCTGACGGCTCCGCCCGGTCCGCGCCGCCCCGCCCGGCGGCCCGGCACACCGGTCCGGGCCGCCCGCCCGGCGGCCCGGACCCGCTGTCCGCCCAATCGCAAGGAACCCGACGATGGTTGCTTTTCTCCGGCTCGCGCTGCGCCGCGTCGCGATGATGCCGGTGATGATCCTCGGCATCGCGCTGCTGGTCTTCGTGGTGCTGCAGTTCTCGCCGGTCGACCCGGCCTTCAACGCGCTCGGGGAGAGCGCCACCCCCGAGGCCCGGGAGGCGTTCGCCGAGGCCAACGGCCTCAACGACCCGCTGCCCGTACGCTACTTCGACTTCCTCGGGCAGCTGCTCCACTTCGATCTCGGGATGACCGTCCCGCCCAGCCAGCCCGTGATCGACCGCATCACCGCAGCCTTCCCGCTCACCCTCCAGCTCACCGTCCTCGGACTGGTCATCGCCGTCGTCCTCGCCGTCGCGGGCGGGGTCCTGGGCGCCGTGTACCGCGACCGCTGGCCCGACCAGCTCTTCCGGATCCTGTCCATGGCCGGCGTCGCCGTCCCGTCGTTCTGGCTCGGCGTCCTGCTCATCCAGCAGTTCGCCCTGAACACCCGGATCTTCCCGACCGGCGGATACACCAACCCCGCCGACTCCTTCGGCGGCTGGCTCACCACCATGGCCCTGCCCGCCCTCTCGCTCGCGGTGCCCGTCGCGGCCTCACTCGCCCGCCTGGTCCGCACCTCGATGGTCGCCGAACTCGACCGCGACTACGTCCGCACCGCCCAGGGCAACGGCCTGCCGGTCCTCCTGGTGATCCGCTCGGTCCTGCGCAACGCGCTCGTCACCCCGCTCACCGTGCTCGGCGTCAAGGTCGGCTACCTGCTCAGCGGCGCCGTCGTCATCGAGGCGATCTTCGACCTGCCCGGCATGGGCAAACTCATCCTCGAAGGTGTCACCGGCGGCGACGTCGCCCTGGTCCAGGGCACCGTACTGACCATCGCCATCGCCTTCCTGGTGGTCAACGTCATCGTCGACCTGCTCTACCTGCTGGTCAACCCGCGCATCAGGACGGTGTGACATGTTCGCCACGGGCCGTCTGGCCACCAAACTCTCCCGACCGGGCATCGCCTTCCGCGCCCTCCCGGCCACCTCCCGCGTCGCCCTCGGCGTCCTCGTCGTCGTCGTCCTCGGCGCCGTACTCGCCCCCCTCCTCACCCAGGACCCGCTGACCACCGGCACCCCCGTCCAGGCCCCGAGCGGCGACCACTGGTTCGGCACCGACCGCGCGGGACGCGACGTCTTCGCCCGCGTGGTGCACGGCTCGCGCTACTCGCTGGTCATCGGCCTCGGCGCCACCGCCGTCGCCCTGGCCGCCGGGTCCGTGCTCGGCTCGCTCGCCGCCACCTCGCGCAAGCTCGGCGACGAGTCCGTGATGCGCACCCTCGACGTCGTGATGTCGTTCCCGCCGATCGCGCTCGCGGCCGTCCTGGTCGCCGTCTTCGGCACCAGCATCCCGGTGATCATCTTCACCATCGCCTTCGTCTACACCCCCTCCCTGGCCCGCGTCGTACGCGCCAACGTCCTCGCCCAGTACGGAGAGGACTACGTCGCGGCCGAGAAGGTCATCGGCGCCCGGCGCGGCCACATCGTGCTCCGCCACGTCGCCGTCAACTGCATGGCCCCGGTCATGGTGTTCGCGACCGTCATGGTCGCCGAGGCCATCATCTTCGAGGCCAGCCTCTCCTTCATCGGCGCCGGGGTGCAGGATCCCGACCCCAGCTGGGGCAGCGTCCTCGCCTACGGACGGCAGATCCTGCTGGCCGGCGGCTGGTGGGCCACCTTCTTCCCCGGCCTGGCCCTGCTGATCACCGTCCTCGCGCTCAACATCCTCTCCGAAGGCCTCACCGACGCCTCCGCGGCGCCCAGGAGCGCGCGCCCCGCCGCCGGCCCGGCCGCCACCACGGCACCCGACCCCGTCGAGGCCTCCTCCACCGTCGACATCGACGCCGCCCTCACCGAACTCGCCCGCCACATCCACGCCACCGCACCCACCATCACCCCGGTGCGCGAGGACGCCGACGAACTCCTCGTCGTACGCGACCTGGCGATCCGCTTCCCCGACCGCTACGGCGACATCCCCGTCGTCGACCGGCTGAACTTCACCGTCCACGAGGGCGAGACCCTCGGCCTGGTCGGGGAGTCCGGCTGCGGCAAGTCCATCACCAGCCTCGCCGTCATGGGCCTCCTCGCCCGCAACGCCGAGGTCAGCGGCGAGATCCTCTACCGCGGCCGGGACCTGCTGAAGCTCCCGCCCAAGGAACGCCGCGCCCTGATGGGCCCCGAGATCGCGATGGTCTACCAGGACGCCCTCTCCTCCCTCAACCCCTCCGTCCTCGTCGGCACCCAGCTCAGGCAGCTGACCTCCCGCGGCGGTACGAAGACCCCCGCCGAGCTCCTCGAACTCGTCGGCCTCTCGCCCGGACGCACCCTGCGCAGCTACCCGCACGAGCTCTCCGGCGGCCAGCGCCAGCGCGTCCTCATCGCCATGGCCCTGTCCCGCAGCCCCCGCCTCCTGATCGCGGACGAACCCACCACCGCCCTCGACGTCACCGTCCAGGCCCAGGTCGTCGAGCTGCTGATCCAGCTGCGCGACGAACTCGGCTTCGCCATGGTCCTGGTCTCCCACGACCTCGCCCTGGTCGGCGACCTCTCGCACCGCGTCGCCGTGATGTACGCCGGCCGGCTCGCCGAGGTCGGTGACACCCGGTCCGTCCTCACCGACCCCGCCCACCACTACAGCCGCGGCCTCCTCGGCTCCGTCGTCTCCCTGGAGGCCGGCGCCGACCGGCTCCACCAGATCCGCGGCGTCGTCCCCGCACCCCAGGGCTTCGGCGACGGATGCCGCTTCGCCGGCCGCTGCGGGGCCGCGACCGAACTCTGCCGCACCACGTCACCGGCGCTCACCGCGCGAGGTACCACGCGGGACCACGGCCTCGCCTGCCACCACCCGGCCGGGGCCGCCGCACAACAGCTGGAAGGGAGCGCCCTGTGATCAGGCTCGACGGCGTCCACGTACGCCACAAGGCCCGCGGCGGAGGCCTCTTCGGACGCGACGCCGTCCACGCGCTCACCGACGCCACGCTGGAGGTCGCACGCGGTGAGATCGTCGGCCTGGTGGGGGAGTCGGGCTGCGGCAAGTCCACGCTGGCCCGGGTGCTGACCGGACTGCAGAAGCCCACCGAGGGCGAGGTCCTCTTCCACGGCCGCGACCTCTGGAAGATGCCCGGCGCCGAGCGCCGGAACGACTTCGGCCCGTCCGTCGGGGTCGTCTTCCAGGACCCCTCCACCGCCCTCAACCCCCGCCTCCCGGTCCGCCGGATCCTTCGCGACCCGCTGGACGTCCACCGGCGCGGCACCCGCGAGGCGCGCGAGGCGCGCGTCGAGGAACTGCTCGACCTGGTCGGCCTGCCCGGCCACACCCTGGACGCCCTGCCCGGACAGCTCTCCGGCGGCCAGCGCCAGCGCGTCGCGATCGCCCGCGCCCTGGCCCTGGAACCCGAACTGATCGTCGCCGACGAACCGACCTCCGCGCTCGACGTCTCCGTGCGCGCCCAGGTGCTCAACCTCCTCGTCGACCTCCGCGAACGCCTCGGCCTCGGCATGGTGTTCATCTCGCACGACATCCAGACGGTGCGCTACCTCGCCGACCGCATCGCCGTCCTCTACCTCGGCCGCATCGTCGAGGAGGGCCGGGCCGCCGAGGTCGCGGAGGCCCCCCGGCACCCGTACACGCAGGCGCTGCTCTCCGCGACCCCCAGCCTGCTGGAGGACACACGGCGCATCGTGCTCACCGGCCCGGTGCCCTCCGCCACCAACCCGCCGCCCGGCTGCCCCTTCAGCACCCGCTGCTGGAAGGCCGACGACGCCTGTTCCACGGCCTTCCCCGCGGAGGCGTCCGGACCCGGCGGGCACCGCTGGCACTGCGTCCACCCCCTGACCGCACCGCCCTCCCCGGACCCGATCCCCGTACCGCCCGCAAGGAGCACCGCATGACCAGCCGCACCACCCCCTACTCCGGAGTCATCCCGCCCGTCGTCACCCCGCTCACGGCGGACGGCGCACTGGACACGGCGTCCCTGGAGCGGGTCGTCGGCCACCTCCTGGACGGCGGCGTCGGCGGACTGTTCGCGCTGGGCAGCTCCGGCGAGACCGCCTACCTGACGCCCGCGCAGCAGGACGAGGTCATCAAGGTGATCACCTCGGCGGCGGCGGGCCAGGTTCCGGTCATCGTCGGCGCCATCGAGACCACCACCAACCGGGCGATCGAGCGCGCCCGCGCCGCGGCCGCGCTCGGCGCCGACGCGGTCGTGGCCACCGCGCCCTTCTACACCCGCACCCACCCCACCGAGATCGACCGCCACTTCCGGGACATCGCGGCGGCCGTCGGCCTCCCGCTCCTGGCCTACGACGTGCCGGTGTGCGTCCACAGCAAGCTGGACCCCGAGCTGCTGCTCCCGCTGGCCGCGGACGGCGTGCTCGCCGGGGTGAAGGACTCCAGCGGCGACGACGGATCGTTCCGCCGGCTCGCCCTCGGGGCACGGGAGCTGCCCGGCTTCTCGCTCCTGACCGGCCACGAACTGGTGGTCGACGCGATGATGCTGAGCGGCGCGGACGGATCGGTGCCCGGCCTCGGCAACGTGGACCCGCACGGCTACGTCCGCCTCCACCAGGCCGCCGTGCGCGGAGACTGGGCCGCCGCGGCGGCCGAACAGGACCGCCTCGTCTCGCTGTTCGACATCGTGGGGGCCGCCGCACCGGGTACCGCCTCGGCCACGGCCGCCGGACTGGGCGCCTTCAAGACCGCCCTGATGCTGCGCGGCGTCATCACGACGAACGTGATGAGCCCGCCGATGCGCCGGCTGGACACGGCGGAGACGATCGCCATCGCCGCCCACCTGGACCGGGCGGGCCTGTCCCGCGTCTGACACCGTGTCCCCGCGTACGGAAGAGGGCCGTCCCGCAGCATCCGTGCTGCGGAACGGCCCTCGGCCGTACGTGCGGTACTAGCCGCGGGAGCCGCGGGCGCGGCGCATGAGCACCGCGCCGCCCAGCAGCAGGCCCGCGCTCGCACCGGCGGCCAGGCCGATGTCACCGGCGCCGGTCCGGGCCAGCTGCGCGACGGGGGCGTTCGGGCCCGGGTTACCGGCCGCCGGCTCCTCCACGGGGGGCTTCGAGGTCGGCGGGGTGACCGTCGGGGGCTGCTCGGTGGGGGGCTCCTCGGTCGGCGGGGTGACCGTGGGCGGCTCCTCGGTGGGGGGCTGGACCGGGGGCTTCACCGGCGGGTTGCCGTGACCGTGGCCGCTGTCGTTGACACAGTCGTTGCCGAACACCGGGTTCAGCAGGCCGACGACGTCGACGCTGTTGCCGCAGGCGTTCACCGGGACGTCCACCGGGATCTGGCCCAGGTTGCCGGAGAGGACACCCGGGGAGCCGACGGCCGCGCCGTCCGCGGTGGCGCCGGAGCCACCGTGGCCCTGCGCCTCGCCGTGCTCGTCGCCGTACGCGTCGTCGCCGTGCTTGTCACCCGAGCTGACGTTGGCGCAGGTGTTGCCGAAGGCCGGGTTCAGCAGGGCGATCACGTTGACGGTGTTGCCGCAGAGGTTGACCGGGACGTGCACCGGGACCTGCACGGCGTTGCCCGAGCCGACCCCCGGCGAGTTCGCCGCCACCCCGTCGGCCGAGGCGTCGGCGTGCGCATAACCGCCGGCGGCGGTCAGAATGCCCGACGCCGCCGCCATGACGATCATGCTTTTGTTCAGAACCTGTCGCATTACATGCCCTTCTCCGGGAAATTCGCGTGGGCGGTGACCCTGATGGCGGTCATTCCATCGACGCGGACGACTGCATAACGACGTGACGGTTGCGGGGGAAACTTGGAGACCGGTGGAAATTGTGTAACCACCCGAAAGGGTCACGTACGGGTGTTCGTCCAGCGGGTGAATTCCTGGCATTCGGGTGAACGGGGCCGACCGGGGGGAACCAAATGCCCGGCGGCCAGTTGATCAGGTCGCTCCGCCGCGGGGCACTCGGTACAAGAAGGGTTCATCGTGATCAAGAAGGTTCTGGCTACGGGCGCCGTCGCCGCCTCCATCCTCGGTCTCTCGGCGACCAGCGCCATGGCGATCGGTGACGACATGGGCACGACGTCGGTCAACGGCAACGGTGCCGAAGCGGAGTACGGCAACAGCTCGACCAAGGGTGACCAGAGCCCCCAGCTGAGCCTCGTCCAGGGCTCGCTGAACAAGCCCTGTGTCGCGCTTCCGGTCAAGGCCAACGTCGGTTCTCTCATCGGGCTCGTCCCGATCGCGGTCCAGGACGTCAACGTCCTGTCGAACCCGCAGAACCAGCAGTGCACGGACAACTCCACCCAGGCCAAGGGTGACGAGCCGCTGTCGCACATCCTGTCGGACATTCCGGTTCTCTCCGGCAACGGTGCCGGCAACCGCTGACCGGGCCGCAACGACCGGTCCGGGCCGCCGACACTCCTCCATCGCGCGGTCCGGGCCCGCAGCATTCGGGCGGTTTTCCGCGAAACGTCTTCCATAGCGTTTCGGCGGCGCCCGTCAATCGTTACGTATGACAGCTCCGGAGTCACGAGTCCGTTTCGACGTGCTCGTGCGGCACGAAATACGTGTCCGTCGAGGACTCCGCTGCAGAAAGGGATGAAAGTGAAGTACACCAAGGTCGCCGCCGTCGCCGCCGGAACCCTCATGGCGCTGGGTGCCGCTGCCCCGGCCATGGCCGACTCCGGCGCCGAGGCCGTTGCCGCCCACTCCCCGGGTGTCCTGTCGGGCAACGTCGTTCAGGTTCCGATCCACATCCCGGTCAACCTCTGCGGCAACACCGTGAACGTCGTCGGTCTGCTGAACCCGGCGTTCGGCAACACCTGCATCAACGCCTGAGTCGTTCCGGTCGAGCCGACGGCTCGTCATCAGAAGGCCCTGGAGTGCCCCGGCACTCCAGGGCCTTCTCGGCGCGCAGGGGAAATCCCGGTGCCCGCAGTTTCCCGCGCAGCGCTTGGTCGTTGTCCCTTACAAAGGCGGCGGATGCCGCCGGAGAAGGGAATTGAGAAAGTGAAGTACGCGAAGACCGCCGCCCTCGTCGCGGGCTCCGTGGCCGCCCTCGGGGCCGCTGGCCCCGCTGTCGCCGCCACGACCCCCACGGCGCCCAGGATGAGCCTGACCACCGGTGTGAACGAGCTGACCTCGACCGCACCGCAGATCCCCGACCGGGTGGTGAACCCCGTGGTGGACGCCGTGGGGCAGACGGCCGAAGCGGTTCACGAGGACGGCACGGTCAGCAGGTCCGCCGACGCGGTCGGCAAGGTCGCCGAGGCGGCGGGTCCCCTGCTCGGCGGGCTTCCGGTCGGCGGCTGATCCCGGCCCTGAGGCCTTCTGCTCCCTTCTCCCCGGGCGAGGTGACCGGCCGGATTTCCGTGAAACGCCCGGCGGTCCGGCCGGGGAAATCGTTCGAGTGAAATGGCGCAACCGAAACCGTCCGGGCGGAGTTGTTCAGAGTGCTCCGGACAGGCGGGCAACAGAGAAATATCAGAAGGGCACGTTCATGATGAAGAAGATTCTGGCGTCCGCGGCAGTCGCCGCCTCCGTCGCCGGTGTTTCCGCCGCCGCGGCCCCCTCGGCCATGGCGATCGGCAACGACACCGGCACGACGTCGGTCAACGGCAACGGTGCCGACCAGTACTACGGCAACAGCAGCACGCACGGTGACATGAGCCCGCAGATCGGTCTCATCCAGGGCTCGTTCAACAAGCCCTGCATCGCCCTCCCGGCGAAGGCCAACGTCGGCTCGCTGCTCGGCCTCGTGCCGGTCTCGGTCCAGGACATCAACGTCCTGTCCTCCCCGCAGAACCAGCAGTGCACCGAGAACTCCACCCAGGCCAAGGGTGACGAGGCGCTGTCGCACATCCTCAACGACATCCCGCTGCTCTCGGGCAACGGCGCGGCCAACAACTGACCTCGCGCGAGACTCAGGCTTCCCCCGCGCCCATCCCGGCCGGGGGGCACCGTTTCCCGCCTTGTCGTCGTTCCTGAGGACGCGTGGGGCCGTTCCGCCGAGTCCCGGCCGACCGCTGTCGGCGGCTCGGGCGGACCGGTCCCACACGTCTGTCCCGGCCGGCCCCGTCACCGGCCGGTCCGCACGTCGGGTAGCCCGATAGTGCGGATATTGGTCCGGTTGCCGCAGTCCGGGCGGACGCCGCGTGTGTGTCCGGGTATGTGCGCCCCATGGACCCGTACGACAGTCAGTACCCGCCCGGCCGCGACCGGTTCTCCGAGAGCTCCACGCCCATCTACGACCGTCTGCTCGCCGAGTGGCGGGACGCGGCACGGCGCGAGTCCGGGCCGAGCGGGGCGGGCACCTCGTGCCCGCCGGAGCCCCGCAGGTCCGCGCCCGGCCGGGAGACGGTCTTCGTCCCCGCCGCCCGCACGGAGCGGACGGGCGGGTAGCGGGCTCGTCGACCCGGATCCGGATCCAACTCGTTCGAGTGGTGTAGCGGAACCAAACCTTCCGCTTGAGGTTACTCAATACGTTCCACAACGGGACGCTCCGAAAGGTGAAGCGTAATGAAGAAGATGATGGCCGGCGCTGCTGTGGCTGTGTCCCTGATCGGCCTCTCCGCCGCCGCGGCCCCCTCGGCCATGGCGATCGGCGACGACCACGGCACCACCACGGTCAACGGCAACGGTGCCGAGTCCGCGTTCGGCAACAGCGCGACCAAGGGCGACCAGAGCCCCCAGCTGAGCCTCGTCCAGGGCTCGCTGAACAAGCCCTGCATCGCCCTGCCCGTCAAGGCGAACGTCGGCTCCCTGATCGGGCTCGTCCCGATCGCGGTCCAGGACGTCAACGTCCTGTCCAACCCGCAGAACCAGCAGTGCGCCGACAACTCCACCCAGGCCAAGGGTGACGAGCCGCTGTCGCACATCCTGTCGGACATCCCGGTGCTCTCGGGCAACGGCGTCGCCAACCGCTGACACCGGCCGCGGGCGGCCGGGGCGAACGGCCCGCAGGCCGCCCCGCTCCGGTCGTGAGGTCCTGACCTTCCGTCAGTTCACTTCGTCCGCACGGCACGACAGGGCGATGCCCACCACTCCACGGGGGGTGGTGGGCATCGCCGTGTGCGGGGAGGCCGGGCGGATCAGCCCAGGGTGCGTACCGGCATGAGGCAGTGGGCGGAGGTGCCGATGATCTCGGGGTCGCCCACGAAGGACCGCAGCATCTCCTCCCCGACCGGCTGTCCCGGGACGGCCGCGGGCCACGGGCGGGTGGCGAACATCCCGTGCACCGTGCCCTCCGACCGTGCCGCGTCCAGCCACTCGCGCGGCACGGTGTACTGCGCCTTGAAGTGAGGCAGCGTCAGGACGGCCTGGCCGGCCTGGACGAGCAGCTTGACCGGGAGGTTCGGCAGGTCCGACGCGTCCAGCGTCTCGCCGCCCACGTGCAGGCCGCTGCGCTCCAGGGCCGTTCGCATGGCGCGTTCGCCGGTCTCCGGCCCCTCCGGGCCGTCGCCCAGCGAGTAGGTGAGCAGGAAGGCGGTCTCCCGCCCCGTTCCGGGATTCGACCCGCTCCAGCCGATCAGGATCTGTGTGCCCAACTGGGCAGGCGAATAAGGGGTGGTGGCGGCATTGGGTGAGGTCATGTCCGGCACACTAACGGTACGAGACCGGTCGATGTGCATGCGTATCACCTGATCGAGGGACAATCGGCGTCAAGTCCGGTGAATTCAACGGGTGTGTGGTCCCGGGCGGAAAACCTGTTGACGCTGCCGGGACACCCCGCGCTAAGGTGTGCGCAGTTCGAGGAAACAGGAGGTGAGGACATTGATGACTGTCGTCGAGGTGGGCACGGCCCACGACCCGAAGAGCATCGTTCCCACCCCCGTGGCCACCGGCTGAACCCGATCTTTTCCCTCCGCGCCTGAAGCGCGGTGCCGGGGCCGCCCTTGTGAAGGGTTTCCCTTGTCTTTCCCCATTCCTCACCTCTCCACCCCGTCGCACCCGCTGGCCCCGTACGGCTGGGACGACGGATGGGCCGACACCTTCGCCCCGTACGCCGAGCAGGGACTCCTGCCCGGACGCGTGGTGCGGGTGGACCGCGGTCAGTGCGACGTGGTCACCGCGGACGGCGTCCTCAGGGCGGACACCGCGTTCGTGGTGCCCCGTGACCCGATGCGCATCGTCTGCACCGGCGACTGGGCGGCCGTCGATCCCGACGGCGACCCGCGGTTCGTGCGTGCGCTGCTGCCCCGCCGCACCGCCTTCGTACGCTCGACGTCCTCGCAGCGCTCCGAGGGGCAGGTGCTCGCCACCAACATCGATCACGTCGTCATCTGTGTCTCCCTCGCCGTCGAGCTGGACCTGGGGAGGCTGGAGCGCTTCCTGGCGCTGGCGATGTCCAGCACCACCGGCGACGCCCTGCTCGGCGACGGGACCCCGTCGCCGGGGTACGAGGCGCACCCGCTCGTGCTGCTCACCAAGGCCGACCTCGTCCCGGACGCCGTCACCCTGTCCCATCTCGTCGAGGACGTCGAGCGCGTCGCCCCCGGGGTGCAGGTGCTCCCCGTCAGCTCCGCGACGGGGGAGGGCCTCGACGTGTTCGGCGCCATCGTCGGCAGCGGTACGAGCGTGCTGCTCGGGATCTCCGGCGCCGGCAAGTCGACCCTCGCCAACACGCTGCTCGGCGAGGACGTGATGGACGTCCGGGCGGCGCGTGACGTGGACGGCAAGGGCCGGCACACCACCACCACGCGCAACCTCCTCGTGCTGCCGGGAGGCGGTGTCCTCATCGACACCCCCGGGCTGCGGGGGGTCGGCCTCTGGGACGCGGAGGCCGGCGTCGGCCAGGTCTTCTCGGAGATCGAGGACCTGGCCGGGCGGTGCCGCTTCCACGACTGCGCGCACGTGTCCGAGCCCGGCTGCGCGGTGCTCGGCGCGATCGAGGACGGCTCACTGCCCGAACGGCGCCTCGACAGCTACCGCAAACTGCTCCGGGAGAACCACCGCATCGCGGCCAAGACGGATGCCCGGCTGCGCACCGAGACCCTGCGCGAGTGGAAGCGCAGGGGCGCGGAGGGGCGGGCGGCCATGGCGGCGAAGCGGGGCAGGGCCGGCTGACGGGAGACGGCCGGGGTGCCGGGGCGGACGCCGCCCCGGCACCCCGGCCGCACTCAGCCCCAGGCGACGGCTCCCAGCCAGGCGCCGGCCGCCAGGAGGCAGCAGTAGAGATCCACGAGCACCGAGTAGCCCGTCGCCCGCATCACCGACCTGAGCGAGGTCCAGCCCGCCGCCCGGCTGCCGAGGCGCAGGCGCTCGGCGCCGTAGACGGCTCCCGCGTACCCCAGGACCCCGCCCACCACCGGGAGCACGAAGAACCCGGCGATCGCGGTGATGCCGCCGGCCATCAGCGTCCGGCGCGGAACCCCCGCCTCATGGGGGCGGCGCGAGGGCAGGAGCGCCTTCAGGGCCTGGTTCAGCAGCAGCAGACACGTCGCGCCGATCAGCACGCCCCAGGCGAGCGGAGTGGGGTCCGACAGCGCCCACCACAGCACCGCGGCCCAGACGATCGCCTGCCCGGGCACACCCGGCACCAGGACGCCGACCAGGCCGAGCGCCATCACCGCCCCGACGGCGACGAGCTGCCACACACTCATTCGCCCAGCCTGCCGGAGTCCGCCGGGTCCCGCCCGTCAGCGTTGCTCCGGCGGCGGCGTACGTGGTGCTCAGCGGGGGGCCCGGGCCACCCAGCCGCGCTCGTACGCGTGCCAGCCGAGCTGCAGCCGGGTGGTGACCCCGGTGAGTTCCATGAGGCCCTTCACCCGCCGCTGCACCGTGCGCAGCCCCAGGTCCAGCTGCTTCGCCACGCTGGCGTCCGTCAGACCGGCCAGCAGCAGGGAGAGGATCTCCAGGTCGGTGGGGTCCGCGCCGGGGCCGTTCTCCTCGCTGATCCCGTCCGCGCCGAGCCGCAGCGGCATGGCGTCCCGCCACACCGCCTCGAAGAGGCCCATCAGGGACTCCAGCAGCCCGCTGGCGTGGATCACCAGCGCGGCCGGCTCCGCCCTGCGCCCGGTCAGCGGCACCATGGCGAGCGAGGCGTCCGCCACCACCAGTTTCGTCGGCACCCGGTCGACCACCCGGCACTGCTCGTCGCGGCTCATCGCCGCCGTCAGCTCCACGATCCCGTCCGGCAGCGAGAGGACGTCGCGCTCGACGACCACGCGGTAGGACACGCCCCGCATCGTCGCCCGTTCCTCCGACTCGTTCTCCATCCCGCTGACCGCGATCGGCTTGCCGGTGACCAGCGCGCAGACCTCGGTCGCCGCCCCCAGCTGGATCTGGTGGAACCGGTGGGCCACCGCGCTCGCCCCCGTCACCACCTCCACCAGGTCGTGCACCGCGGGCTCCGCCGCCTGGGCGCGGTAGTCCTCGGCGAGCAGGGCGGACGCCAGCTCGGCCTGTTCGAGCTCATGGCGCTGCTGGGTCAGCAGTGCGCCCAGCGCGACCCCGGGCGGGGCGGCGACCCAGCGGTCCGCCCGTGAGGAGGACTGGGCCACCAGGCCCTGCTGCTCCAGCCGGCGCAGCGCGCGCTCGGTGTCGGCCTCCGGCAGGGCCAGCCGGCGTGCGAGGCCGGAGAGTTCGGCCGCGCCCGTCGCGACCAGTGCCCGGTAGGCCGCTTCCTGTCTCTCGTCGAGACCTATCGCTGACAGCATCCTCGGCCCTCCCCGGATCGGTTGCCGCGCGTTCCCGCGCCCTTCGGCCGGTCCGCGCCATGGCGGGAAACAGCCACGGCGTAAACCCGCCGGGCCCATCATGCCCCGTGGCGCCGGTCTCTCTGACAATCTGGCGCCACCGCATCAACGGCCGCCCCACGGGCGGCGGGCTGATCACATGGACCGGCCCGCCGGGCGACCTTCCCGTGGGGGGTGGGGACGTCCGGCGGGTCTTCTCACCGCCCTGCGCCATCCCGACGCCACGTACGGGCCGGATTTCGCGATGGCCGTTTTCCCGCGCCCCGGGCGGTCGACACTAAGGGCATGAGTCAGCAGGGGGACACACCCGCCGCGCACGAGGACGACTGGTGGCGCAGGCTGTACGACGGGACCGCGCCGGACACCGGCCCCGGCAGCGCGGCCGACACCGTCGACGACCGCTTCCACTCCGCGACGGACGCCGTGGGGGGTCCGGAGCCCGACCGGGCGGACCTCCCGGCCACGGTGGCGCCGCTGCCCGACCCGCGCCCGCCCGAGCCCGCGCCGCCGCCGCGCACCCCCGCGGCCGGCCGCGCTCCCTGGGAGGCCCCCGTCGGGCCCCCTCGGCCGCAGACCTTCGCCGTACGGGCACCCGCCGCGCCCCCGCGTACGCCCGGGCGGGCGGAGCGCCCCGCCGTCGGCCACATCGGGGACCGGCCCCCCACCTACGACGCGGAGCCCGCCGCGCTGCCCGCGTCCGGTCCCGACGACCTCGACGCCCTCGTCCCCGACACGGTCCTCGACGGCGCCCGGTACGGGACGTACACCCTGCGGGCCGCGTCCGTGCGGGGTGACTCCGCCCGTTTCCGCGGTGAACCCCGCCGCGACGCCCTGCTGACCGCGCGCTTCGGCGACGGGGACGGCGCCCTGGTCCTGGTCGCGGTGGCCGGCGGGGCCCGCGGCGCGGGCCGGGCCCACCTGGCCGCGGCCGACGCGTGTCGCTGGATCGGCGGAGCCGTCGCCCGGAGCCACGCCCGGCTCTCCGACGACATAAGAGCGAGACGCAGGGGCGACCTCAGGTCGGGGCTGCACCGCCTCACGGACCGGACCTGCGGCAGGCTGCGCGCCCGTGCCGCCGAGCTCGGCCTGGAACCCTCCGCCTACGAGGTGGGCCTGCGCTGCCTGCTGCTGTCCGCCGACCCGGAGTGCCGCACCCGCATCTTCTTCGGCGTCGGGCCGGGCGGCCTCTTCCGCCTCCGCGACGGGGCCTGGCAGGACCTCGACCCGGTGCTCCCCGGGACCGGCGGCGCGCCGCCCGAGCAGGGCCCCGACGGGGACCGGCTGACGATGGACCTCCGGGTCGCCACGCCCCCGTCCCCCTCCGCGGGGACGGCACCGCCGCCGCCCGTGGAGCCCTTCCGCTTCCGGGCCTCCGTGGCCCGGCCCGGGGACACCCTGCTGCTCTGCGGGAACGGCCTGGCCGAGCCCATGCGGGGCGAACCCGCCCTCTCCGAGGAGCTCGCGCGGCGCTGGGCCCCGGACGGCCCGCCCGGGCTGCCCGCCTACCTGGCCGACATCCAGCTCAGGACCAAGGGGTACGCCGACGACCGTACGGCCGCGGCGGTCTGGGAGGCGTAACCGGGCAGGCCGTGGGTTGATGGAGGCACGGACAGCCGGAGGCAGAGAGGGTGCGCACCCATGGCCAAGCAGAACGTGTCGGAACAGTTCGTCGACATCCTCGTGCGGGCGGGGGTCAAGCGGCTGTACGGCGTCGTCGGGGACAGCCTCAACCCCGTGGTCGACGCCGTCCGGCGTCACGCCGCCGTCGAGTGGGTCCAGGTCAGGCACGAGGAGACCGCCGCGTTCGCGGCCGGTGCCGAGGCCCAGATCACCGGCACCCTCGCCGTCTGCGCCGGATCCTGCGGCCCGGGGAACCTCCACCTCATCAACGGCCTCTACGACGCCCACCGCTCCATGGCCCCCGTACTGGCCCTCGCCTCGCACATCCCGTCGAGCGAGATCGGCCTCGGCTACTTCCAGGCGACCCACCCCGAGCTGCTCTTCCAGGAGTGCAGCCACTACAACGAGATGATCTCCAACCCCCAGCAGATGCCGCGGCTGCTCCAGACCGCGATCCAGCACGCGATCGGCCGGGGCGGCGTCAGCGTCGTGTCGATGCCCGGTGACATCGCCTCGAAGCCGGCCCCGGAGAAGTCGGTCGAGCACGCCCTGGTCACCTCGCGGCCCTCGGTGAAGCCCGGTGACGAGGAGATCGAGAAGCTCTGCGAGATGATCGACAAGGCCGGACGGGTGACGTTGTTCTGCGGGAGCGGGACGGCGGGGGCGCACGCCGAGGTGATGGAGTTCGCCGAGCGGGTCAAGGCGCCGGTGGGGCACGCGCTGCGCGGCAAGGAGTGGATCCAGTACGACAATCCGTACGACGTGGGCATGAGCGGGCTGCTGGGCTACGGCGCCGCCTACGAGGCGACCAACGAGTGCGATCTGCTGATCCTGCTGGGCACCGACTTCCCGTACAACGCGTTCCTCCCGACCGACGTGAAGATCGTCCAGGTCGATGTGCGCCCCGAGCACCTGGGCCGGCGGTCCAAGCTCGATCTGGCGGTGTGGGGCGACGTGCGCGAGACGCTGCGGGCCCTGACCCCGCGGGTGAAGGTCAAGACCGACCGCACGTTCCTGGACCGGATGCTGAAGAAGCACGCCGACGCGCTCGAGGGCGTGGTCAAGGCGTACACCCGCAAGGTCGAGAAGCACGTCCCGATCCATCCGGAGTACGTCGCCTCCGTGCTCGACGAGATCGCGGACGACGACGCCGTGTTCACGGTCGACACCGGGATGTGCAACGTGTGGGCGGCCCGCTACCTCACGCCCAACGGCAGGCGCAGGGTGATCGGTTCGTTCAGCCACGGCTCGATGGCCAACGCGCTGCCGCAGGCGATCGGGGCCCAGTTCACCGACCGGAACCGGCAGGTCGTGTCGATGTCCGGCGACGGCGGATTCACCATGCTGATGGGCGACTTCCTCACGCTCGTCCAGTACGACCTGCCGGTGAAGGTCGTCCTGTTCAACAACTCCTCCCTCGGCATGGTCGAGCTGGAGATGCTGGTGGCGGGGCTGCCCTCGTTCGGCACCGCCAACAAGAACCCCGACTTCGCGGCGGTCGCGCGGGCGGCGGGTGCCTACGGGGTGCGCGTGGAGAAGCCCAAGCAGCTGGAGGGCGCGCTCAAGGACGCCTTCCGGCACCGGGGGCCCGCGCTCGTCGACGTGGTCACCGACCCGAACGCCCTCTCCATCCCGCCGAAGATCAGCGCCGACATGGTCACCGGCTTCGCGCTCTCCGCCAGCAAGATCGTCCTGGACGGCGGGGTGGGCCGGATGCTCCAGATGGCCCGCTCCAACCTCCGCAACGTGCCGCGGCCCTGAGCGGGGGGCGGTCCGCGCACGGCGGGCTCCCGTGCGGCGCCCTCGTTAGGGTGAGGGCATGCGACCGACGTCCACCACCCGCGGCGGCCCGGCGCCGGCCGCCGCCCGCGGACGGGCCGGCGGCGGAGCCGTGACCAGGGAGACGCGTACCGTGCCGGTACAGGACCCGGCCGCGGCGCGGGCGTCGTTCGGTATCCACGGCTACGAGGAGACCGTCGCCCACGACACCAGCTGGAACGCGCACGCCCACCCGTGGGACGAACTGCTCTGGAACGAGCGGGGCGCCTCCATGGCCGTGGTGGGGGCCCGTGCCTGGACGATCACCCCGACCCTGGGCCTGTGGATGCCGGCGGGCACCCTCCACTCGGGCTCGGCGGTCGCCGGGACGTGGTTCCGCGCCACCTTCTTCGGCCGTGCCACCACGCCGTCCCTCCCCGGCGTGCCCGTGGCCGTCGAGATCACCCCGCTGCTGAGACTGCTGCTGGAGCGGCTCGGCGACACCGCGCTGGCGCCCGCCTCCCGCGCGGCCACGGAGACGATGGTGCTGGACGTGCTCACCCCGTCCTCCCGGGAGCTGCTGGTCCACGTCCCGACGTCCGCGCTGCTGCGGCCGATCGCCGACGCCGTGCGGGAGAACCCCGGCGACCAGCGGACGCTTTCGCGATGGGCCGCCGAACTCGGCGTGAGCGCCCGCACCGTCACCCGGGCCTTCAACGCCGAGACCGGCACCAGCTTCGCGCGCTGGGTCGCCGGGGTGCGGGCGCAGCACGCGGTCGAACTCCTCACCCGGGGCTGGGAGGTGGAGGACGTCGCGGAGGAGGTCGGCTACCGCTCGGCGAGCGCCTTCGGCGCGGCCTTCCGGCGTACGACGGGTCTGACACCGGGGGCGTTCCGGGCCCGCTGAACCCGGTCCGGGGAAGGACGGGCCTCCTCCGCGCGGCCTCGATGTCCCGATCGCTACAACGCTTGTCTTAAACGGTCGATTGCGACAACCGTGTCTCTTTCATAAGGTCAAAGGAAAGCCAAGCCTTACCTAAGTTCATGTGCGTCTCCGGTGCGCTGTCCCGTGCCCCGGTCCGCGCGACGCGGACGTGCGAGGCCGGCACCACCCATCCCTGAACTGGAGTACGGATCCATGCGTCCACACCGTTTTCGCGTAGTCGCCGTCGCGGCCGCCCTGCTGGTCGGCCTCACGGCCTGCGGCGGGGAGTCAGGGTCCGGGAAGGACGAGGGCGGCAAGGCCGGTTCGGGCGCGTTCCCGGTGACGATCGAGCACGCGCTGGGCACGACCACCGTCCCGGCCCGGCCCGAGCGCGTGGCCACGGTGAACTGGGCCAACCACGAGGTGCCGCTGGCGCTCGGTGTCGTCCCCGTCGGCATGGCCGCCGCCAACTTCGGTGACGACGACGGCGACGGCGTCCTGCCCTGGGTCACGGACAAGCTGAAGGAACTGGACGCCAAAACCCCGGTCCTCTTCGACGAGACCGACGGCATCGACTTCGAGGCCGTGGCCGACACGAAGCCGGACGTCATCCTCGCCTCGTACTCCGGACTGACCGAGCAGGACTACGCCACGCTCAGCGACATCGCCCCCGTGGTGGCCTACCCGGAGGCCGCCTGGGCCACCCCGTGGCGCGAGATCATCCAGATGAACAGCAAGGCGCTCGGCCTCGCCGACGAGGGCGAGAAGCTGATCGCCCGGGTCGAGGGCGACATCAGGAAGACCGCGGACAAGTACCCCCAGCTGAAGGGGAAGTCGGCGATGTTCATGACGCACGTCGACCCCAACGACGTGAGCGAGGTCGGCTTCTACACGGCCCACGACACCCGCACGCTGTTCTTCGAGGACCTCGGTCTGAAGATCCCCGGGAGCATCGCCGAGGCGTCCAAGGGCACGGACAAGTTCGCGCTGACCAAGAGCGCGGAGCAGATCGACGCCTTCGACGACGTCGACATCATCACCGGCTACGGCGACGACAAGGGCGAACTGCTCGAGACGCTGCGCAAGGACCCGCTCCTGTCGAAGATCCCCGCCGTCAAGCGCGGTTCGGTCTACCTGCTGCCGGGCAGCGCCCCGCTGGCCACCGCCGCCAACCCCACCCCGCTGTCGATCTCCTGGGTGCTGGAGGACTACGTGGCGGAGCTCGCCAAGGCCGCGGACAAGGTCGCGTGACGACGCCCGACACGCGCCACCCGCCGGACGCCGCCGTGGTGCGGCGTCCGGCCCGTGTCCGGCTCGTGTGGCTGCTGGTCACCCTGCTCGTGCTGGCGGCGGTGGCCGTCCTCTCGGTCGCGGTCGGCTCGCGCACCGTCGCCTGGTCCGACGTGTGGAGCGCGCTCGGCGGGGCGGACGGGACGCTGGAGGAGGCGGCCGTCACCAAGCGGATCCCGCGCACCCTGCTCGCCGTCGTGATCGGCGCCGCGCTCGGCCTGGCCGGCGGCGTCATGCAGGGGGTGACCCGCAACCCGCTGGCCGACCCGGGCATCCTCGGCGTCAACATGGGTGCCTCGCTGGCCGTGGTCACCGGGGTCGCGTTCTTCGGGCTCACCTCGCCGACCGGGTACGTGTGGGTCGCCATGGCCGGGGCGGGCCTCTCGGCCGTGTTCGTCTACACCGTCGGTTCCCTGGGGCGCGGGGGCGCCACCCCGCTCAAGCTCGCCCTCGCGGGCGCGGCCACGTCGGCGGCGTTCGCCTCGCTGGTGACCGCGGTGGTCCTGCCCCGCAACGACATCTCGGGGTCCTTCCGGCTCTGGCAGATCGGCGGGGTCGGCGGCGCGTCCTACGAACGCATCGGCCACGTGCTGCCGTTCCTCGGCGCCGGCGTCCTGATCTGCCTGCTCTCCGCACGGGCCCTGAACTCGCTCGCCCTGGGCGACGAACTCGCCGCCGGGCTCGGCGAACGGGTCGCCGTCGCCCGGGCGACGGCGGCGGTCGGCGCCGTCGTCCTGTGCGGCGCAGCGACGGCGGCCGCAGGACCGATCGGCTTCGTCGGGCTCGTGGTCCCGCACGCGTGCCGCCTCATGGTCGGGGTCGACCACCGCTGGCTGCTGCCGTTCTCCGCCGTGACCGGCGCCGTGCTGCTGACCGCCGCCGACGTCGTCGGACGGATCGTCGCACGGCCCTCGGAGGTCGACGTCGGCATCGTGACGGCACTGATCGGGGCCCCGTTCTTCATCTACACCGTCCGCCGTCAGAAAGTGCGTGCCCTGTGAGCGCCCCCGCCGTCGCCCGGCCGTCCGTCCTCCACGAGGTCACCCGAGGACGCGTCAGGAACGCCTCCCGCCGGCGCCTCGTCGCGCTGGTCCTGGCCGTCCTCGTCGTCGCCGCGTTCGCCGTGACGCTGATGGCCGGACAGACCTTCTACCCTCCCCGTGACGTGGTGCGGGTCATTTTCGGGGAGCAGGTGCCGGGGGCTTCGTTCACCGTCGGACGCCTGCGCCTGCCGCGCGCGGTGCTCGCCGTGACGGCGGGCTTCAGCTTCGGCATGGCCGGTGTCACCTTCCAGACGATGCTGCGCAACCCGCTCGCCAGCCCCGACGTCATCGGCATCAGCTCGGGGGCGAGCGCCGCCGCCGCCATCGCGATCGTGACCCTGTCCCTCGACGAGACCCAGGTGTCGGTCCTGGCGATCGTCGCCGCCCTCGTCGTCGCGCTGCTGGTCTACACCCTGGCGTTCCGCGACGGGGTCGTCGGCACCCGCCTCATCCTGATCGGCATCGGGATCTCCGCGATGCTCGACAGCGTCACGTCGTACGTCCTGTCGCGGGCCGCCGAGTGGGACCTCCAGGAAGCCACGCGCTGGCTGACCGGAAGCCTGAACGGTGTGAGCTGGGACCAGACCGTACCCGCCCTGGCCGCGCTCGTTGTGCTGTGCCCCGTCCTGCTGGCGCAGGGCCGCAACCTCTCGGCGCTGCGGCTCGGGGACGACACCGCCTCGGCCCTCGGCGTACGGGTCGAGCGCACCCGGATCACGGTCATCGTCGCCGCCGTCGGCCTGATCGCCTTCGCGACGGCCGCCGCCGGACCCATCGCCTTCGTGGCGTTCCTGTCCGGTCCGATCGCGGCCCGGCTGGCCGGGGCGGGCGGCTCCCTCCTGGTGCCCGCCGGGCTGGTCGGCGCCCTCCTGGTCCTCGTCGCCGACTTCGCCGGCCAGTTCGCCTTCGACACCCGTTACCCGGTCGGCGTCGTCACCGGCGTGCTGGGCGCGCCGTACCTCGTCTACCTGATCGTCCGCACCCATCGGGCTGGAGGTTCGATATGACCACGTCCCACTCCCTCACCGCCGAGCGGCTGACGCTCGGCTACGGCGACCGCGTCGTCGTCGAATCGCTCGACGTCACGGTGCCGCCCGGCCGGGTCACGGTCATCGTGGGGGCCAACGCCTGCGGGAAGTCGACGCTGCTGCGTTCGATGTCCCGGCTGCTCGCGCCGCGCGAGGGGCAGGTGCTCCTGGACGGCAGGCAGGTGCACCGCATGCCCGCCAAGGAACTCGCCCGTACCCTGGGGCTGTTGCCGCAGTCACCCGTCGCGCCCGAGGGCATCACCGTGCTGGACCTGGTGGGCCGCGGGCGCCACCCGCACCAGGGCGTCTTCACCCGGTGGAGCGGGAAGGACGACGCCGCCGTGGCGTCCGCCCTGGAGGCCACACAGACCGCGGAACTCGCCGACCGCGCGGTGGACGAGCTGTCCGGCGGCCAGCGGCAACGGGTCTGGATCGCGATGGCGCTGGCCCAGCAGACCGATCTGCTGCTGCTCGACGAGCCCACCACGTTCCTCGACGCCAGTCATCAGATCGAGGTGCTCGACCTGCTGACCGACCTGAACCGGGCGCGGGGGACGACGGTCGTGATGGTGCTGCACGACCTCAACCTGGCGGCCCGGTACGCCGATCACCTCATCGCCCTCGCGGCGGGGCGCATCCACGCGGCGGGCCCCCCGGCCGAGGTGCTGACGCAGGACACGGTCCGCACGGTCTTCGGTCTGGAGAGCCGCGTCATCGAGGACCCGGTCTCCGGGAAGCCGCTGATGCTGCCCATCGGCCGGCACCACGTCAGGCAGGACACGGCGGCGGCGCGGGCGCGCTGAGGCCGCGGGCTCACACCAGCCGCAGCGTCCCGGGCCCGGTCCCCTCCGTGATGATCCCGACCAGGTCGTCGAAGAGGGTGGGACCGCGGCCCGCCCGGGCCTCGGCCAGTTCACCCTCGACGCGGGCCCGGTTGGTCGGGTGCGCCCGGGGGAGCAGACGCTCCAGCCTGCGCGCGGTCTCCTCGTGCCCCAGCGCGCGGGCCGAGGCGGCGTGGTCGCGCCACTCGATGACGAAGTCGCCGTCCGGCGGGGTGCCGAAGCCGCCGCCGAGACAGTCCGCGAACGCGTCGAGGCTGCGGCCGAAATAGCCGCCGGGGCCGTTCACCGCCTCACCGATCGCGTCCCAGAAGCTGTCCAGGCCGGTGATCCCGGAGCCTTCGATCACATAGGTGACGGTCATGCGTGGAGCGTACAAGCGTGCTCGTTCCCGGTCCGATGGCCCGCGCCGCAGGTGGGGGACTGCGGCGCGGGCCGGTCCTGTGGGTGCGGATCAGCAGCCGTGGTCGACCAGGTCGAAGGACTCGTAGTGGTCCGCGGTGTAGTAGTCCTCCTCGGCCTTCTCGCCCGTCACGATGCGGCGGGCCCCGCGGTTCGACGAGCCGGGCGTGATGACCGTGTACTCGTGGTAGTAGCCCGTGCTCTGACTCGGCAGCAGGGCTTCCCTGTTCTGGAAGACGGTCCCGTCCTGGTCGTACGGGAACGGGCCGCCCGCGTCGATGAGATCCAGCGTGTCGTGGGCCTGGGACGGCAGCGCGGAGTAGCAGACGCTGCCGACCGCGGCGGTCGAGGGAGCGGTCGCGGCCGATGCGGTGACCGGCCCGCCGACGAAGAGGACGGACAGGAGGGCGGCGACGCCGCCGAGCGTGGTGATCCGTGGGGGGATTCGCATACCCACCATGATGACGCGCGTAGATCCCCATCCGTCAACGCCAACACGAGTGAATTTTTGGGAAGTTAACCGTGGGTACGGAAAAGTAACGCGCCGGACGCGGGCCCGGGCTTGCGCGTCCGCCCGTTCATATGTTGATGCCTGACGATGCGTGACGGCGCCGCTGTGGGGCATGCATCCCGTGAAGGTGTTCGAGACATGACGTATTGAAGCGGAATCCAGGGAGGCCGATTCAACGTGCGTGCGGGGGACATGACGAAGCGGCAGGAGAGCCCGCCGGTGCGGCTGCACCGAAGACTCGGGCACACCGACCTGTCGGCGGTGGGGGAGATGCGCGCGGCGCTGCGGGAGTTCCTGCGCCACCGCAGGCGGCCGGAGGAGACCGAGGTCGCGGAGCTCCTCCTCAGCGAGCTGGTGACGAACGCGCTCATCCACACGAGGAACGGCGCCGTGGTCACGGTGATCTCCGCGTCCGCACGGCTGCGCGTGGAGGTGCGCGACTTCGTGACGGGGCAGGAGCCCGCGCCGTACGTACCGAACGCCGACGACGGTACGCACGGCAGGGGGCTGATCCTGGTCCAGAGCCTGGCGGACTCCTGGGGAGTCACGGTGCAGGCGCTGGGCAAGGTGGTCTGGTTCGAGCTGAAGGCCGGGACGTCCTGACGGTCAGCCGAACTGCTGCTCCAGGTCCTTCAGTTTCTGCTCCAGCGTGTCCAGCCGGGGCAGGGCCTGGGTGTCGTCCTCGGCGGTGAGGTCGACGGTCGCGGCTTCACCGCTGGTGGTCTGTGCCGAAGTACTCCTGGAGTTCGAGCCGTTCACGGCTTGCAGGGATGGCCGGGGGCGCAGAGGCAGTTGTCCCGGCTCTGTTATGGCGGGCTCCGCGACGGCCGGCGGCCCGCCGCCCGGGGCCGGGGCGATGGCCTGGACGTCCACCTGGCGGCCTGAACGGCCGCGCCCCCAGACCCGGTTCTGCCGGTTCAGGGCCTTGATGCGGGCCCGGTCCAGCTTCGCCTGGTCCCTCCTGCGGTGCCGGTCCTGTTCCCTCTCCCGGCGGTCCTCGCGTACCTCGTCGACCGCCTCGTCCAGGGTGCGTACGCCTTCGAGGAGCATCAGCGACCAGGCGCCGAAGGTCTCCCTGGGGGCGCGCAGCCACCGTACGATCCGGATCTGCGGCAGCGGGCGGGGCACGAGGCCCTGTTCGCGCAGCGCCGCGCGGCGGGTCTGCTTCAGCGCGCGGTCGAACAGCACCGCGGCCGAGAGGGACATGCCCGCGAAGAAGTGCGGGGCGCCCGCGTGGTCCATGCCGCGCGGTGCGTGCACCCAGTTGAACCAGGCGGCCGCGCCGGCGAACGTCCACACCAGCAGGCGGGAGCCGAGGGCCGCGTCGCCGTGGCTGGCCTCGCGCACCGCGAGCACCGAACAGAACATCGCGGCCCCGTCGAGGCCGAAGGGCACGAGGTACTCCCAGCCCCCGGAGAGGCTGAGGTTTTGCCGGCCGAAGCCGACGAGCCCGTGGAAGGAGAGGGCGGCGGCGACGGCGGCACAGCAGAACAGCAGGACGTACGAGGCGGTGGCGTAGAGCGCCTCCTTGCGCCTGCGGCGCTCCTCGCTGCGTTCCCAGTTGTCGTCGGCCGCGGCCTTCTCAGCGGCGCGCCTGCCGCGCGCGACCACCGTCACCGCCGCCATGACCCCCACGAGCAGCACGGCGCCCGGAAGCAGCCAGTCAAGCGATATGTCGGTCAGTCTCATGCCCGGTCCCTTGCGTCACGTAGGGCGTTTCGGGCGCCATCGTGACGGAAGAACCGCCGGACTCAGGGGGGTTTCGGGGCAAGTGAACGCCATTGGGTTCGCAGGGCTCATCGTTGGGCGGAATCTTTTCGAATGCCCGCGTGGAGAGGCCGAGTCGCGTTCGATTTGCGGTCGCTCGCCCGGGTGGTGTGAGCCGCCGGAGCGCTCAAGGGGCGGGCGTGAGCCTCCGGACGCGGTCCGCGTCGCAGGTGCGCGGGCAGGTGACGCAGGTGTCCTCGGGCCGCAGGGTGTAGAAGAGGCAGCAGCTCGCCCGGTCACGCGTAGGGAGCGACTGGCCGTCGGGGCCGGTCAGTTCGCGGAAGCCGGCCGTGCCGACGTAGGGCTTGGTGGTGCCCGGCAGCAGCAGCTCCAGCTCCCTCATCGCGCGGCCCTCCTCGCCGAGCAGATGGGCGATGTACCAGAGGCCCTCGACGATCTCGTCGGTCGCCATGCCCCACAGGGCCCGCTTCCCGCGCCGTACGCGCGGCCGGAAGCCGTCCAGCACCGGGCCGATGTGCTCGGCGACGGAGTCCAGCACCTCGGCCCGCAGCGCCGCCTCGTCGGCGACGACCCGCGCGCCGGGCAGCCCGGCGGCGGGGTCGTCGGGCAGGCAGGCGAACTCGCTCACGCGCAGCGTCAGATGGCCCACGCCCCGGTGGAAACTGACGTCCTCGACGGGGATCCGGGGCACCCTGCGGTGCGTGAACCAGGGCAGGGTCACCAGGAGGCAGGCGGGCCAGGCGTAGCGGTGCAGCCCGAAGCTCGCCACCACGTCGGGGCGGGCCCGGGTGCCGTGGTCCCGCAGCACCTGCGCCTCGTCCCAGGCCAGGAAGTCGTCCAGCACGGCGCCGCCGGCCGCCAGGTCGGCGGCGCCGACCCAGCCGCTTCCCGAGGGCGCCGCGACGTCATCGGTGAGCACTTCGGCGCGGAGTCCGGGGAAGACCTCGGCCAGACGTGCGTACGCCGCCGTCAGGGGGGACGGGGCGGTGGCGGCGAGCAGAGCGGGCACGGTCATTCAGGACCACCGAATCACGATCTTTTTGCAGGTAAGCCTTACCTTACCCGAAGTCACTCGTGTTTGAACTGAGGCCCTCTCCGCCTATCGTGCACACGGGGTCCGGCGCACGCGAGTCGGCCCGCCAGTCCGAGGAGGCGCCGGTGGAGCAGGGCAGAGCGCGTGAGGACGTGCGGCCGTACGCGTCCGAGGGCACCCCTCGGGACGTCCGCGTGCCCGAACAGGCGCGCGGCGAACACATCCACAGTGAGCCGCCCGCGCCCCGCGCCGTCCAGCGGCACTCCGTGCGCGGCCAGATCCTGGACGCCCTGCGCGCCGCCCTCGCCGACGGTGACCTCGCCCCGGGCGAGGTCTACTCCGCCCCGGCCCTCGGCGCCCGCTTCGGCGTGTCCGCCACCCCGGTGCGTGAGGCGATGCAGCGGCTGGCCGTCGAGGGAGCCGTCGAGGTCGTGCCGAACCGCGGCTTCCGGGTCAGCGAGCGGGGCCCCCGTGAGCGGGCGGAGCTGGCCGAGGTACGCGCCCTGATCGAGGTCCCCGTCATGCTGCGGCTCGCCCGTACCGTCCCGGTGGCCGGATGGTGCGCGCTGCGCCCGCTGGCCGACGCCACCGTGGCCGCCGCGCGGACCGGGGACCGGGCGGCGTACGCCGAGAGCGACCGGGCCTTCCACCGGGCCGTGCTCGCGCTGTCCGGCAACCAGCAGCTCGTGTCGGTCGCCGACGACCTCCACCGCCGGTCCCAGGGGCCCCCGGCGCGCCGGGCGGACCTGATCGCGGACGCCTCGCAGCACATCGCCCTGCTGGACGCGCTCGTCGCCCGGGACCTCGCGGGGGCGCGGTCACTCGTACACGAACACCTCGGCGGCGCGGACGTCTGAGGCGGTCACGGCCCCGGCACCGGTGCGTCCGGGCCGCCCCTGCGGGCCCCTGGTTCACGGGCCCGGAGCCTCCGGGACGTGCCCGCCGCGCCGGTACGGGCCGCACCCGGCGCTCCCGCGTGTGTCCGTCCTGAGCTCGCGGGACCGTCGTCCGCCCCAACGGGTGACTGCCCGTCAGTTCGCTTCGGCGGTCTGCGGGTCGGGCGGATCCAGCCGTGGGGCGAGCCAGGTCGGTACGCCCCCGAGCAGCCGGAACAGCCGGCCCGCCTCGGCGCGCAGCCGCGCCGAGGCCTCCGGTTCCGGTTCGGCGTCCGCGAGCGAGATGAGCGCCGGGGCCGTGCCCACGAGGTAGCCGAGCTCCTCCCTTATCCGCAGCGACTCCGCGAAGCCGTGCCGCGCCTCCGCCAGCTCGCCCTCACGCAGGGCGAGCGAGGCCAGGTGCCGCCAGGTGAAGGACAGCAGGAGCGTGTCGCCCCGGGCCGTGGCCCCGGCGTGCGCCCTGCGGTAGGCGGCGCGGGCGGACTGGGGGGAGTCGGCGATGTTCTGGGCGATCAGCCCCCGGCGGAAGTCCAGCAGGGGGCGGCCGGGGGCCGCGGGGGAGAGCAGGGCCGCGGCCCTGCTGAGGGCGACGCTGGCCTCGTCGGCCCGGTCGCGCGCCCGCAGCTGCGTCGAGGCGTAGGCGAGGTAGCCGCGCTCGCAGGCGGCGGCCCCGCGCTCGGAGTCGTCGTGGGCGAGGGCCTCGGCGGTGCGCAGCGCGTCCTCGGCGTCCGTCCAGCCGGTGCCCGTGTAGAGGCACCGTTCGGTGAGCAGCGAGGTCCGCTGGAGGGCGGCCGCCGGGTCGGTGGCCGCCAGGGGCTCCAGCAGCGCGGCCGCGTCCGTCCAGCAGGCCCGTGAGCGCAGCCGCCATACCGCGGTCTGGAGCGGCGGATCGTCATCTGCTGTCGTTCCGGAACCAGGCATGGCGGTATGCGCCACATTGCCCTCCCCGAGCGCGCCATCGAGCTGTGGAGGCCGGCCGGCGAACGCCGGTCGGCCAGGGTCTGCGCGCATCTCAGCACGGAATGGCACGCCGGGCCAAGGGGTGGGATCGATGTCAGGTGAAAGATTTCACAATCGTCCTGGGTCCCGGAGGGTTCCGGTACGCCCGGGAATTCAGCTCATACGCAGGGCGAGGAAGAAGTCGAGCTTGTCCTCGAGGCGCGAAAGGTCACGTCCCGTCAACTGCTCGATTCGTCCGACGCGATAGCGCAGCGTGTTGACGTGCAGGTGCAGCCGGGACGCGCAGCGGGTCCAGGAGCCGTCGCAGTCCAGGAACGCCTCCAGGGTCTCGATCAGCTCCGCGCGGTGCCGCCGGTCGTAGTCGCGCAGCGGGTCCAGGAGCCGCGCGGTGAACGCGCGGCGGACGTCGTCCGGGACGAAGGGCAGCAGCAGGACGTGCGAGGCGAGCTCGTGGTGGCCGGCCGCGCAGACCGGGCCCGGCCGCGCCGCCGCCACCCGGCGGGCGTGCCGCGCCTCCTCCAGCGCGCCGCGCAGTCCCTCGGCGGAGTGCACCGCGGCGCTGACACCGAGTGTCAGGCGGCCGTCGTCGCCGAGGCCCGCGGAGAGCGGAGCCCGGACGGCGTCGAGCAGGGCGTCGGCGTGCAGTGCCGCGTCCTGCCGCTCCCCGGGGTCCGGCTCCCGCGTCCCGGCCGGGTCGCCGGCCCCGTCGTGGCCCGCGGGGGCCGACGCGGTCAGCGGTACGAGGGCGACGGCCTCCTCGCCCGTGTGCGCCACGGCGATCCGGTCCGCCGAGTCGGGGCCCGTCACCGCCGGGTCGACCAGGATCTCCTCCAGCAGGGCCTGCGCGGCCTGGCCGCCCGGCAGGTCCGGTCCCTCCCGCGTCCACTCGACCCGGGCCACCACGACCTGCCAGTGCGGTGCCGTACCGACACCCGGCAGCAGGACCGGGGCCGCCACCCTCAGCCTGGCCGCGATCTCCGCCGGGGCGGCGCCCGTCTGGACCAGCTCCAGGACCTCCTGGGCGAGTCTGCGGCGTACCCCCCGCGCGGCGTCGCGCCGGTCGCGTTCGACGGCGATCAGCTGGGTGACGCCCTGGAGCAGGTCCAGGCGGGCCGCGGGCCAGTCGCCCGCGTCGGCCGCGACGGCCAGCAGCCAGTCCGACAGCACGGACTCCCGTGCGTCGTGGACCGTCACGGGCAGCGCGCCCCGGCCGGTGTTCCGGATCGGGAACAGTGAATACGCCGTCCCGTCCACCTCCGCCCGGTGCGGCCCCGGGCGGCCGGTGCGGGTCGCCGCGAGGTGCCGGCCCGCCAGCCGCGCGCCGACGTGCGGGGGCAGCGGCTCGCCCGCTCCCGCGATCTGCCGGCCCGTGGGGGAGAGGACCCAGGCGCGAAGGTCCAGGTCGGAGGTGAGCAGATCGAGGACCACCTCGGGGCCGCCGCCCGCCGGGCCCGAGGTCATCAGTCTGCGGTGGCGGTCGACGACCGCCGCGAGGTCACCGGCCCGCTCGCCGGACACCTGGCGCACCACGTGCTCGGTGATCGTCGCGAACGCGACGGTCTCGTTGACCGCGAAGAGCGGGAGGCGGTTCCGCAGGCACGCCTCGACGAGATCGTCGGGGACGGCCCCGAGCTCCGCCTCGCCCGCGGCCAGACCGGCCACCCCGGCGTTCGTCAGGAGCCGGACGAAGGCCTCGGAGTCCGACGCGTCCCGGCGCCACGCCAGACCCGTCAGGACCAGCTCCCCGCCCGAGAGGTAGCGGCTGGGGTCGCGCAGGTCGGTCGTCATCACGCCCCGGACCGAACGGTCCAGCTCGTCCTCGCCGCCGAGCAGCCGCAGGCCCAGCGCCTCGGTGTCCAGCAGTGCGCGCAGCCGCATCGTCGATTGCCGCCGATCTGTTCGTGGGTGCCGGTCAGGGCGGAGGTCACCTGTGAATTGCGGTGAGGTTACCGGGATCCGCCATTCGTTCGAATCTACAAGACGGGGACGGGGACCAGCCAATTCCTTCATGGTTTCGGTGACTGCACCGGGTGGGAGCAAGGCTTGTGTACTGGGCCACACACCGCGTCGACAACTCAGGGAACGGCCCCCGTCGAAGGCGGGCGGGCCGACGGGCGGGCCGTCCCCCCAGCCCCAGCCGAACGACCCCGACCGAGAAGAAGAGAGCCACTCATGGACTTCCTTCGCCCCGCCAGCTGGGAGGAGGCGCTCGCCGCGAAGGCCGAGCACCCGACGGCTGTGCCCATCGCGGGGGGCACCGACGTGATGGTCGAGATCAACTTCGACCACCGGCGGCCCGAACACCTCATGGACCTGAACCGCATCGGTGAGCTGTCGGAGTGGCAGGTCGGCCCCGACTCCGTACGCCTCGGCGCCTCCGTGCCGTACAGCGCCGTCATGGAGCACCTGCGGGCCGAGCTGCCCGGGCTCGCCCTCGCCTCGCACACCGTCGCCTCGCCGCAGATCCGCAACCGCGGCGGCGTCGGCGGCAACCTCGGCACCGCCTCGCCCGCCGGGGACGCCCATCCGGCGCTGCTCGCCGCGGGCGCCGAGGTCGAGGCCGCGTCCGTACGGGGGACGCGGATGATCCCCATCGACGACTTCTACACCGGCGTGAAGCGCAACGCCCTGGCTCCCGACGAGCTGATCCGGGCCGTGCACATCAGGAAGGCCGACGGACCGCAGCAGTACTCCAAGGTCGGCACCCGCAACGCGATGGTCATCGCCGTCTGCGCCTTCGGCCTCGCGCTGCACCCCGCGACCCGCACGGTGCGCACCGGCATCGGCTCCGCGGCCCCGACCCCGGTACGGGCGAAGGAGGCCGAGGACTTCCTGAACGCCGCGCTGGAGGAGGGCGGGTTCTGGGAGAGCGGAAAGATCATCACGCCGTCCGTGGCCAAGCAGTTCGCCCAGCTCGCCGCCGGGGCCTGCAACCCCATCGACGACGTACGGGGCACCGCCGCCTACCGGAGGCACGCCGTCGGCATCATGGCCCGGCGCACGCTGGGCTGGACCTGGGAGCAGTACCGCGGAGCGGGACGCACCCTCGAAGGAGCTGCTTGATCATGCGGGTGAATTTCACGGTCAACGGCCGGAGGCAGGAAGCGGACGACGTCTGGGAGGGCGAGTCCCTGCTGTACGTCCTGCGTGAGCGCATGGGCCTCCCGGGCTCGAAGAACGCCTGTGAGCAGGGGGAGTGCGGTTCCTGCACGGTCCGCCTCGACGGGGTGCCGGTCTGTTCCTGTCTCGTCGCGGCCGGCCAGGCGGAAGGCCGCGAGATCGTCACCGTCGAGGGGCTGGCGGACTACGCCAGGCACCGCGACGACTCCCACCCCGGCACCGGCTGCACCGCCGGCACCTGCGGCACCTCGCTCGACGAGGCCCGGCGGTGGCAGGCCGGGCCGGCCGAGGGCCGGAGCGCGGACATGGCCGAACTCTCGCCGGTCCAGCAGGCGTTCATCGACGCGGGCGCGGTGCAGTGCGGTTTCTGCACCCCCGGTCTGCTGGTCGCCGCCGACGAGCTGCTGGAGACACGGCCCTCCCCGTCCGACCAGGACATCAGGGAGGCGCTCTCCGGCAACCTCTGCCGCTGCACCGGTTACGAGAAGATCCTCGACGCGGTCCGCCTCGCGGCCGCCCGTCAGGAAGAGGCGGTCCGATAGCCATGGCGCAGCACCCACGAGCCGCGTCCGTACCGGCCGGCACCCCCACCAGGATCACCCAGGGCTCCGGGACCCCGGGCGGCATCGGCGAGTCGACCCTGCGGCCCGACGGAACGCTCAAGGTCACCGGCGAGTTCGCCTACTCCTCGGACATGTGGCACGAGGACATGCTCTGGGGCCACACGCTCCGCTCCACCGTCGCGCACGCCGTGATCCGCTCCGTCGACATCGCCGAGGCCGTCGCCACGCCCGGTGTGTACGCCGTACTGACCTACGACGACCTGCCCGCACGGGTCAAGAACTACGGGCTGGAGATCCAGGACACGCCCGCACTCGCCCACGGCAAGGTCCGTCACCACGGCGAGCCGGTGGCCCTCGTCGCCGCCGACCACCCCGAGACCGCGCGCCGCGCCGCCGCCAGGATCCGGATCGACTACGCCGAACTGCCGGTCGTCACCGACGAGGAGTCCGCGACCGCCCCGGACGCGGTGCTGGTCCACGAGGGCCGCACCGACCACCACATCGGGCACGTGCCGCACCCCAACATCGTCCACCGCCAGCCCATCGTCCGGGGCGACGCGGACGCGGCCGCCGCACGGGCCGACGTGATCGTCACCGGTGACTACGTCTTCGGCATGCAGGACCAGGCCTTCCTCGGCCCCGAGTCGGGACTCGCCGTGCCGTCCGAGGACGGCGGGGTCGAGCTGTACGTCGCCACCCAGTGGCTCCACTCCGACCTGCGCCAGATCGCCCCCGTGCTCGGGCTGCCCGAGGACAAGGTCCGCATGACGCTCTCCGGCGTCGGCGGCGCCTTCGGAGGGCGCGAGGACCTGTCGATGCAGATCCACGCCTGCCTGCTGGCGCTGCGCACCGGCAAGCCCGTCAAGATGGTCTACAACCGCTTCGAGTCCTTCTTCGGGCACGTCCACCGCCACCCCGCGAAGCTCCACTACGAGCACGGGGCCACCAAGGACGGCAAGCTCACCCACATGAAGTGCCGGATCGTGCTGGACGGCGGTGCCTACGCCTCCGCGTCCCCGGCCGTCGTCGGCAACGCCTCCTCGCTCGCGGTCGGACCGTACGCCGTCGAGGACGTCGACATCGAGGCGATCGCCCTCTACTCCAACAACCCTCCCTGCGGCGCCATGCGCGGCTTCGGCGCGGTCCAGGCGTGCTTCGCCTACGAGGCGCAGATGGACAAGCTCGCCGCCGCCCTGGACATGGACCCGGTCGGACTCCGGCAGCTGAACGCCATGGAACAGGGCACCCTGCTCCCCACCGGACAGCGCGTCGACTCGCCCGCACCGGTCGCCGAACTGCTGCGCCGGGTCAAGGCCAGGCCCATGCCGCCCGAGCGGCAGTGGCTCTCGGCCGACGCCGCGGGCAGCTCCGTGGACGTACGCGCGCTGCCCGGAGGGCTGTCCAACACCACGCACGGCGAAGGCGTCGTGCGGGGGGTCGGGTACGCCGTCGGGCTGAAGAACGTCGGCTTCTCCGAGGGCTTCGACGACTACTCGACCGCCCGGGTGCGGATGGAGGTCGTCAACGGCGAACCGGTCGCCACCGTGCACACCGCGATGGCCGAGGTCGGGCAGGGCGGCGTCACCGTCCACGCCCAGATCGCGCGCACCGAACTGGGCGTCAACCAGGTGACCATCCACCCGGCGGACACCCAGGTCGGCTCCGCCGGCTCCACCTCCGCGTCCCGGCAGACGTACGTCACCGGCGGAGCGGTGAAGAACTCCTGCGAGGCCGTCCGGGACCAGGTCCTGGAGATCGGCCGGCGCAAGTTCGGCACCTACCACCCGGCCTGGGCCACCGCCGAACTCCTCCTGGAGGGCGGCAAGGTCGTCACCGACGGCGGCGAGGTGCTCGCCTCGCTGGCCGACGTGCTGGAGGAGGAGACGGTCGAGGCCGAGCTGGAGTGGCGGCACCGGCCCACCGAGGCCTTCGACCCGCACACCGGACAGGGCAACGGCCACGTCCAGTACTCCTTCGCCGCCCACCGCGCGGTCGTGGAGGTCGACACCGAGCTCGGCCTGGTCAAGGTCGTCGAGCTCGCCTGCGCCCAGGACGTCGGCAAGGCCCTCAACCCGCTGTCGGTCGAGGGCCAGATCCAGGGCGGTACCACCCAGGGGCTGGGTGTCGCCGTCATGGAGGAGATCATCGTCGACCCGAAGACGGCGAAGGTGCGCAACCCGTCCTTCACCGACTACCTGATCCCCACCATCCTCGACACCCCGGCCATCCCGGTCGATGTGCTCGAACTCGCCGACGAGCACGCCCCGTACGGGCTGCGCGGCATCGGCGAGGCCCCGACCCTGTCGTCCACCCCGGCCGTCCTCGCGGCGATCCGGGACGCGACGGGCCTGGAGCTCGACAGGACGCCGGTGCGCCCCGAGCACATCACCGGTACCTGACGGGTCCTCAATACCCTCCGGACGGCGGGTGTCCGCCGTGGACGTCGCACTCCACCGCCCCGCCCGCCGTCCGGAGCCACCGCTCGACCGCTCCACCCGTACGAAGAGTTCGCCTCGGGCCGTCCCCCGGGTCGTGCGCCTCGCAGTCATCCCAAATCCCGCAGTCTCGAAAAGCTCCACGCGGGTGCCCCTGTGAACCTTGGGAGTCAGGCAAACATGACCCAGCAGTCCGTGGAACCCAGGACGAGCGCGGAGGACGCGGGCCCCGGCTCGCGCGTCCCCGCCGGACGGTCCTGGCTCGACCGCTACTTCCACATAACCGAACGAGGATCGACCGTCGCACGTGAGGTGCGCGGCGGCGTCACGACCTTCATGGCCATGGCGTACATCCTCCTGCTCAACCCCCTCATCCTCGGCGGCGCGGACGTCGACGGCCAGGTGCTCGGCCGGTCCGGGCTGATCACCGCCACCGCGCTCGCCGCGGCGGCCACCACCCTGCTGATGGGCTTCGTCGGCAAGGTGCCCCTGGCGCTCGCCGCCGGGCTGAGCGTCTCCGGTGTGCTCGCCTCGCAGGTCGTACCGGTCATGACCTGGCCGCAGGCCATGGGCATGTGCGTGGTCTACGGGCTGGTGATCTGCCTGCTGGTCGTCACCGGGCTCCGCGAGATGATCATGAACGCCATCCCGCTCGCGCTGAAGCACGGCATCACCATCGGCATCGGCCTCTTCATCGCCCTCATCGGCCTCTTCAAGGCGGGGTTCGTCCACCAGGGCACCGCGACCCCGCTCTCCCTCGGTCCCGCGGGCGAGCTCGCCGGCTGGCCCGTCCTCGTCTTCGCCGTGACCCTGCTGCTCATCTTCATGCTCCAGGCCCGCGGCGTCCCCGGCGCCATCCTCATCGGCATCGTCGCCGGCACCCTGGCCGCGATCGTGGTCAACGCCGTCGCCGGCGTCGACCCGAAGGCGTGGAGCAGCGGCCCGCCCGAGCTGAGCGGCGGCGCGGTCTCCCCGCCCGACTTCTCGCTCTTCGGGAACGTCGAGTTCGGCGGCTGGGGCGACGTGGGCGTGATGACGGTCGGCATGATCGTGTTCACGCTCGTCCTGGCCTCCTTCTTCGACGCGATGGCCACCATCATCGGGGTCGGTACGGAGGCCGGGCTCGCCGACGACAAGGGCCGGATGCCCGGCCTGTCGAAGGCCCTGTTCATCGACGGCGCGGGCGGCGCCGTCGGCGGTGTCGCCGGAGGCTCCGGCCAGACCGTGTTCGTCGAGTCGGCGACCGGGGTCGGGGAGGGCGCCCGCACCGGGCTCGCCTCCGTCGTCACCGGCCTCTTCTTCGCCGCCTGCCTCTTCTTCACCCCGCTCACGGCGATCGTGCCGGCCGAGGTGGCGTCCGCCGCCCTGGTCGTCATCGGCGCCATGATGATGCAGAACGCCCGGCACGTGGACTGGGCGGACCGCTCGGTCGCCGTACCCGTCTTCCTCACCGTCGTCCTGATGCCGTTCACCTACACGATCACCACCGGGGTCGCGGCGGGCGTCATCTCCTACTCGGCCATCAAGCTCGCCCAGGGCAGGGCCCGTGAGGTCGGCGTCTTCATGTGGGTGCTGACGGTGGTCTTCGCCGTGTACTTCGCCCTGCACCCCATCGAGAGCTGGCTGGGCGTCAGCTGACCTGCCCGGCCCCCGCACCTCTGCATCCGAAGGAGACACGCCATGCTGGACATCGCCGAAGAGCTTCACCGGTGGGTCGGGCAGGGGCGCGCGTTCGCCGTGGCCACCGTGGTGGCCGTCGGCGGCAGCGCGCCCCGGCAGCCGGGCGCCGCCCTCGCCGTGGACAGCGACGGTACGGCCGTCGGGTCGGTCTCCGGCGGATGCGTGGAGGGCGCGGTGTACGAGCTGTGCCGACAGGCGCTCGCGGACGGCACGACCGTCCGCGAGCGCTTCGGCTACAGCGACGACGACGCCTTCGCGGTCGGTCTGACCTGCGGAGGCGTCATCGACATCCTGGTGACGCCGGTGCGCGCGGACGACCCCGCGCGCCCGGTGTTCGCCGCCGCGTTCGCCGCCGCCGCCGAGGGCCGCGCGGCGGCGGTCGTCCGTGTCACCGAAGGCCCGGACGAGCTGCTGGGCCCGCCGCTGCTGGTCCACCCCGACGGCGCGTGGGAGGGCGGGCTCGGCGGACACCCCGAGCTGGACCGTACGGCCGCCGCCGAGGCCCGCGCCCTGCTCGACGCGGGCCGCACCGGGGAGATCGCCGTCGGTGCCGGCGGATCCCGCTGCGGCAGCCCCCTCACCCTGTTCGTGGAGTCGAGCGTCCCGCCGCCCCGCATGATCGTCTTCGGGGCCATCGACTTCGCCGCCGCGCTGGTGCGGGCCGGCCGTTTCCTCGGCTACCGCGTCACGGTCTGCGACGCACGTCCGGTCTTCGCGACGGCGGCCCGCTTCCCCGACGCCGACGAGATCGTCGTCGACTGGCCGCACCGCTATCTCGCCACCACCGAGGTGGACGCGCGCACGGTGCTCTGCGTCCTCACGCACGACGCCAAGTTCGACGTCCCGCTGCTGGAGCTGGCCCTGCGGCTGCCCGTCGCGTACGTCGGCGCGATGGGATCGCGCCGCACCCATCTGGAGCGCAACGAGCGGCTGCGCGAGGCGGGTGTCACCGAGCGCCAACTGGCCGCGCTGCACTCGCCGATCGGGCTCGACCTGGGAGCCCGTACACCGGAGGAGACCGCCCTCTCCATCGCGGCGGAGATCGTCGCGGACCGGCGCGGCGGGAGTGGCCTGCCGCTGAAGGGCGCACACACCCCGATCCACCACGAGGGCGCCGCACCGCTGGCCTCGGTGGCCTGAAGCGGACCACGAACAGCCGTCCACCGGCGGCGGGTTGCCGCCACGGCGGTTTCACGTCAGGGGCGAAGACGTCCGTGGCCCCGGATTTACCGGTAGATCAGCTGCATGACATTTTCCCCCTCCTCCGTTTCCGGCCGGGCGAGATCCGCTCGCGCGGGACGCGGGGCTCTGCTCATAGCGACCTCCGTCGCCCTCGTGAGCGGCGCCCTGCTCCCCGCGGCGGGTTCCGCCACCGCTGCCCCCACGCCGCCGACCGCCGGGGACCGCCACGGACCCGAGGTCCGCGACTACGACATCACCCTGGTCACCGGCGACGTCGTCCACTACTCGGACGGTGCGGGCGACCAGGACACCGTCACCGTCGACCGCCCCGACGGCGCCCGGGGCGGCGTGCACGTCCAGCAGGCGGGGGACGACCTCTACGTCATCCCCGACGAGGCGAGCGCCCTCATCGCGGCGCGGAAGCTGGACCGCCGGCTGTTCAACATCTCGGCACTGGTCAAGATGGGCTACGACGACAAACGCTCCGGCGGCATCCCGCTCATCGCCACCTACCCGGCGAGCGCCGCGCGTTCGCTGCCCGCCGCCCCGCGCGGCAGCGAGAGCGTCCGCCGTCTGAAGTCGGTCAACGGCGTGGCCCTGAAGGCCGGCAAGGACGACGCCCGCGCCTTCTGGAGCGACATCTCCACCGCCGGGAAGAGCCGGTCGCTGGACCAGGGCATCGCCCAGCTGTGGCTCGACGGCAAGGTCGAGGCGGCCCTGAAGGACTCCGTCCCGCAGGTCAACGCCCCTCAGGCCTGGGCCGCCGGCTTCGACGGCAAGGGCACCACCGTCGCCGTGCTCGACACCGGCATCGACGCCACGCACCCCGACGTCAAGGACCGCGTCAGGCAGTCCAGGAGCTTCGTCCCCGGTGAGGAGGTCGACGACAGGAACGGCCACGGCACCCACGTCGCCTCCACCATCGCGGGCTCCGGCGCGGCGTCGGACGGCGTCAACAAGGGGGTCGCCCCGGGGGCCGACCTGATCGTCGGCAAGGTCCTCAGCAACGAGGGCTCGGGTGCCGACTCCGGCATCATCGAGGCCATGGAGTGGGCGAAGGCCGAAGGCGCCGACGTCATCTCCATGAGCCTCGGATCCAGCATCCCCGACGACGGCACCGACCCGATGTCGCAGGCCGTCGACGCGCTGTCCGCCGACGGCGGCCCGCTGTTCGTCATCGCCGCGGGCAACTCCTACGGCGCCGGCACCATCGGCTCGCCCGGCTCCGCCACGAGCGCGCTGACCATCGCCGCCGTCGACAAGCAGGACGCCCGGGCCGGCTTCTCGTCCATGGGCCCGCTCGTGCGCTCCTACGGCCTGAAGCCCGACCTGTCCGCCCCCGGCGTCGACATCAACGCCGCCGCCTCGCAGTCGGTCCCCGGCATCGAGGGCATGTACCAGCAGATGTCCGGCACGTCGATGGCCACCCCGCACGTCGCCGGCGCCGCCGCCATCCTGAAGCAGCGTCACCCCGACTGGCCGGGACAGCGCATCAAGGACGCGCTGATGAGCTCGTCGAAGCGGCTGCCCGCCTACACCCCGTACGAGCAGGGCACCGGGCGCCTCGACGTGAAGGCCGCCATCGACACGACGATCGAGGCCACCGGCTCCGTCGAGGTCGCCTCGTACGCCTGGCCGCACAGCGCCCAGGATCCGGTCGCGGAGCGCACCCTCACCTACCGCAACACCGGTGACAAGGACGTCACACTGCGCCTGGCCACCGACACGGACGCGGCCGCCTACACCCTGTCCACCCCGGAGCTGACCGTCCCGGCCGGTTCCACCGCCGAGGCCGTCCTCTCGATCGACCCCTCGAAGGTCGCGACGGACACCCGGTTCTCCGGCCAGGTCCTCGCCACCGACGCGGCCGGCACGACGGTGGCCCACACCGGCTTCGCCGTGAACAAGGAGCGGGAGCTCCACGACCTGACACTCAGGCTGCGCGACCGGGCGGGCCGGCCGGTGGACGGCACCGTGATCCTCGCCGAGCTCGGCGACACGCAGCTCGGCCTCGTCGAGGTCTCCGGTGACACCACGCTGCGGCTGCCCCCGGGCAACTACACCGCCTGGGCCGCCGTCGACGTCGACGGCGACCGCACCGACTCCAAGGCCGTCGCCTTCCTCGCGGCGCCCGAGACGATCCTCGACAAGGCCACCACCGTCACCCTGGACGCCTCCAAGGCCCGCAAGGTCAGCGTCCGCACCCCGAAGGAGACGGAGACACGGCAGCTGCGCTTCGACATGGCGCGCACGTCGCCCGACGGCGTCGTCCAGCGTGACGCCTACCAGATCCCGCTGACCTACGACCAGCTGTGGGCGAGCCCCACGAAGAAGGTCACCCAGGGCGACTTCAGCTTCCTGACCCGCTGGCGCCAGGGCGAGGAACTGCTCGGTCTGAAGGCCGACGGCGACGACGTCCCCGTCATGGTGCAGAACGGCTCGGCCCTCGCCGAGGACAGCGAGCAGAAGCTCACCGGTGTCTTCGCCGGCGACGGCGCCGCCGCCGACTACAAGGGCCGCAGCGTCAAGGGCAAGGCCGTCGTCGTCACCCGCAGCGACGCCGTCCCGCCCGCGGAGCGGCTGGCCAACGCCCTCGCGGCGGGGGCGAAGGCACTCTTCGTCGTCAACGACCGCCGTGGAGTCGCCCTGGAGAGCTACGCGCCCTACGGCGAGCAGACCGCCATCCCCGTCGCCTCGGCGCAGACGATCGCCGGCGCGAAGCTGATCAAGGCGGCGCAGCGCGGCAAGAAGCTCTCCGTCGACCAGCGGAAGTTCGCCTCCTACCTCTACGACCTCGTGGACCGTCACGACGGCACCATCCCGGACCGCTCGCTGGCCTTCGCCCCCTCGGCACGCCAGCTGGCGAAGGTGGAGAACACCTTCTACGGCCACAAGGCGACCCTGGGCGGCGGCTTCCGCTACGACATCCCGGACTACGGGCCCGGCATCGGCTTCGAGGAGTACGAGAAGTTCCCCGGCACCCGCACCGAGTGGGTCAACCCCCTGCCGGGCGACTCCTTCTGGTACGAGAACCATGCGGTGCTGGGTGAGGGAGGCTCCGGCACGGCGCACGAGATGCGCAGCCCGTCGCTCGACTACACGGCGGGCCGGACCTACCCCGCGGACTGGTTCGCCCCGGTGACCGGCCCCCGTCTGGGCACCGGCTACTGGGGGCCGTTCCGCACCTCGTACGACGACGTGCAGTTCAACATCACGCCGTGGACCGACTCGGGCGAGGGCCACTCCGGCTCCATGCCCGACGACGAGTACGACACCACGTCCTACGCCTTCTACCAGGGCGGCACCCTGATCAAGAAGGGTGCGGGCAGGGCCGGTTACGCCTGGGACCTGTCCCCGGAGAACCTGCCGTACCGCCTGGTCATCGATTCGCGGCGCGACCAGGCCGCCTGGAAGACCTCCACCCGGACGCACACCGAGTGGAACTTCGTCTCGGGCGCCCTGGCGGAGGGCACGCGGCAGGCCGACATCCCGCTGCTCCAGCTCGACTACGACGTGGCCACCGACCTGGCGGGCGACGTCAAGGCGGGCAAGCAGACCGAGATCGGACTCGGGTCCGGCACCCAGGCGTGGCTGGACGGCGCCGTGAAGGCCACCAAGGCCTCACTGTCCGTCAGCTATGACGAGGGTGGTACCTGGAGCGCCGTCGAGCTGCGGAAGGGCTCGTCGGGCCGGTGGACCGCGAAGCTGCGGACACCGGGCAAGGGCGCGTCCTCGGTCTCGCTCAGGGCCCACGCGGAGGGCCCCGGCGGCCTGGCCGTCGACCAGGAGATCATCAGGGCCTTCGGCCTGAAGTGACCTTCTGAGCAACCCGTTCCAGGTGGTCCCGCGTCCCGTGTGGGGGTGCGGGACCACCGCTTCGTCGTGCGTGCGCCGCTGCTCCGGGCGGCCGAAGCGCGCCGGACGGTGCCACACCCGCTCGCGGTCCTGCGGATCGTGCCGCCCTCCACCGGGCCGCCTCGCCGATGACGCGTGCGTCGAGGACCCCGCCGGCCGCCAAGGAGGCCCCAACGTCGGGTTGGATGGCCAACTCCCCGCTGGGCATCCGAATCCGCCATGCCCTGCGGACGGGGTGAAGCGGCGCACGGGCCGGCTCCTCCACGTCCGTGCCCCGGAAGCAGGGGCCCCAGGACCAGTGCCTCCACGTCACGGTCGGGCCGGACGGGCCCGTGCAGCCGCGCCCCGCGGACGCCCGCCCCGGCCGGCGGGGTCCCGGCCGTTCATCGCCCCCTTCCGTGCGGGCACCGGCCGGGGACGCTCACCCGCGCCGCGCCGCCCTCTCCCGTGCCCTGCGCCGCGCGACGGTGTACACGGACCAGTCGCCCCGGTGCCGGTCGCACCGGGAGGCGTCCTTCATCGCCAGCCGCCGGCACCGCGTGCCCTTCTGGGTGAGTGCCCCGCATCTCGGCTGCGTACGAGCCATGTCCGACCGCCCTCCGGATCGCGCCGGCCCGGTGCCGACAGCGCTCAGGCTCGCCCGTGGGCGGGCCGAGGGGGAAGGCGCACCGGAGTCCCGCGGGGGCGCTCCGGAGCGCACGGGCGGCCGACGCGGCGTCCGTACCGCCGGGCCCCGCGCCGCCCGCCCCCGTCGTCGCGGCGCGGCCGGGACACGGGTACGGGCGGGGCGGAGTCCGGCGGGCGGAGGGTCAGCGCCCGGACTGGAGCGCGGCCCAGGTGGCGGCGCCCACGCTGCCGTCGGCCGACAGGCCCCGCGTGCTCTGGTAGGAGCGGACGGCCTTGTCCGTGTTCGCGCCGAAGATGCCGTCGGCGGTCACCGCCGTGCCGAGTGCGGCGGTCAGGGAACGCTGCAGCCGCTTCACCGTGTCGCCGGAGGCGCCCGTCGCGAGCGTCGGGGTGGTGCCGGCGGAGAGCAGCGCGGTCCAGGTCTTCGGCCCGACGATCCCGTCGGCTCCGAGGCCGCGCGCGGTCTGGAACGCCGTCACGGCGCTCCCGGTCGCGGAGCCGAAGACGCCGTCCACCGCGCCCGCCTCGTAGCCCTGCTGGTCGAGCAGGGTCTGGAGGGCCTTCACCTGGGCGCCCGTCGAGCCGGTCCGCTGGGTCGAGTACGAGGAGAAGCTGAGCCCGTCGGCGCCCTCGGCCCCGCCCGCGGCGCCGCCCACGAGCTGCATGTAGTAGGTCCAGTTCCAGTTGGCGCCCGGGTCGGTGTGGTCGTTGCCGGGGGCCTCGCTGTGCCCGATGATGTGCGATCGGTCCTTGGGGATGCCGTAGCGGTCGCACAGGTACTTCGTCAGCGCCGCCGACGAGCGGTACATCGTGTCCGTGAACCACGACGGGTCGTCGATGAAGCCCTCGTGCTCGATCCCGAGCGACGAGGCGTTCGCGCTCTTGGCGTGGTACGCGGTGTCCCTGTCGCGCACCATCTGGGTGATCTGGCCGTCCGAGGAGCGGACCACGTAGTGGGAGCTGACCTTCGACGTCGCGTTCTGGAACCAGCTGATGGTCCCGGCGTACGAGCCCTGCATGACGTGGATGACCACCTTGTCCACCGTCGCCGTGCGGCCCGTCGCGAAGTTCGCGGAGTTGGCGGCCACCCACAGTGCCGGGGGGTAGTCCGGGCTCTGGGCGGTCACGTCGGCCTTGGCGAGGGGGCCCTTGTCGGGGGAGACGGGGCGGGAGGTGACCGAGACCCGCTCGCCGCCGGCCACGGTGGCCCGCAGGCCCTCGGCGAGGAAGGTGTAGACGGTGTCCGCGTAGAGCGCGGAGACCGCGCCCTCGGCGCCGCTGTAGCGGGCCACGGCCGGGTACCAGGCGTCGATGTCCGCCCGCCGGGCCTTGTCCAGGCCCAGGGCGTCGGCGTGGTCGCGCAGCACGGCGGCGCCGCCCAGGATGTTGGTGCCGGTGTCCTCGCGCAGCTCGGCCGCCGACTCGCCGGTGAGGGCCGAGGCCTTCTCCAGGGAGTGGTTGACGGGGTTGCTGACGAGGTGCATCACGCCGAAGCCGCTGTCCTGGCTGGGCTGCCCGGCGTGCCCGTTCAGGTGCGTCTCGCCGTAGCCGACGGCGGCGAGCAGGTCACGCGGTACGTCGTACTCCTCGGCGGCCCGGTCGAGGGCCCGGTTCATGGAGTCCGCCTCGGCGGGGGCGGCGCCCGCCGGGTGGCCGGCGACGAGGGCGGTGACGGTGAGAGAGGCCAGAACGGCTGCGCGGCCTCGGGTGTGGCCGGCGGTGCGTCGGGGCATACCTGCTCCAGGTCTGTGGGGGAGAGGGGGCCGACGGACCGGGTGGGGTGGGCCGAGGGCCGCTGAGCCCGCACAGGCTATCCATCCGCTCAGGGCATGACAATGACACCCTCGCGTGTCCAAATCCCTTTCACTCCAATGGAGTTGGGAGACAGCAGGGTGCGGCCCGGTCGGCCGTCACCCGGGCGGCGGGTGACGGCGCGCGGCTGCGGCTACCAGCGGTTCCGGTGGACGACATCGGCCACCGGGCGGCGGCGGACCGGTCCGAAGTTGCCCTGCGGCCACCCCACCGGAATGGCCGCGAAGGTGTGCGTGTCCGCGGGGATCCCGAGGGCGTCCTTCCACTCCTGCTCCAGCATCAGGTGCCAGATGGTGAGGTTGGCCGCGAGCCCCAGGGCCCGTGCCGCGAGCAGCACGTTCTGGACCCCCGGGTAGACGCAGGAACCCTCCGCGAGCGCCTGGAAGCGCGTCTGCGTGTCCGTCATGCGCGCGAGACCCGCCGGGCCGAGCGACTCGGCGTAGATCCCCAGGCCCTCCTCGTCGAACCGCGGCTCGGGGAACTTGTAGCAGGGGATGATCAGCGCCGGTGTGTCCGCGAAGTGGTCGCGCTGGTGCTCGATCGCCGCCACCATCCGCCCGTACGCCGCGTCGTCCATGCCCTTCGGCGCGTGCTTGCCGGTCGTCGCGAGGTAGGCGTCCACGCACCGCTTCCACAGCGGGGCCAGGCGGGCCATCACCGTGCGGTCGGTGACCACCACGTACTCGTAGCACTGCATGTTGCCGCCGCTGGGTCCCCAGACGGCGGCCTGTATGAGCTGGTCGATCGTCTCGTCCGGCACGGCGTCCGGCTTGAGGCGGCGCATGGCGCGCATGGTGGACATGGTCGGGAAGAGGGCGGGCCCGTCGGGGGCGGGCGCGTCGGCGTACACCGTTTCGAAGGTCATGATCGCGGATCCTACGGCTCAAGTCGGCTCACGGGGAGTCCCGTTGGGCTGTCCGTCGGGGCTGTCGCCCCCTCCGGTCCGGTGCAGGTCAGCGGTACCGCACGCGTCCGGGCGGGCCCGTGGTGCGCGGCCCTGCCCCGGTACCGGGGGGCGGGCCGGGCGGTGGGGCCGCACTCTGCCCCGGCCGGCCGGTGCGGCCGGGCCCGTCCGCCGCCTCCCGGTGTCCGCCGCCTCCCGGTGTCCGCCGGCTCCCGGTGTCCGTACGTCCGTACGCCCGTGCCCGTCGTGTCACCCGCCGTCCCGGCACGGTGAATTCGTACACCTGCCCATCCCCCCTCCTCACGGGGGAACGGGGTCGGGAACGGCGGCCGTGAAGGCGTATAAAGGGTCCCTCCCGAGCAGCCGGCGTCCCCGATGGCCACCTCACCCCCCACGCGGCCGGCGTCACCGCGTACCGAGAGCGGAGGAGCGTCCCCATGAGCACCTCGGAAGAGATCAGCGCCTTGCTCGTCACCAGGTTCGGAACCGATCCGGAGTCCATCCGGCCCGAGATGCCGCTCCGCTCGCTGCGGCTGGACTCGCTCGCCCTGGAGGAGCTCCGGCTCCTCATCGAGGACCGGATGGACATCGATCTGGAGGACGTCGTCCTGTCGTCGCGTGACACCGTCGGCCATCTGATCGAGGCCGTGTGCGGCAAGGCCGGCGCGTGACCGGCCGGGGGCCGCTCGCCCGCAGGACCGCCCGGCCCGGGATCGAGCCGTTCAGCGCCGCCGTGACCGGCATCGGGCTGGTCACCGCCGCCGGAGTGGGAGCCGACCGTGCCTGGCGGGGGGTGTGCGACACGGCGGTCGCCCCTTCGGTGGGGCACCTTCCGGAACTCGACGGCCTGCCCTGCGACTTCATGTACACCGTCGACGGCCTCGACACGAAGGCCGTCCTGGGCGTCGCCGCGCAGCGCCTGATGGACCGCTTCTCGCAGCTCGCCGTGATCGCCGCCCGCGAGGCGGTCGCGGACGCCGGACTCGATCCCTCGGCGTGGGACAGCGGGCGGGTCGCCGTCGTCATCGGCTCCGCCCACGGCGGCCTGCCGTTCTACGACGAACAGCACACCACCCTCACCGAGCGCGGCGCACGGCGCGTCTCCCCGAAACTCGCCCCGCTGACCGTCGTCAACGGAGCCGCCAGCAGCGTCGCCATGTCCCTGGGCGTGCACGGCCCGAGCCAGGCAGTCTCCACGGCCTGCTCGTCGGGCACCGTCGCCATCGGCACGGCCCACCAGATGCTCCGCACCGGGGCCTGCGACATCGTCGTCGCGGGCGGCGCCGAGTCGGTCCGCTCCCGGCTCCTGATCGCCAGCGCCTGCCAGATGCGGGCCGTCTCCACCCGGCGCGAGGACCCCCAGGCCGCCTGCCGCCCCTTCGACACGCACCGCGACGGCTTCGTCGTCGGCGAGGGCGCCGGCCTCCTCGTCATGGAACGCCCCGAGCACGCCAGGGCCCGCGGCGCCAGGGTCCGCGCCCGGGTGGCCGGCTACGGGGCCTCCAGCGACGCCCACTCCGCCGTCGCCCCCGACCCCGACGGCCTCGGCATCGAGCGCGCACTGCGGACCGCCCTCGCCGACGCGGGCATCGACGCCCCCGACATCGGCCACGTCAACGCCCACGGCACGTCGACCGTCGCCAACGACCTCATCGAGGCGGTCATGCTGCGCCGGGTACTGGGCGAACACCCCCTCGTCACCTCGACGAAGGCCATGACCGGGCACACGCTGGGTGCCGCGGGCGGCATCGAGACGGCCCTGACCGTCCTGGCGCTCCAGCACCAGCTCGTCCCGCCGACCGGCAACCTCGACGCCCCCGACCCGGCGGTCCCCGTCGAGGTGGTGAGCAAGGAAGCCAGGCACGCCGCGTTCGACTGCGCCGTCAAGACGTCGCTCGGCTTCGGCGGCCACAACGCGGCGCTCGTGCTCACCAGAGCCTGACCGGAAACGAGGAGCACCGTGCCCGAGGAGATCATCCGGTCGCTGAGCGTGGACGGGGTGCGCTACGGCTACCGCCTGCTGCCCCGTGACCCCGCCGCCGGCGCAGGCCCGTCCACCGAACCGGTGCTCGTCATCGGCGGCGCGTTGCAGGGCATGTTCGGCTGGCCCCAGATGGACGAGCACCTGGGCCCGGTCGCCGACGTGGTGACCGCGGACCTGCCCGGCATGGGCTCGGCCGACCCCCTGCCGCCCGGCCCCAGCGCGCCCGTGCTGCGCGCGGCGGTCACCGGGATCCTCGACGACCTGGGTGTCTCCCGGATCAACCTCTTCGGCTTCTCCTACGGCGCGGCCATCGCCTTCGGCTGCGCACAGCACGACCCGGGGCGCGTCGCCCGGCTCGTCCTCGGGGGCGTCCCCACCCACATCGGTGAGGACCGGCGGGCCCACTGGCACCGGGCGACCCGGGCGCTCGCCGAGGGCGACGCGGAGGGCTTCGCGACGCTGGCCGCCGACGGGCTGATGTGCCTGGACCCGGACCGGCCCGTCCACCGCAGGGAGCTCGCCCGGCGCTATGTGCGGCGCTCCTTCCTGCACGCCCTCGCCCACTCGGAGCACGCCGCCGAGTCGCTGCGGCGGGCGCTAGCGGACCGGCCCGACTTCTCCGGCGGGCTGTCCGGCGTACCGGCCCTGGTCTTCGCCGGTGAGCACGACACGGTGACGTCGCCGGAGCGGCAGCGGGAGTTCGCCGGGACGATCCAGGGGAGCCGCTTCCTCACGCTGCCGGAGTCCGACCACTGGGTCGTGCTGGAGCGGTCCGACGAGGTCGCGGACCTGGTGACCCGCTTCTTCACGGACCGGCCGCTCGGCCCCGCCGCGGCCCGGCTCCCGCATCAGGCGCGGGCCGGGGAGGTCACCCCAGCGGGATCCACACCCGCATCGCCCCCGGGCCCCGGTTCGCCCACACCGCGTACGGCACAGCGGTGAGCTCCCCGGCCCGTACCACCGTGACACCGCCGAGCAGCCCGGGGCGGTGCTCCGTCTCCAGCGCGGTACCCGCGTGCAGGAGCACCTCGTCCAGCCTGCGGGGCTGGTCGGCCGACTCCAGGCAGTAGACGAGCGGGCCGAACTCGAGTGCGGCGCAGCCGCGTACGGCGTCGACGCGCGGGTCGGGGAGGGTGAGCCGGGGCCGCAGCCGCAGATCGAGGACGACCCGCTCGCCGCGTGTCCACTGCCTGCGCACCCGCAGCCAGCCCGCCTCGCTCTCGGCCGGCTCGCCGTCCAGCGTGGCTCCCGATGCCCACGCCGGGACGCGGAGCGACAGCGTCCAGGTGCCGGCCTCCTCGGCGGTCACCGCGATCCGGCCGTCCCAGGGGTAGTCCGTCTCCACGGACACGGGGCCGTAGCTGCCGGTCGCGTACTGGTGGAGGTGTACGCCGTCGCCGTCGGTGCCGGCCACGTAGTGGGGCAGCGAGGCCAGCAGGCGCATGGCGTTCGGCGGGCAGCACGCGCAGCGGAACCACGGGGTGCGCCGCGCCGACTGGTCGTCGCGGTGGCCCTCGTAACCCTCGCGCACCTGGAGCGGGTTGACGTACAGCCAGCTGTCGCCGTCCAGGCCGCACCCGGCGGCGAAGCCGTTGAACAGGGTGCGCTCGATCAGGTCCGAGTAGCGGGCCTCGCCGGTCAGCAGGGCCAGGCGCCAGCTCCACTGGACGGAGGCGATGGCGGCGCACGTCTCGTTGTACGCCCGGTCCGGCGGCAGTTCGTAGGGGTCGCCGAAGGACTCCAGCTCGTGCCGGGCGCCCAGGCCGCCGGTGAGGTAGGTCTTCGACTCCGTCATCGCGTCCCAGAGCCGTACCGCGGACTCCCGCAGCCCGGCGTCCCCCGTCTCGGCGGCGAGGTCGGTGACGCCGGCCAGCAGGTACAGCTGGCGCACGGCGTGCCCGGTCACGGTCCCCGCCTCCCGCACGGGCACGTGGTCCTGCCAGTAGCCCGCGCCGGGGAAGCTCTTGTCGCCGTCGCCCAGCAGCCCGTGGCCGCGCCGCTCGACGAAGTACGAGGCGAGGTCCAGCCAGCGCCGTTCACCGGTCTCGCGGTACAGCTCGACCAGCGCGGTCTCGATCCCGGGGTGTCCGCAGACCCCGTCGACGGGCCGGCCGGGCCCGAACACCGCGTCGATGTGGGCGGCGAAGCGCCGCGCGATGTCCAGGAGTGCGGTGCCGCCGGTGGCCCGGTGGTGGGCGACGGCGGCCTGGATCAGGTGCCCGGCGCAGTACAGCTCGTGGCCCCAGTCGAGCTCCTGCCAGCGCCGGCCGGGGCGGGCGACCTGGTAGTGCGTCTGGAGGTAGCCGTCCGCGTCCTGCGCGGCGGCGAGCAGCGCGGTCAACGCCTCGGTGTCCGCGCGGAGCCGGTCGTCGTCCGGCGTCTCGGCGAGCTGCCAGGACGCCGCTTCGAGCCACTTGTGGACGTCGGAGTCCTGGAAGGGGAAGTCCCCGGTGAAGTCACCGCCGCCGTCCGCGGCCGCCCGGAGGTTGGCCAGGTTCCCGGCGTCCTCCAGCCGGCGGGGCCCTTGCGGAATGCTGACCCCGGCATTGGTGCGGCGCCGCGCGGCCCAGAAGCCGCCGCTGACGCGGGCGCTGCCGACCGGGCGCTGCCCGGTCCGTGCGGAGGCGGTCGGGCGCAGGGGTCCTGAGGGCGGCGGGATCTCGGCGGGGGGAGCTGCGTCGGCGGTCATGCGGGGGAGGGTAGCGATACGGCCCGTCGAACGGACGGGGGTCCGGGTGGCGGCCGTGGCCGCCACCCGGCGGGGGTCAGTGCTGCGGTCCCTTCCCCTTCACGTCGATCCGCACGACCTGCGGGTCGTGGTCGCTCGCCTGGTCGGCGAACTCGGCGTTGATGTGCACCACGTCGTAGTCGAAGCGGCTGATGCCGGGGCTGGTCAGGATGTGGTCCAGCGTCTGGGAGTTGCCGTCGTAGACGTAGCTGTACTGCTCACCCGCGGGCAGCGTGGTGATCAGCGGCTTGAGGACCTTGCCGCTGGTCAGCGCCTTCACCGTGGGGGAGAAGGCGAAGTCGTTCAGGTCGCCGAGCGTGACGACCCGGGCCGACTTGTCCGCCTTCAGCAGCGAGGTGACGAAGGTGTTGACCTCCGTCGCCTGCCGCACGCGCTGCGTCTCGGAGCTGCGCACCGGCTCCTGGAAGCGACCGTGCAGGGACTGGTCGCCGCCCTTGGACGCGAAGTGGTTGGCGATGACGAAGACCGACTCGCCCCGGAAGCGGAACTCGCCCACCAGCGGCTTGCGGCTGTTGTCCCAGGCCGTGCTCGTGGGGTTGATGCGGCCGGGCGAGACGGAGAGCGCGGCACCCTTCTTGGTCTTCACCGCGTTCACGGCGGTCGTGGCGTCGCCGCCCGCGCGGTCCGTGAAGTCGACCCGGTGGGGGTTGAAGAGGAAGACGTTGCGGATGTTGCCGCCGGGCTCGCCGCCGTCCCGGCCGTCCTGGGGGGCGATGTAGCGCCAGGAGTACCTGGGGCCGCCCGCCGCGACGATCGCGTCCGTGAAGCGCTTCAGGGTGGCCTCGGAGCCCACGGTGCCGTCGTTGACCGCACCGTTGTCGTCCTGGATCTCCTCCAGGGACACGATGTCGGGGGAGGAGAGGCTGACCGCGACGCCCCGGGCGAGCGTGTCGAACTTGGCCTGCTCGTCGTTCGCGTCGAGGTTCTCCACGTTGTACGTGGCGACGGCGAGCTCCTTGCTCTTCTGCTTCCGCGTCACCTCGCGCTTCAGGCCGTTGTCCTTCAGCTTGCCCAGCTCGGTGGCCTGGACGTTGTAGCCGCCGTAGGACGCGTAGTCGACGACGCCGGTCGTGGAGCCGGTCAGTACGTCGCCGACGTTCGCCGCGGGGACGGGCTGTGCCGCGTTCAGCGACATCACCTTGAGGCGGCCGGTGTTCTGGTCCGTGTAGGAGGCGTACAGGGTGCCGCCGCGCCGGGTCGGGTTCTCCTTGGGCTTCACCGTCACCCAGACCTCGTCGTACGCGGTCGTTGCGCCCGTCACCCGGGTGTCGGCCATCGTGACGCGGGTGCCCTCGAGCGACTCGTACAGGTCCAGGGCGTACTTCGCCGGTTCGAGGGGCAGGGCGTCGATCGAACCGCCCGCGGCCGTCGGCACGTAGGCGTTCGGCACCGAGGCCGCGTTCAGGACGACCGGCGCCGGCAGCGGGTTGCCGGAGGACAGCACCGTGGTCAGCGGGGCGGTGATCTGCGTGAGCGACTGGGTTCCGGTGCCGGGGTAGTACTCGGCCACCTTGCCGCTGACCAGCACCGAGTCGCCGACGGCGACGGTCGGGGCGGCGGAACCGGTGTAGACGAACACGCCCTCGCTCGTGCGCGGGTCGGCGTCCGGCACGGTGTCCTGGATCCAGAAGCCGCGCGAACCGGTGGCCCGTACGCCGGTGACGACGCCCGGCACCCCGGTGACGGACTGTCCGGCGAGCGGCGACACGCGGGTCGTGCCCTGGATGTCGTGCACCCGCACGGTGCCGGGCTCGGTCGGCCCACCGGGCTCACCAGGCTCACCCGGCTCCGATCCGCCGGCGCTCTCGCCCGCCGCGTTGACGGGCGTCGGGGTGCCCGGGGCCAGGTCGGCGGCGTTGTCGTCGGTGTCCGCGAGGGACGTGCCGCGTGCCACGGAGGCGGTGGCGGAGGCACCCGTCGCGGGGCCGCTGCCCTCCCGTACGACCGCGGTGCCGTAGCCGACGAGGTCGACGATCCGGGTGTCGGCGGCGCAGTCCGCCGCGGTCTTGCAGGTCAGCGGCGTGGTGCCGGAGACGAGGGCGACGGTGCCGCTCGTCGCGGACATCGCGGTCGTCCCGGTCGCGTCGGGGGTGGGCAGGGCCACCGTGCCGCCGGTGCCGGCGGCCTGGGCGACGAGGTAGCGGCCGCCGGGAGCGACGGCGCCGGACAGCTCGGAGACCTGCCACAGCGATCCCGCGGAGGGGGTACCCGGCAGGTACTGGACGCTGTAGCCGGCCAGGGCGAAGGAACTCTGGCCCGCGTTGGCCAGCTCGATGAAGTCACGGGTCAGCGTCGCGCCCGAGTTGCCCCCGCCGCCGTACACCTCGGAGATGACGGCGGACGACGACGGTGCCGCGAAGGCGGCGGGCAGCGCGGTCACCGACAGCGTCACGGCGACGGCGGTGGCCAGCAGAGCGGAGCCGGGTCTGGCTATGTGCACGGGAACCCCAAATGTGTAGTGAGGGGCCAAAAACTATGCGCGTAGAACGGTCGTGGCAAGAGACCGGAGGTTAATTCCGGGCGACATCGCCGCACTCGTGCGGCTCGGTTCGGCGCGGGCGTGCGCCGTCCGGCCCGGTCCCGCCCGCGCACGCCCGCCGGGTCCGCGCCCGTTCTCCGCGCGCCCGCCGGGGGAGGCTGTGGGAGCGCCACCGGACCGCCGGCGCGGCTGCCCACGGTCCACGCGGGTCCGCGGGTCCGCGGGTACGCGGACAGGCGGACACACGAAACCCTGCACGCGGTAAGGCAGTTCACGGGCAGCCGGGCAGCCGGGCAGCCGGGCAGCCGGGCAGCCGGGCAGCCGGGCAGCCGGGCAGCCGGGCACCGGTAAGGCGGTTCACGGGCACGGGGCGGATCGTGGACGCCGCTCCCACGTCCGTCGGCGCTCCGCACGGGTGCGTCCGCCGCCGTCCCGGGTGCGGGAGGGCGGCGGACGCACCGTCAGCGGGCCTGTACCGGCCGCGCCGGGTACACCGCGAGGGAGAAGGAGTGCCCGGCGGGATCGGTGTACACCCGGACGTCCCGGGGACCGCTGTTGCTGTCCCCCGTGTCCACGGGCCGGGCTCCGAGGCCTATCGCCTCGCGCTCGGCCTCGTCCATGTCCCCGGGGTCGACCAGGACCCGCAGATGCGCTTGCAGGGAGTCCTCCGGGCGCGGCCAGCTCGGCGGTGCGTAGCCGTGGTCACGGCGGACGGCCAGGTGCACACCGGTGTTTCCGACGATCTCGACGAAGTCCGGATCGTCCCCGATCCGCGTCTCGGCGTCGAGGAGGTTCGCATAGAAGTCCGCGAGCTCGAGGGGCTCGGCGCAGTCCAGTACCAGAACGCTCGTTTTGCCGGTAGTCATGACCCTTCGGTACCCCCGATGGGGCCGTGCACGCCGGAACGGTGGCCTCCGCCGCCGACGGGGGCGCCCCGTACCGCCGCACGGCGCGCCCGGGAGGAGGTCCGGACGGACGCGCTCTAGGGTGCGGACCATGGCAGAGAGCACGGAGCACGAGGCCACCGGCAAGCCCGGTACCGGCCCGAACGACCCCCGTCGCTGGCGCGCCCTCGCCGTCTGCCTGGTGGCGGGCTTCATGACGCTGCTGGACGTCTCCATCGTCAACGTGGCGCTGCCCTCCATCAAGGAGGGCCTCGACACCCCCGAGTCCGACCTCCAGTGGGTCCTGTCCGGCTACGCGCTCGCCTTCGGGCTCGTCCTCATCCCCGGCGGACGCCTCGGTGACGCTCGGGGCAGGCGCGCGGTGTTCATGGCGGGGCTGACCCTCTTCACCCTGGCCTCCGCCGCCTGCGGGGCGGCCCAGTCCAGCCTCTGGCTCGTCATCGCCCGTCTGATCCAGGGCGCGGCGGGCGGGCTGCTCTCGCCGCAGATCTCCGCCCTGATCCAGCAGATGTTCTCAGGACGCGAGCGGGGCCGGGCGTTCGGCATGTTCGGCACCGTGGTCGGCATCTCCACCGCCGTCGGCCCCCTCCTGGGCGGCATCCTGATCCAGGGGGCGGGGCCGCACGAGGGCTGGCGCTGGGTGTTCTACGTCAACCTGCCGATCGGGATCGTCTGCCTCCTGCTGGCCCGGCGGCTGCTCCCCGACACCCCCTCGGCGACCCGGGTGCGCCCGCGCGACCTGGACCCGGTGGGCGTCCTGCTGCTGGGCGCCGGGGTCCTGTCCCTGCTGCTGCCGTTCGTCCAGGCCCAGCAGTGGCCGGGCGACGCCAAGTGGCTGCTCGTGGTGGTGGCCGCGGTCCTGCTCACGGCGTTCGTCGCCTGGGAGTCGCGCTGCGCCCGGCGGAACGTCCAGCCGGTGCTGAACCTGTCACTCTTCCGGCTGAGGTCGTTCTGGCTGGGCTGTCTGATGATCCTGCTCTACTTCGCCGGCTTCACCTCGATCTTCTTCATCAGCACGCTGTACCTCCAGTCGGGGCTGCACTACAGCGCCCTGGAGGCCGGGCTCGCCATCACCCCGTTCGCCCTGGGCGCGGGGGCGTCGGCGAGCATCGGCGGCCGGCTCGTCGGCCGCTTCGGGCGGCCCCTGATCGTCGTGGGGCTCACCATGGTGGCCGTCGGGCTCGGACTGACGGCGCTGGCCGCGCACCTGGTGCCGGGCAGGGGCGCCGGGCTGGCCATGGCCGCCCCGCTGCTGCTGGCGGGCCTCGGCAGCGGGCTGGTCATCGCGCCCAACCAGACGCTCACCCTCTCCGAGGTGCCGGTCCACAACGCGGGCAGTGCCGGCGGAACCCTCCAGACCAGCCAGCGCGTCGGCTCGGCCATCGGGATCGCCGCGGTCGGCTCGGTCTTCTTCGCCCGGCTGGGCCACGGCGACTGGCCGGCGGCCTACGACCACGGGCTCCTCGTCTCGGTCGCGTTCGTCCTCGCGGGCCTGATCGTGGCACTGGCCGATGTCGTGGCGGGCAGGCGGGGAAGGAGACCCGCCGAGACGTCCGACACCACCGACGCCCCGAGGGGAACACCATGAGCAGCGACACCGAGGACCGGGAGCAGGGCGGGAACACCGCGTACGGCCACAAGCCGTTCAAGCGCTCCCGCAGCCACTTCGCCGACCGCGTCACCGCCGACGGCCGGGACGGCTGGCCCGTCGAGGCCGGCCGCTACCGGCTGGTCGTCAGCCGGGCCTGCCCCTGGGCGAGCAGGGCCCTGGTCTCACGCCGGCTGCTCGGGCTGGAGGAAGCCCTCTCCCTGGCCGTCGCCGACCCCATCCAGGACGACCGCAGCTGGCGCTTCACCCTCGACGAGGGCGGCAGGGATCCGGTGCTCGGCATCCGCTACCTGAGCGAGGCGTACGACGCACGGGAGCGGGGTTACCCCGGCGGGGTCAGCGTGCCCGCCGTCGTGGACGTGCCGACCGGAGCCCTGGTCACCAACGACTACCAGCAGATCACGCTGGACCTCGCCACCGAGTGGGCCGCCCTGCACCGCCCCGGCGCCCCCGACCTCTACCCGGAGCGGCTGCGCGACGAGATCGACACGGTGATGGACGGCATCTACCGGGACGTCAACAACGGGGTCTACCGCGCGGGGTTCGCCGCCGGACAGGCCGAGTACGAAGCGGCGTACGCCGATGTCTTCCGCCGCCTCGACCTGGTCTCCGAGCGCCTCGCCGGGCAGCGCTACCTCGTCGGGGACACGATCACCGAGGCCGACATCCGGCTGTTCACCACGCTGGTGCGCTTCGACGCCGTCTATCACGGGCACTTCAAGTGCAACCGCTCCAAGCTGGCCGAGGACCCCGTCCTGTGGGCGTACGTGCGCGACCTCTACCAGACCCCGGGCTTCGGCGACACCGTCGACTTCGACCACATCAAGCGGCACTACTACCAGGTGCACACCGGCATCAACCCGACCGGCATCGTGCCGGCCGGCCCCGACCTGTCGGGGTGGGCGACCCCGCACCACCGGGAGGCCCTGGGCGGCCGGCCCTTCGGTGACGGCACCCCGCCCGGGCCGGTGCCGTCCGGTGAGGAGGTCCCGGCACGCGGGCGCCCCTGACCCGTTCATCTCACGCGTGAGGGCGCCGTGTTCGCGGTCGCCAGCGGGGAGCGGGCGAGGACCACGCAGCCCACGGCGATCAGGACCAGACCGATCAGCTGGGGCAGCACCCACCACCCGGTGCGCAGCTCCTCCCCGAACAGGGTCACGCCGTAGGTGATGCTGATCAGCGCGTCCCCGAGCGTCAGCATCGGCTGCACCGCCACCAGCGAGCCGGCCTGCAACGCGTTCTGGAGGAGGAACAGCGCACCCACGCCGGCCGCCGCGGTGGCGTACAGCTGCCACGCCGTCAGCAGGGCCGCCGCGCCGCCGTCGTTCAGCCGCGACATCGCGTCCTTCATCAGCGCGGCGGTCAGCGCGTACCCGCACGCGGCGGCCAGGCCCAGCAGTGCGGCCCGTACGTTCCCCGAGGTGCCCAGGGCCGAGGCGATCAGGGCGGCCTCGAAGATCCCGGTGAGTACCAGCGCCGGGACCCAGGCCGCCCCCTGGACGTTCTCGCTGCCGCCGCCCGGCGCCGCCGCCGCCATGCCGAGGGCCAGCCCCAGCGTGACGGCCGCCACCCCGTACCAGACCGGGCGCGGTACCCCCACCCGCAGGACGAACCCCGCGACGAGCAGCGTCGCGGGCAGCTCGATCACGAAGATCGGCTGGACCACGGCGATGGGTCCCGTGGCCAGCGCCACCGCCTGGCAGACCGCCGCGACGATCACGAGACCGATCCCGCCGAGCCACACCTTCTGCCGCAGCAGGTGCCCGATCAGCGACAGGTGCATCGCCTCGTCGTCGGGCACGCGGAGGGCGGCGCGGCGTTGCAGCACCGAGGCGGTGCCGTTGCTGAGCGCGGTCAGGACGGCGAACAGGACGCTGATCACCACCCCATCATGGAGGGCGCCGCCGCCCTGCCCGTGGTGCCGCGCCTCCGCGAGTGTCGCCGGTCGCGGGACGCTGTCACCGGGTCCGCGTACGCTGCGGACCATGGCCGCCAAGAACGCTCCCGTGCTCTCCACCCGCGCACTCAACAGGGCAACGTTGGAACGCCAGTTGCTGCTCCGCCGGGCGGCCGTCCCGGTGAAGGAGGCCGTCGGCCGGCTGGTCGGCCTCCAGGCCCAGAACACCAGGCCGCCCTACTTCCAGCTCTTCTCCCGGCTGGAGGGCTTCGACCCGGCCGCGCTCGCGGCGCTCATGGAGTCGCGCGAACTGGTCAGGATCGTCACCCTGCGCTCCACCATCCACACCCACACCGCCGAGGACGCCCTCACGCTGCGCCCCCTGGTCCAGCCCGCGCGCGACCGCGAGCTGCACATGTTCCGGAGCGGGCTCACCGGCGTGGACCTGGACCGGCTGGCCGCGCTCGCCAGGGAGCTCGTCGAGGAACGGCCGCGCACCATGAAGGAGTTGAGGGAGGAACTGCTCCCGCACTGGCCGGACGCCGACCCCCGCGCACTCGCGGTCGCCGCACGCTGCCGGCTGCCGCTGGTCCAGGTCACCCCGCGCGGACTCTGGGGGCGCAGCGGGCAGGTCGCCCTGACGACCGCCGAGCACTGGCTCGACAGCCCCACCCGGCCGGCCGCCTCGCCGGACGCGACCGTACTGCGCTACCTCGGGGCCTTCGGACCGGCCTCCGTGAAGGACATGCAGACCTGGGCCGGGCTCACCCGGATGCGCGAGGTGTTCGACCGCCTGCGGCCCCGGCTGGTCACCTTCCGCGACGACGACGGCGTCGAACTCTTCGACCTGCCCGACGCCCCGCGCCCCGACCCCGGGACCCCGGCGCCGGTGCGGTTCCTCCCCGAGTTCGACAACGTCCTGCTGGGCCACGCCGACCGCACCCGGGTCATCCCGCCCGCGTACAAGGGACGCAACGGCCTGGGCAACCAGTCCTACGGGTCCGTCCTGGCCGACGGGTTCCTCGCCGCGCTCTGGCGCCTGGACGAGAGCGGGGACACCGCCGTCGTCACGGTCCAGACCCTGGGCGAGCCCGGCCGTGCCGTCCGTGAGGAGATCACCCAGGAGGCCCTGCACCTGCAGACGGTGATGTCCACGGCGTCGGTCCGCGACGTCCGCTTCGACACGTTCGTCGGCTCCGGGGACTGAGACGCCCCCCTCGCCCGCCCCGGGGTCCGCTCACGGGAGCAGGCCCGCGCGGCGGGCCGCCACCACCGCCTCCAGCCGGGTGTGCGCCCCCAGCCTGCGCATCGCCGACCGCAGGTAGCCCTTCACGGTCTCCGGCCGCAGTCCCAGCCGTTCGGCCGCCACGGCGTTCGTGGCACCCGACGCGACGCAGGCGATCACGTCCACCTCGCGCGGCGCCAGCCGCACCCGCCCGGCCTCCGGGGTCCGCTCCGCCCCCGAGGCCGACGCGAGCCGCCCGCACACCGCGAGCAGTTCACCGCGCAGGGCCGGGTCCGCGATCCTCGGGGCGAGGGCGCGCAGCTCACGATGGGCCTCGCGGACGTCCTCCCAGGTGCCGGGGTCCCTGCCCGGCTCGCCGGTCCGCTCCCGGGTGACCGCGAGGAGGCGCTGCACCTCGTCGCGGACGGCCAGGGCCTGCTCCACGTCCCGGGCCGCCGACGCCGCCACGTCGAACGTGCGGTCCCCGAGCGTGAGCGGTTCGCGCAGCGCCCCGTACAGCACCCCGCGCACCGTCCGGCGGACGACGACGGGCACGGCGACGACCGAGCGCAGGCCCTCCGCCGCGACGGCCGTGTCGTACTCGTGGCTGATGTGGCGCGAGGAGGTGTAGTCCGAGACCGCGCACGGCCTCGACAGGGCGATCGCCTTGCCGCCCAGTCCGCTCCCCGCCGAGATGACGAGCCCGCGCAGCGCGGGCGTCTGCGCCCCGCTCAGCTCGGCGATCAGTGCGTGGCGGGAGTCGGACAGCAGCCCGCCGAACACCACCGGCAGCCCGCTCGACCGGCGCAGCCTGAGCAGGGCCGCCCGCAGCTCGGTCGCCTCGCCCGGTTCCGCCACGCCGACGGTGCTCCGTCCTGTCGGACCCACCCCCGTTCGGGGGTGGTGAGATCTGGGTCACTGTTCACATGATGGTAATGGACGGGTTTCGCGACGAGGAGGGCACATGCCGGCTACGAGTGCGACGGAGACGTTCCGGGCTGCCCGGGACTTCCTGATCGAGCACCGTGAGGACTACACCGCGGCGTACGAGGGGTTCAGCTGGCCCCGGCCCGACTACTTCAACTGGGCCCTCGACTGGTTCGACGTCATCGCCGAGGGCAACGACCGCACCGCCCTGCACATCGTGGAGGAGGACGGCGGCCGGACCGAGGTGTCCTTCGCCCGGATGGCCGCACGCTCCGACCGGGCCGCGAACTGGCTGCGGGAGCAGGGGGTGGCGGCGGGTGACCGGATCCTCGTCATGCTCGGCAACCAGGTCGAGCTGTGGGAGACGGCGCTGGCCGCCATGAAGCTGCGCGCCGTCGTCATCCCCGCCACACCCCTGCTGGGCCCGGTCGACCTGCGCGACCGGGTGGAGCGCGGCCGGGTCCGCCACGTCCTCGTCCGGTCGGCGGACACCGCGAAGTTCGACGAGGTGCCCGGCGGCTACACCCGGATCGCGGTCGGCGACGACGTCGAGGGCTGGCTCTCCTACAGCGGGGCGGACGAGGCGGCGGAGACCTTCACCCCCGACCGGGAGACGGACGCCTGCGAACCCCTGATGCTGTACTTCACCTCGGGCACCACGGCGAGCCCGAAGCTCGTCGAGCACACCCATGTCTCCTATCCCGTGGGCCACTTGTCGACGATGTACTGGATCGGTCTGAAGCCGGGCGACGTCCATCTCAACATCTCCTCGCCCGGCTGGGCCAAGCACGCCTGGTCGAACCTCTTCGCGCCGTGGAGCGCCGAGGCCACCGTCTTCATCTTCAACTACACCCGGTTCGACGCCGCCCGGCTCATGGCGGAGATGGACCGCTCGGCCGTCACCAGCTTCTGCGCACCGCCCACGGTCTGGCGGATGCTCATCCAGGCCGACCTGGCGCAGCTGAAGACGCCCCCGCGCGAGGTCGTCGCGGCCGGTGAGCCGCTCAACCCCGAGGTCATCGAGAGCGTCCGGCGCGCCTGGGGCGTCACCATCCGGGACGGCTTCGGGCAGACGGAGACGGCGGTCCAGGTGGCCAACACCCCCGGTCAGGTGCTGAAGACGGGCTCGATGGGACGACCCAGCCCGGGATACAGGGTCGAACTGCTGGACCCGGTCACCGGTGAGCCGGGCTCGGCCGAGGGGGAGATCTCCCTCGACCTGTCCGCGCGGCCGGTCGGCCTGATGACGGGTTACCACGGCGACCCGGATCGCACGGCCGAGGCCATGGCGGGCGGTTACTACCGCACCGGTGACATCGGCGCACGGGACGAGGACGGCTACATCACCTACGTCGGCCGGGCCGACGACGTGTTCAAGGCCTCCGACTACAAGATCTCGCCGTTCGAGCTGGAGAGCGCCCTGCTGGAGCACGAGGCGGTCGCCGAGGCCGCGGTGGTGCCCGCCCCCGACCCCGTACGGCTGTCCGTCCCGAAGGCGTACGTGGTGCTGGCCGAGGGGTGGGAGCCCGGGCCCGCCACGGCGAAGGTGCTGTTCGAGCACTCCCGGGCGGTCCTCGCCCCGTACAAGCGCGTCCGCCGGCTGGAGTTCGCCGAGCTGCCCAAGACGGTCTCCGGCAAGATCCGCAGGATCGAGCTGCGCGAGCGCACGGCGCAGGGGAGCGGCACCGAGTTCGACGAGGGGGACCTGCGATGAGCGGCCTCTCCTACGCGCACGGCGCCGCCGGCACGCCCCTGCTCGGTGACACCGTCGGACGCAACCTGGACCGGGCGGTCGAGGCCTTCGGCGAGCGGGAGGCCCTGGTCGACGTGGCGTCCGGACGCCGCTGGACGTACGCCGGGTTCGGCGCCGCCGTCGGGGAGCTGGCCCGGGGCCTGATGGCGTCCGGGGTGGCCCGGGGCGACCGGGTCGGCATCTGGGCCGTCAACTGCCCGGAGTGGGTCCTCGTCCAGTACGCCACGGCCCGCATCGGCGCCGTCATGGTCAACATCAATCCGGCCTACCGCGCGCACGAGCTGGAGTACGTGCTCGGGCAGGCCGGGATATCCGTCCTGATCGCCTCGCTCTCCCACCGCACCAGCGACTACCGGGCGCTCGTCGCCCAGGTCCGCGACCGCTGTCCCGTACTGCGCTCCGTCCACTACATCGGCGACCCGTCCTGGGACGAGCTGACGGCCGGCGCGGAGTCGGTGACGGCGGAGGAACTGGCCGCCCGTGAGGCCGGGCTGTCGTGCGACGACCCGGTCAACATCCAGTACACCTCTGGAACCACCGGGTTCCCCAAGGGCGCCACCCTCTCCCACCACAACATCCTCAACAACGGCTACTTCGTCGGGGAGAACGTCGGCTACACCGAACAGGACCGGGTCTGCCTGCCCGTGCCGTTCTACCACTGCTTCGGCATGGTGATGGGAAACCTCGGCATCACCTCGCACGGCGCCTGCATCGTCATCCCGGCACCGGCCTTCGAGCCCGCCGCCGTGCTGGCCGCCGTCCAGCAGGAGCGCTGCACCTCGCTCTACGGCGTGCCCACGATGTTCATCGCGGAGCTGGACCTCCCCGGTTTCGCGTCGTACGACCTCTCCTCGCTGCGCACCGGGATCATGGCCGGATCGCCGTGCCCCGTCGAGGTGATGAAGAGGGTCGTCACGGAGATGCACATGGAGGAGGTGTCCATCTGCTACGGCATGACGGAGACCTCACCCGTGTCCACCCAGACCCGCCGGGACGACGACCTGGAGCGCCGCACGGGCACCGTCGGCCGGGTGATGCCGCACATCGAGGTGAAGGTGGTCGACCCGGCGACGGGTGTGACCCTGCCGCGCGGCGGGACCGGTGAACTGTGCACCCGGGGCTACAGCGTGATGCTCGGTTACTGGGAGCAGCCGGAGCGGACCGCCGAAGTCGTCGACGCGGGACGCTGGATGCACACGGGGGACCTCGCGGTGATGCGGGAGGACGGCTACGTCCAGATCGTCGGCCGGATCAAGGACATGATCATCCGGGGCGGCGAGAACGTGTACCCGCGTGAGATCGAGGAGTTCCTCCACGGCCACCCGAAGATCGCCGACGTGCAGGTGGTCGGGGTGCCGGACCCGGCGTACGGCGAGGAGATCCTGGCCTGCGTCATTCCCCGCGACCCGGCCGATCCGCCGACGCTGGACGAGCTGACCGCGTACTGCCGGGAGGAGCTGGCGCACTACAAGGTCCCGCGCGCCCTGCGGATCCTGGAGACCTTCCCGATGACCGTGAGCGGTAAGGTACGGAAGGTCGAACTGCGGGAGGGCTACGGCGCGTGACCCGCGCCGGGGGCCGCGCGGTCAGGCGGCCTCGATGACTCCGGAGCCTATGCCCTGGGTCGCCGTCGCCCACTCGATGAGCAGCACCTCGTACTCCGCGGCCTCCATGGGCGTCCAGTCCTGGCCGGCCCGCGAATCGACGAGCGCGCGGATCGCCTCGTTGGCCTCGACGGCCGACGGGTGGGCGGGCTGGGTCAGGAAGGCGGAGGTGGAATGGGTGGGGAGCCGAGGAGTTAAGACCATGCCTTCACTGTACGTCCTCATACTGACAACAGATCGAACATATGCGGCTGGCAGAGCACAGGTGACCGAAATCATGTGCCCGGTGCGGGCGTTCAGGGGCCGACGCTGACCAGCTCGTCCGCGGGGCCGTTCACCGGCTGGGGCGTGCCGGTGAGGTCCAGGACGAACAGCGGGATGGCGAGGCCGTCGGCGCGCGAACGGGCCTCGTCCGTGTAGCCGGCCAGGGAGAACAGTACGCCGGACACCGAGGTGTTCAGGGCGTTCAGCCAGAGGCACTCGACGTCACGCAGGGAGGTCGGCCGCGTCGTCGCGTCGACCTGGGCGATGAGGCCGGCGGCCCTGAGGTCGATCCGGGAGCTGGGCCGCACCTCGGGCTGGACCACGTCGCTGAAGCCCAGCCACCTCAGGTAGAGGGCCGAGGTGTTCACCGCGTCGCGGGCCGTGCGGATCACCAGGGGCCGGAACGAGGGCCGCGGATGCGCGGCCGTGCGCGGCAGCGGTATGTGCGAGGGGCCGGTCGCGGCGGGCGGCGGCGTGGCGACCGGGCGCACGGGTATCCGCAGCACCGCGCCGCACGGGCAGCAGAGTTCGGGGTGGGGCCACTGGTCGCGGCGCCCGCAGGAGTGGCACCGCACGCTGACCCAGTCGTCGTTCCACGTGCGGTGCGTGATGGGCACCGCCGGTGCTCCGCGCATCAGCGGCGGGGCGGTAGGGGAGCCGCAGGGGCACGGGTATACCGGCGTGACGTAGGCGTGCTCCCGATGGCAGACCGGGCAGCGCACCGGTACGGACTCCACGTGCTGCCCCTTCCTCCCGCCCCAGTGGCGGTGACCGCGTCGCGGATCCCCATCGTCCACCAGGAGTGAGGCTCAGGGGGAGGGAATCACGCACTTGGGCGTGTTCCGGCAGCAGCGCCGTCCGCCCTCCCTTGACGGCCGTCGCACCCCGCCCTAGATTGATTCCGTATAGCAGAACAAACTTTCCGTAATGCGGAATTGGTGCTCTCAGGTGGCGCGACAGAGCCCGACTCCACCAGGTCCGAGCAGGAGCACTCATGCCTCGTATGACCGCTGCCCGAGCGGCAGTTGAGATCCTCAAGCGCGAAGGTGTCAGTAACGCGTTCGGCGTGCCGGGTGCGGCGATCAACCCGTTCTACGCGGCCCTCAAGGCCTCCGGCGGGGTGCACCACACCCTCGCCCGCCACGTCGAGGGCGCCTCCCACATGGCGGAGGGCTACACCCGTGCCGCGGCCGGGAACATCGGCGTCTGCGTCGGTACGTCGGGGCCCGCCGGCACCGACATGATCACCGGCCTCTACTCGGCCGTCGCCGACTCCGTCCCGATCCTCTGCATCACCGGCCAGGCGCCGACCGCCGTCCTGCACAAGGAGGACTTCCAGGCCGTCGACATCGCGTCGATCGCCGCACCGGTGACCAAGGCCGCGACCACCGTCCTGGAGGCCGCGCAGGTCCCCGGCGTCTTCCAGCAGGCCTTCCACCTGATGCGCACGGGCCGGCCGGGGCCGGTCCTCATCGACCTCCCGATCGATGTGCAGCTCACCGAGATCGAGTTCGACCCCGAGCTGTACGAGCCGCTGCCCGTCCACAAGCCGGCCGCGAGCCGCCGGCAGATCGAGCGGGCCGTGGAGATGCTCGACGCCTCCGAGCGGCCGCTGCTCGTCGCGGGCGGCGGCATCATCAACGCCGACGCCTGCGCCCTCCTGGTGGAGTTCGCGGAACTGACCGGGGTCCCGGTCGTCCCCACCCTGATGGGCTGGGGCGTCCTGCCCGACGACCACCCGCTGAACGCGGGCATGGTCGGCCTCCAGACCTCGCACCGCTACGGCAACGCGAACTTCCTGGAGTCCGACTTCGTCCTGGGCATCGGCAACCGCTGGGCCAACCGCCACACCGGCCGGCTCGACGTCTACACGGCGGGCCGCACCTTCGTCCACGTCGACATCGAACCCACCCAGCTGGGCCGGATCTTCGCCCCGGACCTCGGGATCGCCTCGGACGCCAAGGCGGCGCTGGAGCTCTTCGTCGAGGTCGCGCGGGAGCTGAAGGACGCCGGCAGGCTGAAGGACCGCTCGGCCTGGGCGGCGTCCACCCAGGAGCGCAGGGCCACCCTCCAGCGCCGGACCCACTTCGACGACGTGCCGCTCAAGCCGCAGCGGGTGTACGAGGAGATGAACCGGGCGTTCGGCCCGGAGACCCGCTACGTCACCACCATCGGCCTCTCCCAGATCGCCGGCGCGCAGATGCTGCACGTCTACCGCCCGCGCCACTGGATCAACTGCGGCCAGGCCGGTCCGCTCGGCTGGACGATCCCGGCCGCGCTCGGCGTCGCCACGGCCGACCCGGACGGCTCCGTGGTCGCCCTCTCCGGCGACTACGACTTCCAGTTCATGCTGGAGGAGCTGGCCGTCGGCGCGCAGCACCGCATCCCGTACGTCCACGTGCTGGTGAACAACTCCTACCTGGGGCTCATCCGGCAGGCCCAGCGCACCTTCGACATCGACTTCCAGGTCAACCTGGAGTTCGAGAACCTCAACTCCCCCGAGCTGGGCGTCTACGGCGTGGACCACGTCAAGGTCGTCGAGGGCCTCGGCTGCAAGGCGATCCGGGTCACCGAGCCGGACCAGCTGCTGCCGGCCTTCGAGGAGGCGAAGAAGCTCGCCGCCGAGCACCGGGTGCCCGTCGTCGTCGAGGCGATCCTGGAGCGGGTCACGAACATCTCGATGAGCGGCACGGACATCGCGTCCGTCAACGAGTTCGAGGACGTGGCCTCCGAGCCGGGGCACGCGCCGACCGCCATCCGCCCGCCGGCGGTGTCCTGACCCCGTGACCCGCGCCGGTGCCCGGCCCGCCCGCTCCCGCCCGGGACCGGCCGCGGGCCGGGCACCGGCGTGCGGGGGTCCGTTCAGGGGCGGGGAGGGGCGACGACCGGCCCCGCCCGGCGCGCACCAGGTGTCCGTACGCGTCTCACGGGGCGTACCCCGGCCCACCGGTAGGTTTCCGCACCACCCGGCGCGGCCGGATCGCGTCCTACCCGAACCCGGGGCATGCCCGGATCCTTGGGCCATGGGGGACAAAGAGAACACCGCGTCCTGCCCGGACCGATCCGACGGCGACCCCGACCACCTCACGGCAGCCTTCCACGCCCTTCTCGAAGGCGCCACCGCCCCGCGACCGCCGGCGCCACCGGAGTGCCCGTTCTGCGAACTCCCGCAGGACCGCTACGCCACCGGTCACGCCGGACACTGGATCCTCCTCGAACCCCGCGTCCTCGTCCCGGCCCACACGGTCCCGCCGCGACGGCGCTGGATCATCACCTCGACCGGGACCGCCATGAACCTGTGGGACGCCGAGCCGCTCCCCGGAGCCGTGTGCCGCATCCCGCACCGCATCGCCTGCCCCTGTCTGGAGCCCGAGGACCACTGGCCGTGGATGACGGCTCTGCGGCGCCACAACGGGCAGCGTGCGCAGCGCCTGTTCAACCTGCCCGACGAGGGGTTCCCGGACGCCGGGTGACCGGGAGTGCTGCCGGTGCGGCGGGGCCCGGTCACCCGCGTCCTGGAACCATGGCCGGTATGGGGGCGGGGCGGGGAGCGCGGGACGCGGGACGGCGCTGGACCAGGTCCGCCGCGACGTGGCGGACGGTCCCGGACGGGGACCGGCGTGTCCGCGCGGACTGCGGGATGGCCGTCCGCCCGTACCACTACCGCTTCCATCCCCCGCAGAGCGTCCGGTACGAACGGTGCGTCGGGCTCTCGTGGTGTTCCGCCCGCGGGGTCTGCTCAGGCTCGACGGTGCGCGTCCCCCGGGGCGAGGTGCTCCCCGACGCCCTGGGCCCGCCGACCCCTGAGCGGCGTGAGCACCTCGTCCGGAGCGAAGCGAGGCTCGTCGGCCACCTCGACAGGCCGCGGGACGACGAAAGGACGCGGCGTCAGCGCTGACGCGCTGTCATGACACAGGGGTGCGGGGGGGGCGGGGGGCGGGGGGCGCCCCCCCCCCCCCCCCC
>NZ_JBHVQX010000036.1:0-78127 GCF_042886395.1 Streptomyces sp. NPDC058008 | reverse complement strand
GTCCGGGACAGGTGTCCCGGACCCCGCCGCCCCGTGCTCACCCGTCCAGCGCCCCCGTGATCGCCTCGGCCGCCGCGACGCCGCAGACCCGCGCGGCGCCGTGCGTGGCGATGTGCGGCGCGCCCCGGGGCGGTGCGACGGCCAGGCCCATCTCGACCACGACCGTGTCGGGGCGTGCCGCGAGCAGCGCGTCCAGTGCCGCGCCCATCCACGCGTGCCGGTGCTCGTCGCGGACGACGGCGACGATGCGCCGCTCCCCCGCCGCCTTCAGCACCTCGGCCGCGGGTTCCGCGCTCCCGGCACCGTAGGTGCCCGTGAGGGTGCCGGGCAGCAGCCGGGTCAGCTCGGCCCCGACGCCCCACGGCGTCTCGGCGCCGACCGCGATGTTGGCCACCGGGGTGAAGGCCGCGACGTACGCCGGCCCGCTCAGCGGCCCGGCGGTGCCCGTGACGGTCACGGCCCGGCGGGCCGCGACGAGTCCGACGTCCGCTCCGGCGCCGGGCGCGGTCCCCTCCTGCGTGTCCGCGCCCGGCTCCGGGACAGCCCCCCTGACCCTCTGCGTCCAGGACGCGAGGGCCCGTACGCGTGCGGCCGCGTCGGCCAGCCGCTCCTCGGGCAGTTCGCCGCCGCGCACGGCCGCCACCAGGGCGTCGCGCAGCCGCAGGACCGTCTCCTCGTCGGCCAGCCCGCCGCCGACGCAGATGGCGTCCGCGCCCGCGGCGATGGCGAGGACGGACCCGCGCTCGATGCCGTACGTGCCGGCGATGGCGTCCATCTCCATGCCGTCGGTGACGATCAGCCCGTCGTAGCCCATCTCCCGGCGCAGCAGACCGGTGAGGATCTGCGGGCTCAGGGTCGCGGGCCGGTCCGGGTCCAGTGCGGGGAGCAGGATATGGGCGCTCATCACCGCTTTGGAACCCGCCGCGACGGCGGCCCTGAAGGGCACCAGCTCACGGGCGTGCAGGGTCTCGGAGTCCACGTCGATGCGGGGCAGCGAGTGGTGCGAGTCGACCGCCGTGTCGCCGTGCCCGGGGAAGTGCTTGGTGCACGCGGCGACACCGGCGGCCTGGAGCCCCTCGACGTAGGCGGCGGTGTGACGGGCCACGAGCCCGGTGTCCGCGCCGAAGGAGCGCACACCGATGACCGGGTTGGCCGGGTTTGAGTTGATGTCCGCGGACGGCGCCCAGTTGAGGTTGACCCCGCACTCGGCCAGCCGTCGGCCGAGCTCCCGGGCGACGGCCCTGGTCAGGTCGACGTCGTCGACGGAGCCGAGGGCGAAGTTGCCGGGGAAGGACGATCCGTCGCGGACCTCCAGCCGGGTGACGTCGCCGCCCTCCTCGTCGATGGCGACGAGCACGTCGTCGCGCTCGGCCCGCAGCCGGGCCGTCAGCGAGGCGAGCTGCTCGGGCGAGTGGATGTTCCGGCCGAACAGCCCGACGGAGGCCAGGCCTTCGCCGACCCTGCGCAGGAGCCAGTCGGGGGCGGTCGTGCCGGTGAAGCCAGGCTGGAGGACGGCGAGCGCGTCGCGGGTGACGGTGTCCGTGGTGGATACGAGTGTGGTCATGGGGCTGCGTTATCCCTTCACGGCGCCGGAGGTGAGCCCCGTAGCCATCTTCCCCTGGATGATCATGAAGAAGATGACGACCGGGATGGAGATGAGCGTGGAGGCCGCCATCAGCGCGCCGTAGTCCGTACCGCGTTCCGTCGTGAACGTCATCAGCCACACGTTGAGCGTGTACTTGGAGTTGTCGTTGATCAGGATGTACGCGAAGAGGTACTCGTTCCAGGCGTTGACCAGCGCGAAGATGGACGCGGCCGCGAGGCCGGGCGCCAGCAGCGGGAAGATGACCCGGCGGAAGGCCCCCATGCGGGTGCAGCCGTCCACCATCGCGGACTCCTCGAGCTCCACCGGGATGTTGATCACGAACCCGCGGATCATGATGGTCGCGAAGGGCAGCGTGGACACCAGGTAGACGACGATGAGTCCCCAGTACTCGTCGATGCCGCCCAGCGCGTTGAGCTGGAGGTAGATCGGGATCAGCATCGCGGTCGGCGGCAGCATCTGGACGAGGATCATCACCATCATCAGCGCCTTCCGCCCGAAGAAGCGGAAGCGTCCGATGGCGAGGGCCGCGAGGGTCGCGATGATCATCCCGCCGACGACCGCCGTGACCGAGACGATGAGGCTCGACTGGATCGCCGTGGCGAAGTTGTCCTGCTTCACCGCGCGCGCGAAGTTGTCGAAGGTGAGGGAGGACGGCCACAGGGTCTGGTCGTAGGACCGGATCTCGTGGTTGGGGCGCAGCGAGCTGACGATCAGCCAGTAGACCGGGAAGGCCATGACCCCGGCCGTGACCAGCGCGAGGATGTTGTAGCCGAGGCGGTTCCGCTTGCGGTCGGGCCGCAGGACCTGGGCCGGCGCGTTCGTGGGCGTGGAGGCGCTCATTCGACCTCTCCCGTCTTGATCAGCTGGCGCAGGTAGTACACGGCGACGCCGGAGAGCATCAGGACGGTGATCAGTGCGATCGCGCTGCCCTGGCTGAAGGAGGTGGACTCGAACGCCTTGGAGAAGGAGTAGAGGCCGAGGGTCTCGTACTCGGGTTCGGGCTTGTTGCCCCGCAGCAGCCAGATCTGGCCGAACACGTTGAAGTCCCAGATGACCGAGAGCGTGGCGACCATCGTGAAGACGGGCTTGATGACGGGCCAGGTCACGAAGCGGTACACGCCGAAGGCCGTGGCCCCGTCGAGGGAGGCGGCCTCCTCCAGTTCCTTGGGGACCTGGGTGAGGGCCGCGTACATCGTGATCACGACGAACGGGATGGCGCCCCAGACGACCAGGAGCGTGATGATGCCGAAGCCCTGCCAGGGGTCGAGGAACCAGTTGTGGCCGAGCCACCGGTCCTCGTCGCCCGTGATGTCGGCGAGCAGGGTGTTGATCAGGCCGTAGTCGGAGTCGGAGAGCCAGCGGAAGACCGAGGCGGCGACCATGAGCGGCATGGACCAGGCGGCGATGAGGGCCACGGTGAGGACGAGCCGCACCCAGGTGGACAGCCGCAGCATCATCAGGGCGATGAGCAGGCCGATGCCCATGGTCAGCACGACGCAGATGGTCATGAAGACGACGGTTCTGCCGACGACCGACCAGAACTCCGGGTCACCGAGGATGTTGGTGAACTGCTCGAAGCCGACCCACGGTGTCTCGCCGTTGCCCCAGAGGGCCGCCCGCCCCAGGTCCTGGAAGGACATGATCACGGTCTTGATCAGCGGGTAGACGTAGACGGCGGCGATCGCCAGGATCGCCGGCAGGATCAGGAGGTAGGGGAGGAGTTCCCCCTTCTTCCGCCGCTTCTTCGGGCGCGGCCCGGCGGTCTCCTGCTCGGAGGGCGGGTTCCCGGTCTTCTCCGGGACACGCGGTACGGGTACCGGTGGACCGGCGGCCTTGGTGTCGGCAGCAGCCACGTGACTGACCTTCCATCGGGATTCCGGGGGTCTGCACCCGGGAATCACGGCGTTCTACCTGAAAAGGAGGCGGGGGCCCGGTGTTCGCCGGACCCCCGCCTGGAGAGCCGAAGGCCCGGGGACTACTTGTTGATGAGCTCGTTGACCTTGTCGTCGGCCTTCTTGGCGGCGTCGGCCACCGAGGCGCCCTTGAGGATCTCCAGGAGCATGTTCTCCAGGACCTCCTCCTTCTCGATGGAGGTCCAGCCCGGCGCGATCGGCGTGAACCAGGCGTCCGGCACCGCGTTGGCGACGGCGGCCGTCTCCGGCTTGGACTTCAGCGGCTCGAGCTGCTTCTCGTTGTTCGGGAGGATGTTCTTGGAGGTGAGCACCTCCTGCGACTTCTCACTGGTGAAGAGCGACACCCACTCCTCGCCCAGGTCGGTGACCTTGGACTTGGCGGTCACCGCGAGGTCCGAACCGCCGATGAAGGACGGGAGGGCCTTGCCGTTCGGGCCGGGCATGCCGGCCGTGCCGATCTTGCCCTCCAGCTTCGGGTTGCCGTTGTTGGCGCCGTCGACGACGGAGCCGGCCTCCCAGCCGTTGCCGTAGATCAGGGCCGCCTTCTCGTTGGCCATGACGTTGGCGTGGTCCTGCTCGTCCTTGGTCTGGTCGGCCTTGTTGTACTTCTTGACCAGGTTGACGAAGTGCTCGATGCCCTTCTGGGACTCGGGGGAGGAGAGGTTGCCCTTCCACTCCTTCGCGCCCTCGTCGTACTCGGCGATGGAGCCGCCGTAGCCCGCGACGTAGGACATGGCCGCGTACCAGTAACGGCCCGGCAGGTAGAGGGACGAGAAGCGCTTGTCCTTCTTGCTGTACTCGGCCGAGACCTTGTCGAGTGCGGCGAGCATCTCGTCCTCGGTCTGCGGGAGGACGTCGCTGCCGGTGCCCTTCTTGAGCATGTCCTTGTTGTAGATCGCGACACGGGCGCCCGCGTAGTAAGGCACGCAGAACTGCTTGCCCTCGAAGGTGCAGGTGTCCTTCAGACCCTTGATCCAGGTGTCCGAGTTGTCATACTTCTTGGGGTCGATCTCGGCCAGGGCGCCGTTGAGGATGTACTGCATCGTCTCGGTGTTGCCGAGCTCGACGACATCCGGGAACTTGTCGCCGCCGAGGGCCGTGTCGAGCTTCTTGGCCTTGTCCGCCCACTGCTGGTACTGGACGTTGACCTTGACCTTCGGGTACTTCTTGTTGAACTGCGCGTTGACGTCCTTGACCAGTTCCGGCCAGGTGCTCTGCGCGTCGACCATCAGCCAGACCGTCAGGCTCTCCGTTCGGTCCTTCGGGTCCTTCGCGGCGTTGTCATTACTGTCCCCACCACACGCCGCGATTCCGGTCATCATCGCTGCGACGCCAACGGCCGCAATGAGCTTGCGCTTCATGCCACACCCTCCTCAGGGATACCAGCAACCCCCCGCCCACCGCGAAGACGTACGCCTGGCGCTACCTGTGGGTCTGGGACCTGGTCTTTAATGGTTTAGACCAGTACCGGGAGCTTGGCCTAGACCTTTAGGGGTGTCAAGGGTGTATAAGAAGTGCACTCGCGTCCGTTATCGGACCGACACCTGAGGGAGGGCGACGACCCGTGACGAGGCCGTGCCACCATGTGAGCCGCGACAGACGGAGGAGCCGGTGACGGCAGCAACGCAGCAGTCGGGAAGGCGGGCCATGGGTGCCGACGGGGGCAGCAGTACGAGTGGGACCGGCGCGGCCGCGGGCGCGCGCACGGCACGCGTCCCCAAGTACTACCGGCTCAAGCGCCATCTCCTCGACATGACGGACACCATGCCTCCGGGCACCCCGGTGCCGCCCGAGCGGACCCTGGCCGCGGAGTTCGACACCTCGCGCACCACGGTGCGCCAGGCACTCCAGGAGCTGGTGGTCGAGGGCCGGCTGGAACGCATCCAGGGCAAGGGCACCTTCGTCGCGAAGCCGAAGGTCTCCCAGGCGCTGCAACTGACCTCGTACACGGAGGACATGCGCGCCCAGGGACTGGAACCCACGTCCCAGCTGCTGGACATCGGCTATGTCACGGCGGACGACACGCTCGCCGGGCTGCTCGACATCACGGCGGGCGGGCGGGTGCTGCGCATCGAGCGTCTCCGGCTCGCCAGCGGCGAACCGATGGCCATCGAGACCACGCACCTTTCGGCCAAACGCTTCCCCGCGCTGCGCCGTTCGCTGGTGAAGTACACCTCGCTCTACACCGCCCTGGCCGAGGTGTACGACGTCCGGCTCGCCGAGGCCGAGGAGACCATCGAGACCTCTCTCGCCACGCCGCGCGAGGCGGGACTGCTCGGTACCGACGTCGGCCTTCCGATGCTCATGCTGTCCCGCCACTCGATCGACGGGGACGGCGAACCGGTGGAGTGGGTGCGCTCGGTGTACCGGGGCGACCGGTACAAGTTCGTGGCCCGCCTGAAGCGTCCCACCGACTGAGACGGTCACGGAACCCACCGACGGCTGGATCCTCCCGCACGCGCGCGGGAGGATCCAGCCGTTTCGCATGACACAGGACCGTTGCAGGACCGAAATACGGACGGGGGGTGACGGTGGCCGGACCTCTCGCCTAGATTTCCTGCGCGTCGCACCAGGTGATCAGCGAGGGGACGGAGTCGCCACATGCCAGAAGAAACCGATGCGAACCCACCGACAGCACCGACAGTGACACCCGCCAGAGTGGTGATCGCGCTCTGCCTGATCGCCCCGTTCGTGGCGATGCTCTGGGTGGACTCGTACGCGAAGGTAGAACCGACCTTCATCGGCATCCCGTTCTTCTACTGGTACCAGATGCTCTGGGTGCTCATCTCGACCACGCTCACCATGATCGCGTACAAGCTGTGGCAGCGTGACCAGCGCGCCCGCAAGGGGGGTGCTTCCGCATGAAGGACGGCGTGAACGGCGTCGCGCTCGCCGTGTTCATCTTCTTCTTCGTGGCCGTCACGGTCATCGGGTTCATGGCCGCGCGCTGGCGCAAGGCGGAGAACGAGGCCAGCCTCGACGAATGGGGCCTGGGCGGACGCTCGTTCGGCACCTGGGTCACCTGGTTCCTGCTGGGCGGGGACCTCTACACGGCGTACACCTTCGTCGCGGTGCCCGCGGCGATCTACGCGGCGGGCGCGGCCGGCTTCTTCGCCGTCCCGTACACGATCCTCGTCTACCCGCTGATCTTCACCTTCCTGCCGCGCCTGTGGTCGGTCTCGCACAAGCACGGCTACGTCACCACCTCGGACTTCGTCCGGGGCCGGTTCGGCTCCAAGGGCCTCTCGCTGGCGGTCGCCCTCACCGGCATCCTCGCCACGATGCCGTACATCGCGCTCCAGCTGGTCGGCATCCAGGCCGTGCTGGACGTCATGGGCGTCGGCGGCGGCGAGAACACGCACTGGTTCGTCAAGGACCTGCCGCTGCTCATCGCGTTCGCGGTCCTCGCCGCGTACACCTACTCCTCGGGGCTGCGGGCGCCCGCGCTCATCGCGTTCGTCAAGGACGGCCTGATCTACCTGGTCATCGCCGTGGCGATCATCTACATCCCGATCAAGCTCGGCGGGTTCGGCGAGATCTTCGCCAAGGCCAACGACGCCTTCGCGCAGACCAACCCGGCGACGGGACAGCCGCGCGGCGCCCTGGTGCCCGGGGACATGGGCCAGTGGGGCTACGCCACGCTGGCGCTCGGCTCGGCGCTGGCGCTCTTCATGTACCCGCACTCGATCACGGCGACGCTCTCCAGCCGCAGCCGTGAGGTGATCCGGCGCAACACCACGATCCTGCCGCTGTACTCGCTGATGCTGGGTCTGCTGGCCCTGCTCGGGTTCATGGCGATCGCCGCCGGGATCAAGGTGGACAACGGGCAGCTGGCCATCCCGCAGCTGTTCGAGAACATGTTCCCCGACTGGTTCGCGGGCGTGGCCTTCGCCGCGATCGGGATCGGCGCCCTCGTGCCGGCCGCGATCATGTCGATCGCCGCGGCGAACCTCTTCACCCGCAACATCTACAAGGACTTCATCAAGCCCGACGCCACCCCGGCCCAGGAGACCAAGGTCTCCAAGCTGGTCTCGCTCCTGGTCAAGGTCGGCGCGCTCGCCTTCGTCCTCACCATGGACAAGACGGTCGCGATCAACTTCCAGCTGCTGGGCGGCATCTGGATCCTCCAGACGATGCCGGCCCTGGTGGGCGGCCTGTTCACCCGGTGGTTCCACCGCTGGGCGCTGATCGCCGGCTGGGCGGTCGGCATGGTCTACGGCACGGTGGCCGCGTACGGTGTCGCCAGCCCGACGCAGAAGCACTTCGGCGGCTCCTCGAAGGAGATCCCGGGCATCGGCGAGATCGGCTACATCGGTCTCACCGCGATCGTGCTGAACATCCTCGTCGTGGTCGTGCTGACCTTCGTCCTGAACGCCGTCAAGGCCCCGGCCGGTGTGGACGAGACCGCGCCGTCCGACTACACGGCGGACGTCGGCGACCCCGGCGTCCAGGCCGAGCTCCCGCCGGCCACGGAGGGCTCGCCGGGCGGTCACGCCCCGCTGGAACGCCTGTAGGGCGCACGGTCCCGTCCCCGGCAGGGCTCTCCCCGCCGGGGACGGCCGTGCGAGGGGCCGGTGGGACTCCCCGGAACAGCCCGGCCGTCCGCGGAGGCCACCCGGCGGATCCACCGGCGCCCCTGCCCCGGAGGGGCCCCGGAACGGGCCCCCGGCCCGGTCCCCGGCCTCGCCCCGGCGGCGTCCCGCCCGGCCTTCCGACCCGTCGCGACACTACATGTGGGGGCCGCAGCAATCGGCGGCCCCCACATGTATGCTCGACCTCGCTGTCGCCGCAGGGGAATCCGGTGCGAATCCGGAACTGTCCCGCAACGGTGTGATCGGTGTGCTTCTGCGCACCGCGGAGTCCGAAGACCTGTCGACAGTGCGTCCGGCTCGACCGAACCGGACGCAGAGACGTCCGGGCCCCGCGGAGGGCCGGTGGACGCCGTGCGCACCGTGCTGCCCTCCCCCGGGTGTCCACGTGTCCGGCTGCCCCGCTCCCGCAGGCCCTGAGCCGAGCGAGGGATAGCCCCAGTGACCATCGCGCCAGCAGACCCGGTTTCAGCCGCGGAATCCGAAGGCCGTACGACCGACGCGCCCGGGACCGCACTGCTGCGGACCCTGACCGGCCTCACCGCCGACCTCCCCGACACCGACCCCGGACGGGTCGCCGCCGCCGCGCTGCGCGGCCGCAACGCCCGGTCGGACGAGGCGGAGCTGCGCACGCTGGCCACCGAGGCGGCCGCCGGCCTGATCTCCGAGGACCCGGCCTACTCCCGGCTCGCCGCGCGGCTCCTCACCCGGGCCATCGCGGACGAGGCCGCCGGCCAGGGAGCGGTCTCCTTCTCGGCGTCGGTCACCGTCGGACACCGCGAGGGACTGATCGCGGACCGCACGGCCGAGTTCGTCGCACTGCACGCCACCGCCCTCGACGCCCTCGTCGACCGGGCGCTGGCCGACGGCGCCGACGACCGCTTCGGCTACTTCGGCCTGCGGACGCTGCACAGCCGGTACCTGCTGCGCCACCCGCTCAGCCGCGAGGTCGTCGAGACCCCGCAGCACTTCATGCTGCGCGTCGCCTCGGGCCTCGCCGAGGACACCTCCGAGCGCGCCCTGGAGGAGGTGGCCGCGCTGTACGGGCTGATGAACCGGCTCGACTACCTGCCCTCCTCCCCCACCCTCTTCAACTCCGGCACCCGCCACCCGCAGATGTCGTCCTGCTACCTGCTGGACTCGCCGCTGGACGAGCTCGACTCGATCTACGACCGCTACCACCAGGTGGCGCGCCTCTCCAAGCACGCGGGCGGCATCGGCCTCTCCTACTCCCGCATCCGCGCCCGCGGTTCACTCATCCGGGGGACCAACGGGCACTCCAACGGCATCGTCCCGTTCCTGAAGACGCTCGACGCCTCCGTCGCCGCGGTCAACCAGGGCGGCAGGCGCAAGGGCGCCGCCGCCGTCTACCTGGAGACCTGGCACGCGGACATCGAGGAGTTCCTGGAGCTGCGCGACAACACGGGTGAGGACCAGCGGCGTACGCACAACCTCAACCTGGCGCACTGGATCCCGGACGAGTTCATGCGCCGGGTCGACGCGGACACCGAGTGGTCGCTGTTCTCCCCGGCCGACGCCCCCGAGCTGGTGGACCTGTGGGGCGAGGAGTTCGACGCGGCCTACCGCGCGGCCGAGGCCAGGGGCCTGGCCCGCAGGACGATGCCGGCGCGTGAGCTGTACGGGCGCATGATGCGCACCCTCGCACAGACCGGGCAGGGCTGGATGACGTTCAAGGACGCCTCCAACCGGACGGCGAACCAGACCGCCGAGCCGGGCCGGGTCGTCCACTCGTCGAACCTCTGCACCGAGATCCTCGAAGTGACCGACGACGGCGAGACGGCCGTCTGCAACCTGGGGTCGGTCAACCTCGGCGCGTTCGTCACGGGCGGCACCCTCGACTGGGAGCGGCTGGACGCCACCGTCCGCACCGCGGTGACCTTCCTGGACCGCGTCGTGGACATCAACTTCTACCCGACCGAGCAGGCGGGCCGGTCCAACGCCCGCTGGCGCCCGGTGGGCCTGGGCGCGATGGGCCTCCAGGACGTCTTCTTCCAGCTGCGGCTGCCCTTCGACTCCCCCGAGGCCCGCGCGCTGTCCACGAAGATCTCCGAGCGGATCATGCTCGCCGCCTACGAGGCCTCGTGCGACCTGGCCGAGCGCTCGGGCCCGCTCCCCGCCTGGTCCGAGACCCGCGCCGCCCGCGGCGTGCTGCACCCCGACCACTACGACACCGAGCTGAACTGGCCGGAGCGCTGGGACGCGCTGCGCGCCCGGGTCGCGAGGAGCGGGATGCGCAACTCCCTGCTGCTCGCCATCGCGCCGACGGCGACGATCGCCTCGATCGCCGGGGTGTACGAGTGCATCGAGCCGCAGGTCTCCAACCTGTTCAAGCGCGAGACGCTCAGCGGTGAGTTCCTCCAGGTCAACGCCTACCTGGTGGACGAGCTGAAGAAGCTCGGTGTCTGGGACGCGCGGACCCGTGAGGCGCTGCGCGAGGCCAGCGGCTCCGTGCAGGGCTTCTCCTGGATCCCCGAGGACGTGCGGGCGCTGTACCGCACGGCGTGGGAGATCCCGCAGCGCGGCCTGATCGACATGGCGGCGGCCCGTACGCCGTTCCTCGACCAGAGCCAGTCGCTGAACCTGTTCCTGGAGACACCGACGATCGGCAAGCTCTCCTCGATGTACGCGTACGCCTGGAAGCGGGGGCTGAAGACGACGTACTACCTGCGCTCACGTCCGGCGACCCGGATCGCCCGCGCGGCGTCCGGGACGACGGCCGCCGCCCCCATCCCCGTACAGCAGGCCTCGGCACCCGACGCGGACGCGATCGCCTGCTCCCTGGAAAACCCCGAGTCCTGCGAGGCCTGCCAGTAATGAGCACATCCGAGAACAAGAACCTGCTGGACCCCGGCTTCGAGCTGACCCTGCGCCCGATGCGCTACCCGGACTTCTACGAGCGCTACCGGGACGCGATCAAGAACACCTGGACGGTCGAGGAGGTCGATCTCCACTCGGACGTCGCCGACCTCGCCAAGCTCTCACCGGGCGAGCAGCACATGATCGGCCGGCTGGTCGCGTTCTTCGCGACGGGCGACTCGATCGTCTCCAACAACCTGGTGCTCACGCTCTACAAGCACATCAACTCGCCCGAGGCGAGGCTGTACCTGTCGCGCCAGCTGTTCGAGGAGGCCGTGCACGTCCAGTTCTACCTGACGCTGCTCGACACCTACCTCCCCGACCCGGAGGACCGCGCGGCGGCCTTCGACGCGGTCGAGGAGATCCCCTCCATCCGTGAGAAGGCGCAGTTCTGCTTCCGGTGGATGGACTCGGTCGAGAAGATCGAGCGGCTGGAGACGAAGGCGGACCGCCGGCGTTTCCTGCTCAACCTGATCTGCTTCGCCGCGTGCATCGAGGGGCTCTTCTTCTACGGCGCCTTCGCGTACGTCTACTGGTTCCGCTCGCGCGGTCTGCTGCACGGTCTCGCCACGGGCACCAACTGGGTGTTCCGCGACGAGACGATGCACATGAACTTCGCCTTCGAGGTCGTGGACACCGTCCGCAAGGAGGAGCCCGACCTCTTCGACGACGAGCTCCAGCAGCAGGTCACCGACATGCTGCGGGAGGCCGTCGAGGCGGAGCTGCAGTTCGGCCGGGACCTGTGCGGCGAGGGCCTGCCGGGGATGAACACCGAGTCGATGCGCCAGTACCTGGAGTGCGTCGCCGACCAGCGGCTGACCCGGCTCGGCTTCCCCGCGCTCTACGGTTCCGAGAACCCGTTCTCGTTCATGGAGCTCCAGGGGGTGCAGGAGCTGACCAACTTCTTCGAGCGCCGTCCCTCCGCCTACCAGGTGGCGGTGGAAGGGACCGTCGGCTTCGACGACGACTTCTAGATCCTGGCCCAGGACCTGACGTACGGGCGCCGTGCGGCCGTGACCGGCTGTGCGGCGCCCGCCGTCCGCGGGGGCGTCGCCCCTCTGCCGCGCCGCGCGTCCCGCAGGGCGCGGTCGATGCGGCGCTCCCGTGCGAGGCCGACCAGCGCGGGCAGCAGGACGAGGGCGAAAAGTGCGGCTATGACCAGGTAGCTCAGGAATGTGTTCATGGCTCTACTGTCGCCCGTGCGAAGGGATTTGGTGAGTGGCAGGACTGCCACTCACCATCGAATTGCTGCCACACTGGCGCCATGCTGAAGAATGTCGCGGCCCTGCTTCTCGACGAGATCCATCCCTTCGAACTCGGCGTCGTGTGCGAGGTGTTCGGACTCGACCGGTCCGAGGACGGACTGCCGGTGTACGACTTCGCGGTCGTGTCCGCCGAGGGGCCGGTCCTGCGGACCCACGCGGGCTTCACCCTCACCACCCCCCACGGACTGGAGCGGCTGGAGGAGGCCGACCTCATCGCCGTACCGGCGGGGAGCCACTTCATCGACCGGGAGTACCCCGAGGAGGCCCTGGACGCCCTGCGCCGGGCCGTCGGGCGCGGCGCCCGGGTGCTGAGCGTCTGCTCCGGCGCCTTCGTCCTCGGCGCCGCCGGACTGCTGGACGGCCGCCGCTGCACCACGCACTGGCGCCACTCCGACGAGCTGGCCCGCCGCTTCCCGGCCGCCCGGGTCGAGCCGGACGTGCTCTACGTGGACGAGGGGCCGGTCATCACGTCGGCGGGAACGGCCGCCGGGATCGACGCCGCCCTGCACCTGGTCCGGCAGGCCCACGGCCCGGCCGTGGCGAACGCCGTCGCCCGGCGCATGGTGGTCCCTCCGCACCGGGACGGCGGGCAGGCGCAGTACATCAAGCGTCCGCTGCCCCGCACCCGGTGCGACACGGTCGGCGAGACGCTCGCCTGGATGGAGCGCAACCTCGACGAGGAGATGACCGTCGAGCAGCTGGCCGCCCAGACCCACATGTCACCCCGCACCTTCGCGCGCCGCTTCCAGCAGGAGACGGGCACCACCCCCTACCGCTGGCTGCTGAGGCAGCGCGTGCTGCTGGCGCAGCACCTGCTGGAGACCTCGGACGAGACCGTGGACACGATCGCGGGGCAGACCGGCTTCGGGAACGCGGCGGCGCTGCGCCACCAGTTCGTCCGTTCGCTGGGCACGACGCCGAACGCCTACCGCCGCACCTTCCGGGGACCGTCCGACGTGACCGAGGCGGCCTGAGCGGACGGTCCCCGAAGGGACTGTCAGATACCGCAGCCGGAGGCCGACCAGAAGTGGTTCGGCCCCTGGTTCACGTGGATGTGGTCACCGTGGCCGGGGTACCCCGGGCCGAGGATCCCGTTGAAGCCGTGGTTGCGGGCCTGCTGGGCGATGGTGCACAGGGAGTGCGGTCCCGCGCCGAGATCGACGGCGTCCCCGTAGAGGTGGCGGCTGTTCGTGGCCCCGCCGACCGCCGAGTTGCAGGAGGTGGAACGGAAGCCGCTGGTGACGCGGAGGGGCTGGTCGCCCAGGGCGTGCCGCAGGGCCTCCAGTTTCCACATGCTGCTCAGCGCGTTGGCCTTGGCCGTGCCCGCGGCGACGGCTCCGCCCGCCCAGGTGCTGTTGCACCGGTTGAGCTCGGGGTAGGTGAAGTGGACCGGCGTGCAGTCGTCGTCCTGGAGGGCGTAGAGCTTGGCCTGCGTGGCCGGCCCGGCGATCCCGTCGGCGGCGAGGCCGTACGCGGACTGGAAGCGCTTGACCGCCGCCGTGGTGGCGGGTCCGTACGAGCCGTCGACGGCCAGCACGGAGTTGTAGCCGGGATAGCCGGCCACCCGGATCTGGAGCTGGGTGACGTCGGCGCCGGTGGCGCCGGAGGACAGGGTGCGGCTCCAGGTGTAACAGCCGTCGGCCTGGGCGGTGCCTGCGGTGACGACGGCACCGCCGATCGCGAAAGCCATGGTCATGACAAGGCCGAGCAGCAGATGTGCGGTACGTCTGAGCATGGGGATCTCCCTGCACGATGAGGCGTAGAGGTGAGGTGTGGGGACGAGCCTGGCGGACGGGTCGACGCGCGTCAACCACCCACCGGACGGCGACCGCACCGCGCGGAGGGTACGGACTGGGCCGGGGCCCTGCCCGTCGGGCGGGGCCCCGGCCCAGTACGGCGGTCAGTCGTTGGCGACGACCTCGTAGCGCGGGGTGCCCTCGGCCATCTGCTTCAGCGCGTCCTTGCGGTCCCGCTTGGAGAGCCGGTCGATGTACAGGTAGCCGTACAGGTGGTCCGTCTCGTGCTGGAGGCAGCGCGCGAAGTAGCCGCCGCCGCGCACCCGCACCGCGTTGCCCTGGGCGTCCTGGCCCCGCACGACCGCGTAGTCGGGGCGCGCCAGCGCGGCGTACGCCGTGGGCACGGAGAGGCAGCCCTCGTTGGAGTCGTCGAGGTTGCGCCGCTCCGGGGCGAGGTCCTCCAGCACCGGGTTGCAGATCGCGCCGACGTGCCGGACCCCGTCGTCGTCCATGCAGTCGTAGACGAAGACCTTGCGGTCCACACCGATCTGGTTGGCGGCCAGGCCCACGCCCTCCGCCGTCCGCTGGCTGGCGAACATGTCGTCGATCAGCCGCGCGAGCTCGTCGTCGAACTCCGTGACGTCCCTGCACTCCTTGTGCAGGACCGGGTTGCCGACCACCGTGATCGGGCGGGACGTGCCGCGCTCCCGGTGCGCCGCCTCGCGCGCCTCGCAGTCCTCGGTGTCCACGAGGAATCCCTCGTCGTCCACACCGGTCCGCTCGTCCGTCTCCTGCTGCGACATGTCCGCCGTACGCCTTCCTGCAAACCTGAACCCGTGAGTGACCGCACCGGAATCGGTGCCCGTACAGCCTACGGGCACCGCTCAGCAGACTTCTTCCAGATCCCGCCACTCACGGCTGTCCGGACTGTCGGCCACCCAGCCGTCCAGCAGGCCCCGCACCAGCGCCGCCGGGGCCGCTATCCCGCACTCACGCTCCGGTACCCACAGGTCACCGGCGGTGCGGTGGCCCAGCGGCCCGGGGTGGCCCGGCTCGCTGTGGTCGTGCGGGTCCAGGTGCTCGCCGTCGCCCTCGTCGCTGTCCATACGGCTCTCCGAGCAGGCGCGGCAGAGCAGCCGCACGGAGGACGACCAGTCCTCGGCGGCGAACCCGGCGTCGGAGGCGAGCTGCTCCAGCGCGTCCCGGTCGGCCTCGGTGGCGGCCTCCAGGAGCACCACCCAGGTGGGGACCGGGGAGGGCGCCCACAGCTCGATCTCGTCGAAGACCGGGTACGACGGCCCGGCCGCCGTGACCCGCTCGCCGTTGGGCACCCCGTCGTGCAGCACGACCTCGCCCCAGCGCCGCCCCGAGGAGGGCAGCGGGATCGACAGCACCTCCATGCGGGCCGGATCGAGCCTGCGGCCCCAGACCACCTCGGCCTCGCCCTCGGGCGAGAGCCGCACGGCCGCGCTGCCCAGCTCCATGCCCGTCGGCTCGCTGTTGGCCACCGCGTTGTGCTGGCCGGTGCCCGGCACCCTGAGCCCGTAGGCCTGCCAGGCCCGGCGGGCCAGCGGCCAGTCCTGCAACGCGGTGGCCGCGATCCCGACGTTCCACCAGTCCGGGGCCCCGGACTCACGGTCCAGCAGCGCCACCGCGCGCAGGCCCGCGGCCCTCGCCTGTTCCCAGTCGTGCCGGAACTTGTGCAGCAGCGCCAGATTGAACCAGGACTCCGAGAGCCAGGGCTCCAGGTCCGCCGCGCGCGTCAGCAGGGCCCCCGCGTCCTCGTACCGGCCGTCGCCGATCAGCGTGAACGCGCGGTCCGTGGCCTGCCGCCAAGAGGCGGACGGCCGATGCCGTACCTTCCCGAAGATCCTCACGATTCCCGCCTGTCCCGACTGGACACCCTCGTTTTCCGCTCTCCTTCGCATCCAACCATGCCCGGCCGGACGCCCGCTCATTACCCATGGGTTACCCGGTCCCCACAGGGGTCGGACCGCCCCGCGCCAGGACTCTGGCCAGCGCCTCCACCACCAGGGGCTGGTAGTCGCGTCCGGTGCCGAGCCTGAGCTGCTCCAGGGCCCCCAGAGACCCCTCGGCGCCTTCCCCGCACAGGTCGTCGTACGCGTTGACCGTACGGACGATCCTGGCGGCGGTCTGCTGTTCCCGGTAGGGATCGGCCTGCTGCTCCACCACCGCCGCGACCGCAGGGTCCACACCCGTCTGACGGACCACCGCACCTCCCAGCAGCGCGATCCGCCGCTGCTCGGCCTCCGGGAGGACCGCGGTCGCGCCGTCGGCCACCGGGTCGACGAGCGAGAGCTGTCCGATGTCGTGCATCAGCGCCGCGTACTCCAGCACGCTCAGCTCGGGCCCGGCGAGCCCCAGCTCCCGCCCGACGGCCGCGGAGAGCTCGGCCACCCTGCGGGCGTGCCCGTGCGGGGTGTAGCCCGCGATCTCGGTGGACCGGGCCAGGGACGCGATGGTCTGCCGGTACGTCGTGCGGACGGCGGCGTACCGGCGGAAGGACACCTGGGTGAGCAGCAGCGGCACGCACAGGACGGGCAGGGCCCACAGCCCCGCGACGGCGACCCCGAGCGCCATCACGGCACCGGTCGCGCAGACGGCGGGGCCGATGCCGCTGAGCGCGCGCAGCTCGTCGCGGAGCCTGGGCCCGTACGGACGGGACGGGTCCGCCGTCGCGGCCGCCAGCACGGCGTCGCACAGGGCGGCCAGGGCCAGCAGCACGATCAGGAAGAGGGCGAAGAAGGGTCCCTCGCCGAACCAGCGCTCCGAGCGGCCCGAGTGGTGCAGCGGCTGGAAGCACACGGCGGTGAAGGCCACGCCCAGTACGCGGCGGGCCACGTGGTCGGCTCCGGGTCCCCTGCCGCGCGCCACGTGGGGCACGGAGGCCAGCAGCTGCGCCGCGACGACCACGGTGACCACCTGGAGGACGCCGTGCGACGTGTCCTGCCCTCCGCTGCGGCCCAGCAGCGCGTACGCGAGCGCCCCGGCCGCGCCCAGGGGCGCGGGTTCGCGCTCGCCGGGCAGGGCGCCCCAGCGGGCCAGCTCGCCGACGGCGACCAGGACGCCGAAGGCGAGGGCGTGGCCGGGCTCGACGACACCGTGCCACAGGGTGTGGCCGAGCGCGACGGCCGCCACGGCCAGGGCCGCGCCACGGACCGCGAGTGCGACGGGCTGCGGGTACGGCGGCCTCACCGGGGCCGTCCCGGCAGGTCCGGGGACCCGGTGGCGGGCGGCCGGACCCCCTCCCGCTGCTGCGGCACCCCGGCCGGCTCCTCGTCCGAGGTGACCGTGTTGGCGGCGGCGGACCAGCCGTGCCGGTCCAGGGCGCGCGCCAGCGCCCGCACCATACGCGGGTCGAACTGGCTCCCGGCGCAGCGCCGCAGCTCCTCGACGGCGGCGGGCACGGGCCGGCCGCGCCGGTAGGAGCGTGTCGAGGTCATCGCGTCGAAGGCGTCCGCGACGGCGACGACCCGGGCGAACTCGGGAATGCTCTCGCCGGCCAGGCCGTAGGGGTAGCCGCTGCCGTCGAGCCGCTCGTGATGGTGCAGGATCGCGGCGCGCGCCTCGTCGAGGAAGCCGATCCCCCGGACGATCTCGTGGCCGTACTCGGGGTGCAGCTCGATGACGCGGCGCTCCTCGGGGGTGAGGGGGCCGTCCTTGCGCAGGACCCGTGTCGGGACGCCGAGCTTCCCGACGTCGTGCAGGATGCCGGCGAAGCGGAGGGCCTCCATCCGGCTCTCCTCCATGCCGAGTTCACGGGCGATCAGCTCGGAGGCCCGGCCGACCCGCTCGCTGTGCCCGCGCGTGTAGCCGTCCTTGATGTCGACCGCCTGGACGAGCGCCCTGATCGTGGCGCGGTGCGCCGCGTGCCGGCGGTGGTACTGCGCGAAGACCCAGCAGGAGATGTACATCGGCAGCAGGACGACCAGCGCGGACAGCGGTCCGTACGAGCTGCGCCACAGGACGGCCATCATCAGCCCGGCGAGCGCGTGCACCAGGTGGGGCCCCACGGAGCGGGCCGGCAGCCCGCGCCAGGCGTGCGCGACGGCCACGCGCTCGGCGGTGGCGAGGACGGCTCCGTCCAGCGCGGCCAGCACGAGGCTGAAGACGAGCGCCGTCGCGCAGGCGGGGACGAGGGCGTACGGAAGGGCCGGGAGGGTGTTCCCCGAGGTGCCGCCGAGCGTGGCGGGGCCGCCGAGGAGCCCGTAGGTCCAGGAGGCCGCCCCCACGGTCAGGGCGAGCTGGGCGGCGCGCCAGATCCGCCGGGCCGCGGCCGGCGGCTGTTCGACCCGGCCCGCGAGCGCTCCGGGTACGGCGACCAGGACGGCCGCGGAGGGCGGCAGCAGGAAGGCGGCCGCGAGCAGCAGGGGAAAGAACGATCCGGCACCGACGGGCACGGAGCTTCCGGGGACGCGGCGGCGGCCCGGGAGTTCACAGGCCGCGTAGAGCCCGGCCAGCAGGCAGAGCGTGCCCCAGGGGGTGGAGGCCTCCGGCGGGAACGCGGGAAGGGCGCAGAGCACGGCGAGGACGGCCGTGCAGAGGATGAGGGCGCGTGCCGCCCCCGGTGTGCCCCTCACCTGTACCGCCCGCCCCCAGCCTGGTCGATGAAGGCGCCAGGCTAGCGAGGTGGGGGGTGGTAAGGGCCGGAACGAGCGTGATTAGCACATTCGGGTGAAACGACAGGGGGAGCTCAGCGCTCGCGGCGGAGGGCCGTCATTCGGCGGTGGCGGCCGGACGGTCGGCGCCGCCCATGGCCACGTCCTGCTCGGGCACGGCCTGACCCGAACGGATCAGGTCGATCCGGCCCATGACCTTGGAGCGCAGGTCGGCCGGGACGTCGTCCTGACCGCAGCAGCGCTTGACCAGCTTCTTCACGGCCTGTTCGAGGCCGTACTTCTCCAGGCACGGGGAGCACTCCTCGAAGTGCACCTCGAACTTGGTGCAGTCGCCCTCGGGCATCTCATGGTCGAGAAACTCGTAGAGATGATCGAGAACCTCTGAGCAATCCGTCTCGTGCGGCTCTCCGCAGCTCATGAGGCCGAGCCTTTCGTGTCGTCCGACTCACCGGCTCCGGCCGGGACGAGCCCGCGCTCACGCGCGTAGTCCTCCAGCATGCCGCGCAGCTGACGGCGTCCCCGGTGCAGCCGGGACATCACCGTACCGATGGGTGTCCCCATGATGTCCGCGATCTCCTTGTAGGCAAAGCCCTCCACATCGGCGAGATACACGGCGATGCGGAATTCCTCGGGGATCGACTGCAACGCCGACTTCACGTCGGAGTCCGGCAGGTGGTCGAGCGCCTGGGACTCCGCCGAGCGCAGCCCGGTCGACATGTGCGACTCCGCACGCGCCAGCTGCCAGTCCTCGATCTCCTCGGCCGCGCTCCGCTGGGGTTCGCGCTGCTTCTTGCGGTACGAGTTGATGAAGGTGTTCGTGAGAATGCGGTACATCCACGCCTTGAGGTTGGTGCCCTCACGGAACTGGTGGAAGGACCCGTACGCCTTGGCGTACGTCTCCTGGACCAGGTCCTCGGCGTCCGCGGGGTTGCGCGTCATGCGCAGCGCGGCCGAGTACATCTGGTCGAGGTATCCGAGGGCGTCCCGCTCGAAGCGGGCGTTGCGCTCGGCAGTCGTCTCCTGCGCACGGCCGTCGTCGGTCCCTGTGTCGGTCCCAGTGACCGGACCCACCTCCTCCAACGATGTGGCGGAGCCGAAACCGGACCCGCTCGCATCGGAGAATAGTCGACCTTGCTTCCGTGCGGGCTGCCGATCGGTTCCGCCCGGGGCGCGCGCCGGAGTGCTCTTGGCCGCGTGAAGCACCGTCCACTCCAGCTCTGCGGCGTTCGAGCGGCTCGGGCAGATGGTCGAACCCATGCGACGGACTCCCTCTCCACGTACGACGTTGTTGTACCGACATCAGCCACAACAGCCGTCCGGCACCGCGCATTCCCGGGGCGTGCGCGGGTGCGTGGGCGGGACTACGTGGTCACCGGGAGGGCGTCCAGCCAGTCGGCCACCGCCCCGGCGAGGAGGTCCGTCGCCTGATCCTGGGTCAGCGGCGCCTTCCGGGGCACGGCGAAGCCGTGGTCCGCGTACGGGACCTCGACGAGAGCGTGCTCCCCGGGCGGGAACTCCTCCGGCCGCCCGAACGGGTCGCGTCCGCCCTGGACCACCAGGGCGGGCACGCCGGCCCCGAGCAGCTCGTCCGCGCGGGACCTCTCCGGTCTGCCCGGGGGGTGCAGCGGGAAGCTCAGGGCGAGCACGGCGCGGGCGCCCAGTTCCGCCGCCGTGCGGCAGGCCACCCGGGCCCCCGCGCTGCGGCCCCCGGCGACGACGGGGAGCCCGGGAGCGGCCAGGGCCGGCCACAGCCCGCGCCAGCCGGTGTCCAGGGTCCGGGGCGCCGGCGCCAGCTTCTTCCCGGCCACCCGCCACGGCTGCTCGACCAGGGCGACGGTGACCCGGCGGGCCGGGAGCGCCGCGGCGAGGGCCTGGAGGTCGCGGGCCTCGGTCCCGCCGCCCGCCCCGTGGCCGACGGCGAGCACCAGCCGGGCCCCCTTCGCCGGCAGCCAGGTGATCCTGGCCTCACCGGCGTCCGTGCCGACGTTCTCGGTTCTCTGCGCTGTCCCTGCGGTACGGCTCACACGGTCCATCCTGCCGGGTCAGAAGAGCGTTTCCGCCTCCGGCGCGGCCAGCTCCTGAAGGAGTTCGGGGCCGTTGTTGCGGACGTTGCTGACGGCGGTGGCCACCGGGTAGGCCCGCATCAGCCCCTCGGGCGGCGGCGCCAGCAGCGCCTTCAGCTCCTCGACGTCGGTGCGGGACGGGTCGAGCCAGTCGTCCCAGCGGTCGGGGGTCAGCATCAGCGGCATCCGGGGGTGGATGGCGGAGAGCGAGGCGGGCCCCTCGGCGGGGGCCACGGCGAGCGGGGCCGTCTCCGCCTCGGTCGTGATGACCGAGCAGGTCGCCCACCAGGCCTGCGGGTGGTCGTCGGGCAGCGTCCGGTCGCGCCAGAACTCGTACAGCCCGGCCATGGCGAGGACGGAGCCGTCCGCGGGCGTCACGAAGTACGGCTGCTTACGGGGCCGCTTCTTCCTCCCCTTCTCCTCCAGCTGCCGTTCCTCGGCCCCGGTGACCCACTCGTAGTAGCCGTCGGCGGGCAGGATGCAGCGCCTGGACGCGAAGGCCCGGCGGAAGGAGGGCTTCTCGTGGACCGTCTCCGCACGGGCGTTGATCATGCGGGCCGCGCCCTCGGGCGACTTGGCCCAGGACGGTACGAGTCCCCACTTCAGGACGCGCAGCTGGCGAACCGGACGCCGGTCCTCTGCGTCCTTCACAGGACGGTCCAGAACGGCGTGGACCTCCTTGGTCGGCGCGACGTTCCAGTCGGGCTCCAGGGTCTCGGTGGGTTCCCACCTCTCCACTCCGAAGAGCCCGGTCAGGTCCTCGGGCCGCCGACTCGCTGCATACCGTCCGCACATAAGTGCCAGACTGCCACGACCCGCCGACCGAGCGGACCCCGATCCCTCGAGCACCTCAAGGAGCCGCCCGCACCATGGACAGCACCGATCTGGGCGATCTGTGGGATCGCGTCTTCGGGACCCAGTCCGCGCCCGAGCAGTGGCTCGTGGTCGTGACGGCCACCGTGGCGCTGACCGCCGTCGTGCCGAACTTCATATGGCGGCTCTCCCGCAACGCGATCACCATCGCGCACGAGGGCGGCCACGGCCTCGTCGCCCTGCTCACCGGCCGGCAGCTCTCCGGTATCCGGCTGCACTCGGACACCAGCGGCCTGACCGTCAGCCGCGGCAAACCGGCCGGCATCGGCATGATCCTCACCGCGGCGGCCGGCTACACGGCGCCGCCCCTGCTCGGTCTGGGCGGCGCCTGGCTGCTGGCCGACGGACGGATCACGCTGCTCCTGTGGCTGGCGACCGCCCTCCTCGCGGTGATGCTGGTGATGATCCGCAACCTGTACGGGGCGCTCACCGTCATCCTCACGGGTACCGCCTTCCTGCTGGTGTCCTGGCTGACCTCGGCGGACGTCCAGGCGGCGTTCGCGTACACCGTGGTGTGGTTCCTGCTGCTGGGCGGCGTGCGCCCGGCGTTCGAGCTCCAGTCCAAGCGCAGGCACGGCGGCGCCCCCGACTCCGACGCCGACCAGCTCTCCCGGCTGACGCACGCCCCGGCCGCGATGTGGCTCCTCCTCTTCCACGTCGTCTCGCTGTCCTCGCTGATCGGCGGCGGACGCTGGCTCCTCGGGCTGTGAGGGCGCCCGGCCGGACGTGATCGCGGGCCCGCCTGTACCACCCTTGTATTACGTCCCGGTTTCAGCGCTTTTGTTCAGGATCTGGGATTGCGGTGAGCCACTAAAGTGAGGGGCATGACCGAAAGTTCCGTGCACCCCGCCCTCTGGCCCGCCCCCCGAGCGACCGCGGCGGTCGACGCGACCGTCACCGTGCCCGGTTCGAAGTCGGTCACCAACCGCGCCCTCGTCCTCGCCTCGCTGTCCTCCGAGCCGGGATGGCTCCGCCGTCCGCTGCGGTCCCGCGACACCCTCCTGATGGCGGGGGCCCTCCGCGCGATGGGCGTCGGCATCGAGGAGGGCGTCGGACCGGACGGCTCGGGCGAGGCCTGGCGGGTCATCCCCGCCGGTCTGCACGGCCCGGCGCGGGTGGACGTCGGCAACGCGGGCACGGTGATGCGCTTCCTGCCGCCCGTGGCCGCCCTCGCCGACGGGCCCGTCCACTTCGACGGCGACCCCCGCTCCTACGAGCGCCCGCTGCACGGTGTCATCGGCGCCCTGAAGTCCCTGGGCGCCCGGATCGACGACGACGGCAGGGGGACGCTGCCGATGACCGTGCACGGCGCGGGCGCCCTGGACGGCGGCCCGGTGTCCATCGACGCCTCCTCGTCCTCCCAGTTCGTCTCCGCGCTGCTGCTGTCCGCCCCCCGGTTCAACCAGGGTGTCGAGGTGCGCCACACCGGCTCCGCGCTGCCCTCCATGCCGCACATCCGGATGACCGTCGACATGCTGCGCTCGGTCGGTGCCCAGGTCGACGAGCCGGAGTCCGGCGGCGAGCCCGACGTCTGGAGGGTCTCCCCCTCCGCCCTGCTGGGCCGCGACCTCACCGTCGAGCCCGACCTCTCCAACGCCCAGCCGTTCCTCGCCGCCGCGCTGGTGACCGGGGGCCGGGTCACCGTCCCCGACTGGCCGCTGCGGACCACCCAGCCGGGTGACGCGCTGCGCGAGATCTTCACCGCCATGGGTGGTGTGTGCGAGCTGACCGAGCACGGTCTCACCTTCACGGGCTCGGGCTCGGTCCACGGCATCGACGTCGACCTGAGCGAGGTCGGCGAGCTGACCCCGGGCATCGCGGCCCTGGCCGCCCTCGCGGACTCCCCGTCCACCCTGAGCGGGGTCGCCCACCTGCGGCTGCACGAGACGGACCGGCTGGCGGCACTCACCAAGGAGATCAACGCTCTCGGCGGTGACGTCACGGAGACCGCCGACGGTCTGCGGATCAGGCCCCGCGCCCTGCACGGCGGCGTCTTCCACACGTACGACGACCACCGGATGGCCACCGCGGGCGCGGTCATCGGCCTCGCCGTGGCCGGCGTGGAGATCGAGAACGTCGGCACGACGGCCAAGACCCTCCCGGACTTCCCGGACATGTGGACCGGCATGCTCGGGGAACCCTCCGGCGCCGTCGGCGTCTCGCCCGGGGCGCTCGGCGCCCCCGCGGGCGGACGCGGGGTCTGAGGGCATGCGCCGCTACGGGAAGAACCCCGACGAGGACGACATCCGCGTCCGCCCCAACCCCAAGGGCAACCGGCCCCGCACCCACACCCGCCCCAAGCACGAGGACGCCCGGGACGGCATGGTCCTCACCGTCGACCGGGGCAGGCTGACCTGCCTGGTCGAGGACCGCACGGTGACGGCCATGAAGGCGCGTGAACTGGGCCGCAAGGCCGCCGTGGTGGGCGACCGGGTCTCCCTCGTGGGCGACCTCTCCGGCGACAAGGACACGCTGGCCCGCATCGTGCGGATCGGCGCGCGTACCTCGGTGCTCCGCCGCACGGCGGACGACGACGACCCCTTCGAGCGGGTGGTCGTCGCCAACGCCGACCAGCTGGCCGTCGTCACCGCCCTCGCCGACCCCGAACCCCGCCCGCGCATGATCGACCGCTGCCTGGTGGCGGCGTACGACGGCGGGCTGACCCCGCTCCTCGTGCTGACCAAGTCGGACCTGGCCCCGGCGGACAAGCTGCTGGAGGCGTACACCCCGCTCGGCGTCCCCTACATCGTGACCAGCCGCGAGGAGCTGGAGAACGGCGACGCCGCCGACCGGGTGCGGGAGTTGCTGAACGACCGGGTGACCGCGTTCGTCGGGCACTCCGGGGTCGGCAAGACGACGTTGGTCAACGCCCTGGTGCCGAAGGACCGGCGGCGTACGACCGGGGTCGTCAACGCCGTCACGGGGCGCGGCCGGCACACCACCACCTCGGCGCTCGCGCTGCCGCTGCCTGACGGCCGCGGCTGGGTCGTCGACACCCCGGGCGTCCGCTCGTTCGGTCTGAACCACGTCGACCCCTCACGGGTCATCAACGCCTTTCCCGACCTCCAGCCCGGCACGGAGGACTGCCCGCGCGGCTGCACCCACGACGCCCAGGCGCCGGAGTGCGCGCTGGACGCCTGGGTCGCCGAGGGGCACGCCGATCCGGCACGGCTCGACTCGCTGCGCAGGCTGCTGGCGACCCGGGAGCGGCGCGAGGGCGACTGAGGCACGGCGGGCGCGGACTCCGGACCTCCCGACTCGCGCACGTTTGCGGGCTCCCACGGCTGGTAAGGGCATAATCGCGCAAGCGGGACGAAGCATCACCTACGTGGGAGGCACCTGACGATGGCGTGGTTGCTGGTCGTGGTCGCCGGACTGCTGGAGACCGGCTTCGCCGTGTGCCTGAAGCTTTCGCACGGGTTCACCCGGCTCTGGCCGACGGTCGCGTTCTGCGCGTTCGCCCTCGGCAGCTTCGGTCTGCTCACGCTGGCCCTCAAGAAGCTCGACGTCGGTCCGGCCTACGCCGTGTGGACGGGCATCGGGGCGGCGGGGACCGCGATCTACGGGATGGTCTTCCTGGACGACGTCGTCTCCACGCTCAAGCTGGTGTCGATCTCGCTGGTGATCGTCGGCGTGATCGGTCTGCAGCTGTCCGGTTCGGCGCAGTGAGCTCCGTGGCCGGCACCAGCGTGTAGGAGAGGGCCAGCCTGAGCGCGGTCTCGCAGACCAGTTCGAGGTGCGCCGGGTCGCGCGGTGGTGCCGCGCCCTCCGCCAGAGCGGCCACGGCACGGTCCCGGACGAGCGCCAGCAGTTCGGCGGGCGTGGGCGGCGGCGCACCGGCGGAACGGCCGTCGGCCGGTACGGGCAGGTGGTCCCCCCAGACGCCCGTGAGCAGCGCCCTGACCAGAACGTCCGAGTGGGCGGCCCTGACGGTCCAGAGGGCGAGCTCCACGGGCCCCTCCCCCTCGGCGCGGTGGGCGTCGAGCGTCCGTTCCACTCCGGCCAGGTAGCGGTCGGCCGCGCGCCGGATCAGCGCCCGCGCGAGACCGTCCTTGCTGCCGAACTCGTTGTAGAGGGTCTGCCGGGAGACCCCGGCCCCGGCCGCCACGTCGACCATGCGCACGGCCCTCCAGGGCAGCGAGGAGAGCGCCGCGTACGCGCAGTCCAGCAGTGCTTCTCGCGCTGAGGGCATGGCCGCCTCCCACGCCGGGGCCCGCGCATCAGAGTTGACGCGCGCCGGGGCACTGTCAAGGGTCCGCGCGCCGCCGGAGCCGGGTGAGGGGGCGGCGGGCGCGCGCGGGGCCGTGTAGCCCGGCCGGGTGGCTGTGGATACTGTGACGGCATGCCCGACTACCACGATGATCTGCGCCTTGCCCACGTACTGGCGGACGCCGCCGACGCGGCGACGATGGACCGGTTCAAGGCCCTGGACCTCAAGGTCGAGACCAAGCCGGACATGACCCCGGTGAGCGAGGCCGACAAACACGCGGAGGAGCTGATCCGCGGGCACCTGCACCGGGCACGCCCCCGCGACGCGATCCTGGGCGAGGAGTACGGGATCGAGGGCACCGGGCCGCGGCGCTGGGTCGTCGACCCGATCGACGGCACCAAGAACTACGTACGCGGTGTCCCCGTCTGGGCGACCCTCATCTCGCTGATGGAGGCGGGCGAGGACGGCTTCCAGCCCGTGGTCGGCGTGGTCTCGGCCCCGGCGCTGAACCGCCGCTGGTGGGCGGCCAAGGGCGCCGGCGCCTTCTCGGGCCGCAGCCTGACCTCCGCGACGCGGCTGCACGTGTCGAAGGTCGAGCGGATCGCGGACGCCTCGTTCGCGTACGCCTCGATGACCGGCTGGGAGGAGCAGGGCCGGCTCGACGGGTTCATGGATCTCACCCGGGCCTGCTGGCGCACCCGGGGGTACGGGGACTTCTGGCCGTACATGATGGTCGCCGAGGGATCGGTGGACATCTGCGCGGAGCCGGAGCTCTCCCTGTGGGACATGGCGGCGAACGCGATCATCGTCCAGGAGGCCGGCGGGCGCTTCACCGACCTGGACGGGGTCTCCGGCCCGGGCGGCGGCAACGCGGCGGCGTCCAACGGACTGCTGCACGACGAGCTGCTCGGCTACCTCAACCAGCGCTACTGACGCGCCCCGCCCGCAGGACCTGGCTCCACCGGATACGGCTCGCCGGCTGACGGCGGGCGCGGAGAGTCACCGGGACGCCAGGGGCCCGGGCGTTCGGTCACCCCGTGGTGGAGCAGACCGTCGCCTGCTCCACCACGTCGTACGCCTGACGGTCCGTACGCGGGGTCCGGCCCCGCGCGGGTCCAACGGGGGCGCCCGCTCACACGCGAAGGCCCCCGGAGGCGGCCTCGGAGGTCACGCTCCCGCGGGGTTCTCCAGCCTCTTCTCGCAGTACTGCAGCTGGGTGTCACCCTCGTACGTGGCGACCTGGAGCACGATATTGCTGATTTTGTTGTTCGCACCCGTGGTGTTCATATAGGTGCTCCAGGACTTGTACGTGCCGTATCCGTCCAGGTTCTTGCGCCATGCGTAGTAAATCCTCTTGCCGGTCGTCCACTCCTCGGCGAGCCTGATGCGGACGTGGTGACCGTCCGCCTTCTCGTCGTAGAGCTTGAGCGTGATACCGGTAACCGTCCCCGAGTAGGGCCAGTTTGCGATATTCACGGACCCGCTCGACGTGAGCGGGGAGGTGACGCAGCTCCCGTAGGCGGTAGCCGCGCTTGCGGGCGCCACCCCCAGGACCGAGAACAGGAGAGCCCCGCCGGTCAGCATGCCGACCTTTGCCATGTTTTTCATTGATTCCCCCGGATGAGTTGAAGGATTCTTGACGCGGAATTCCGCATCAATCCTCACCGATCAGGGCGACCATATGACCGCGTCCCGGACGTGTCAATGAATTTAATTTCCCCCGAATGGAGACATAGAGGGAACTTCGATAATGTTTCACGCCTCGGGCAGGCAATTCATCCCATGCCCCGTCCGGCGGAGACCGGACCGCACGGGGCGCGAATCATCCGGCCGGCGCGAACGGTCCCGGCGCCGAACGGCAGGGGGGATGCGGCCGACCGCGCCGGGGAAGCCGCAGGGGGTGGCGCGGGACCTGTGCGAGCGGGCCGCCGATGACGCCGGCAGGGCATCGGACCTACCGGTCGCCGACCCACCGCCCCGGCGACCGGGTCAGGGCGGCCCGGCGGGGACGCCGCGGTCGAGGGTCCCACGACAGCGGTGAGGCCGGTCCCGCCGGTGGCTCCGACCGGGACGCCGATCGCGGGCGGGATACACACCCGTCGCGGCGCGCTCAGCAGCAGCGAGCGGCCGGGCCCACGGGAAGCCGGGATCCGGGTGGTCGCGGGACAGGTGGATCCGCGCGGGCGGCCCGCAGATCCGGCTGCGCGGATCCACGGACCTCCGGCCGAACACAGGTGCGCGGATTCCCCTGGAGGGGTGGCACAAGGGCCGCCGGGACCACCGGCACGCCCTGACCCGGACCACTGGATCGCAGGTCAGGCGGCATCGCCGCCGGATACGCGGCGCACCCCTCCGGTTCCCCCGCCGAGCGCACCCCCTTGTCCGTCCACCTCCTGGGTGCCACTCTGAGAGTCCCCCCACTTGTGAACTTGTGAATTGCCTCACGAAGGTCACTTCGCAGGTACTTCCCGAAGGAGGTGGCTCCCCACATGCTCGTCCGCGACGCCATGAGCACGCTGGTCCTCACCATCGGCCCGGCCCACACACTCCGCCAGGCGGCCCGGCTGATGTCGGCCCGGCGCATCGGAGCGGCCGTCGTCCACGACCCGGACACCTGCGGCCTCGGCATCATCACCGAACGCGACATCCTCGACGCGGTCGGCGCCGGGCTCGATCCCGACGTCGAGACCGCGTCCGCCCACACGACCACCGATGTCGTCTTCGCCTCTCCCGCCTGGACCCTCGCGGAGGCCGCGGAGGCCATGACGCACGGCGGCTTCCGGCACCTGGTCGTGCTGGACGGCGACGGCCCGGTGGGCATCGTCTCCGTCCGCGACATCATCCGGTGCTGGGCTCCCGCCAGGAGACAGGTCACCGGCCTGGCCTTCTGACCCCCCGGCTCCCCCGGCCTCCACGGGCCCGGTCCGGGCGGCCGGCGCACCGGCCCGCGAACGGCAGCGGGCCGGACCCCCGGACGATCCGGGAATCCGGCCCACCTCCGACGGCAAGGGCTACTGGCCGCGCAGGGCCTGGACCGCGGCCTCCAGCCGCTTGCCGAAGTCGGCGTCCGCCTGACGGAAGTTGCCGACGGCGCGCTCGGCGATGTCGTCGCGCGAGACCTTGGAGATGAACCCGGCGAGGTTGTCGACCAGCCGGGCCTTCTCGTCCTCGGACAGCAGCCGGTAGAGGTCGCCGGCCTGCACGAAGTCGTTGTCCTCGGCGTGGAGCGGCGCCTCGTGGTTGCCCGTGCCACCGGTGACGGGGACGGGCTCCCAGAGCGGCCTGTCCGTCTGGACCGGCCCGCCGAAGCTGTTGGGCTCGTAGTTCTTGGTGCCCTTGTGGCGGCCGTCGTACAGGTAGCCGTCACGGCTGTTGGTGCGCGCCTCGGTGGCGTGCGGGCGGTTCACCGGCAGGTGGTCGGCGTTGATGCCGACGCGGTAGCGGTGGGCGTCGCCGTACGCGAAGAGGCGGCCCTGGAGCATCTTGTCCGGGGACGGGCCGATGCCGGGCACGAAGTGGGCCGGGCTGAAGATCGACTGCTCGACCTCGGCGAAGACGTTCTCCGGGTTGCGGTTGAGCTCCAGCTTGCCGATCTCGACCGGCGGGTAGTCCTCGTGCGGCCACACCTTGGTGAGGTCGAACGGGTTGAAGCGGTACTCCGCCGCCTCGGCCGCCGGCATGATCTGCACCTGCACGGTCCAGCTCGGGAACTCGCCCCGCTCGATGGACTCGCGGAGGTCGCGCTGGTGGCTGTCCGGGTCGACGCCCGAGAGGCGGACGGCCTCCTCGGTCGTGAGGTTCTTGATGCCCTGGTCGGTCTTGAAGTGGTACTTGACCCAGAAGACCTCGCCGGCCTCGTTGTTCCACTGGAAGGTGTGCGAGCCGTAGCCGTTCATGTGACGGTACGAGGCCGGGATGCCGCGGTCGCCGAAGAGCCAGGTCACCTGGTGCGTGGACTCGGGGGAAAGCCCCCAGAAGTCCCAGACGTTGTCCGCCTCCTGCGAGCCGGTGTACGGGTCGCGCTTCTGGGTGTGGATGAAGTCGGGGAACTTGATGGCGTCCTTGATGAAGAACACCGGGGTGTTGTTGCCGACGAGGTCGTAGTTGCCCTCCTCGGTGTAGAACTTCAGCGCCCATCCGCGCGGGTCCCTGGCCGCGTCGGCGGAACCGAGGTTGCCCGCGACGGTGGAGAAGCGCAGGAAGGTCTCGGTCTGCTTGCCGACCTCCGAGAGGAACTTCGCCCGGGTCCACTGCGACACGTCCCGGGTCAGCGTGAAGGTGCCGTACGCGCCGGCGCCGCGGGCGTGCACGACGCGCTCCGGGATGCGCTCGCGGTTGAAGTGGGCGAGCTTCTCGAGAAGCGCCTGGTCCTGGACGAGAACCGGTCCACCCGGGCCAGCGGTCTCGCTGTTCTGATTGTCGGCCACCGGAGCGCCGGCCTCCGTGGTGAGCGGTCCCTGAGTCACGCGCGCCTCCTGCGTCATGTCCTGCACAGCGTCGTTCCTGTACAGCGTCGTTCCCTGTGCGGTCTGCGGCCGGCCACGTCCTGTCCTCGGCCGACGCTCACCGATCCTACAATGGACTTTGTCCAAGTCAAGCAGCCATCTAAAGCCACACCTACTCGGGACTCGGCCTTCCCACTGTTAGGCTTGGCCCATGAGTGACCTCCTGGAACGACTTCGTGGACGCGGCTGGCGCATGACGGCACAGCGGCGCGTGGTGGCCGAGGTCCTCGAGGGGGACCATGTGCATCTGACGGCGGACGAGGTCCACGCGAAGGCCGTCGAGCGGCTGCCCGAGATCTCGCGCGCCACGGTCTACAACACGCTGGGCGAGATGGTGTCCCTCGGCGAGGTCATCGAGGTCTCCACCGACCGCCGGGCCAAGAGGTACGACCCGAACGCCCACCGCCCCCACCACCACCTGGTGTGCGGACGCTGCGGAGCGATCCGGGACGTGCACCCGTCGGGCAATCCGATGGCGGACCTCCCGGACGACGAGCGCTTCGGCTTCACCGTGTCCGACGTCGAGGTGACCTACCGCGGCATCTGCCCGAACTGCGCCGCCACGGCCTGAGGCCCCGCGCACGGGGCGCCGGACGCGCCCGGCGCCTTTGCACGGGCATACGACAGAGGCCCGGATCCTTGGAAGGATCCGGGCCTCTGTCTTTCAGTAGCGGGGACAGGATTTGAACCTGCGACCTCTGGGTTATGAGCCCAGCGAGCTACCGAGCTGCTCCACCCCGCGTCGTTGTGAGTGCAACAGTACGGCACCCGGGCCGACCGGAGCAAATTCATTCGCCGGACACCCGCGCGACACCGCGAGCGGGCCCGCAGCGGTCAGGCCGTCAGCTCCTGGTGCAGTGCCTCCCGGAGCCGCGCCGCCCGCTCGGCCACCTCCGCCGGGCCCAGCTCGACCGCCCGGGCGCACCAGCGCTGGCCCTCGGTGAGCTCGCCCCGCCGGGCGGCGAGCAGCGCGAGGCGCAGGGCCGCGCGGCCGTGCCCGTCGTTGGCGGCGCGGCTCCACCAGAGGGCCGCCTCCCGCTCGCTGCCCTCGCGGGCCAGCAGCAGGCCGAGGTTGAAGGCCCCGTTCCGGCTGCCCGACTCGGCGGCCTCGCGGTACCAGCGGGCGGCGCTCGCCATGTCCCCCCGTGCGGCCGCGAGCATCCCGGCCCTCACCTGGGCGCGGCGGTGTCCCTGCTCGGCCGCCCTCTCGTACCACTCCTCGCACTCGGTCCTCTCCGGCATCGGCTGTCCCAGCGCGGGAGGCCCCGGTGCCGGCTGGCGCAGGTCGAGGACACCGGCCAGCCGGAAGGCCGCCTCGGCGCTGCCGCCGCCCGCGGCGCAGCGCAGGTGGCGCTCGGCGCCCCGCTCGTCGCCGTCCCGCAGCAGGGCCATGCCGACCTGGAGCGCGGCGTCGGTGTGTCCGGCCGCCGCCGCCCGCTGGTACCAGCCGAGCGCCGCGCGGTCCTCGTCCCGCCCGGCGTGCAGGATGCCGAGGTTGAACGCGGCGTCCACGCTGCCCGCCTCCGCGGCCTTGGAGAACCAGGGCTCGGCCCCGGTCGCGTCGCCCGCCTGGAGCAAGAGCACGGCCAGCGCGTTGGCCGCCTCCCGGTGCCCGGCGTACGCGGCCCGGCGGTACCACTGCTCGGCCTGCGGGATCCGGTCCTGGGCGGCGCAGAGCAGCCCGAGGTTGTACGCGCCGTTGATGTCGCCCGCGTCCATGGCGGCGCGGTACCAGCGCTCGGCGGTCTGCTGCTCCCCCCGGGCCGCGTGCAGGGCGCCCAGCGCGTTGGCCGCGTTACCGTCCCCGTCCTGGGCGGCACGCAGCCACCACACGGCCGCGCTCTCCTCGTCGCCCGCGTCGCGCAGCAGGAACCCGAGGGCGCAGGCGGCCCGGGGCTCGCCCTCCTTGGCGGCGGTGAGGTACCAGCGGCCTGCCTCCTTGAGCTCGCCGCGCTGTTCGAGGATGGCGCCCAGGTGCAGGGCGGCACGGCGGTGCCCGCGCGCGGCGGCCTGGCGGTACCACTGCTCGGCCTCACCGACCCGGCCCGCGTCGGGGCCCGCGACGGGGCTGTCCCGCCTCACCGGCGTACCGGCGTCCAGTCCGCGGCGGCCCTCGCCCATCACCCGGCCCAGACCGAAGGCGTCGTGGGCGTCGCCGACGGCGTTGCGCTCGATCGTCCGCGCCAGGCGGTACGCGGCCTCCCGGTGCCCCTGCTCCGCGGCGGCGCGCAGCCAGCGCTCGGCGCCGGCGTCACCGCGGTGCTCCAGCAGGTCGGCCAGGGCGTACGCGCCCAGCGCGTGGCCCTGCTCGGCGGACTGCCGCAGCCAGTACTCGGCGCCGGGCTCGTCCCCGCGCTCCCGGAAGTGGCGGCCCAGGGCGTGCGCGGCGGCGGCGGAGCCCGCGACGGCGGCGACCCGCCACCACCCGGCCGCCTCGTCCGGGTATCCCCGCTGGTGCAGCAGCACCCCGAGGTTGTTGGCCGCGGCCCGGTCGCCCTCGGCGGTGGCCGCGCGCAGATGGGCCTCGGCTCCGTCCAGGTCCCCGCGCCGCAGCAGGAGGGCGCCCAGGACGCTCATGGACGCCGTGTCACCGGCCTCCGCGGCGCGCCGGTGCCGCGCCTCGGTCTCGTCCGCACTGTCCGTGGTGTCCGTGGTGTCGGCGGTGTCCGCCGCGTCGCCGGCGTCCGCGCTCCCGGCGCGCCCGCCTCGGGGGGCGCCGGCCGTGCCGACGATCTCCGCGGTGAACACGGCGGCCTCAGGGGCGTCGTCGGGCGCGTCAGAGGCGCCGGCCAGGGCAGCGGCGAATGCCACATCTGCCACGTTTTCCGTCGTCCGGCCGCGTCGCTGCACAAACCGCCCTGTCTCCAACAGAGTTGCCCTGTCCCCCATAAATACCATCGTCGCACCACCCGTAACCCGCGTACACCTGGTATATCGCGGCCAGCAAGGTCACTTCAGCGTTTTGTCGACATGCCCACAGAGAGACAAGTGAAACACGATTGGTTCCAACTGGTGCCCCGCGAACCGCACTTCACACCGACAAGATGAAAAGGGGTCCCGTGACATGACGAAGGCCCGGATCCCAAAGGATCCGGGCCTTCACCTTCCAGTAGCGGGGACAGGATTTGAACCTGCGACCTCTGGGTTATGAGCCCAGCGAGCTACCGAGCTGCTCCACCCCGCGTCGTTGTGTTCAAACCGTACCACGACGCGGGGTGGACCCTTCTCAGCTGCCCTGGTCGTCGCCCGCGGGCTTGGCGGCGCCCTCGGCCCCCGAGGCGGCACTGCCGCCGGCCTTGGGCTGGGCCGCCGCGGCCCGCTCCAGCGCCGCCTGAAGGTCCTTCTGGGCCTTGCCGTAGGCCTCCCAGTCCTGTTCCTTCAGAGCCGTCTCGCCGGCCGTGTACGCCTTCTGGGCGTCCGCGATGGCCTTCTTCAGAGCCGCGTCCCCGGTGGCCGGGGGCTCCGTGGTGTCACCCGGTGGCTGGGTCGGCGGCGTGGTCGTGTCGGACTCCTCGACCCCGAAGACCGCGTTGAGCGCCTCCCCGAGACTGTTCTCGAAGACGATCTTCGACCCGTACGAGGCGGCCACCTTGCGCAGCAGCGGGTAGTTCTGCGTGCCACCGCGCGTGTAGACCGGCTCTATGTAGAGGAACCCTCCGTCGAGCGGGACGGTCAGCAGATTGCCGTACTCGATGTCGGAGTCGGTGCCCTTGAGGTTTCTCACGAACTCGGCGACGTCGTCGTTGCCGTTGAGCTCACTCTGCACCTGCCCCGGCCCCTTGACCGTGGTGGTGACTCTCAACAGCCTTATCGTGCCGTAGTCCTTGCTGGCCGCGTCCGCGTCCACCGCCATGAACGCCCCCAGGTCGGGGCGCCCCTTCGGGGTGAACGTCGTGGTCAGTGAGAACTTCTGCGCGTCCTGACCCGGCATCTTCATGCTCAGGTAGTACGGCGGAACGGCCCCGGGCTCCTTGTTGGTGGGGTCGTCCGGCACCTGCCAGGCGTCACTGCCGCTGTAGAACTGCGCCGGATCCTGCACGTGGTAGCGGGTGAGCAGCTCACGCTGGACCTTGAACAGGTCCTGCGGGTAGCGCAGGTGGTCCATCAGGGCCTGCGAGATCTCGCTCTTGGGCTTCACGGTCCCGGGGAAGGCCTTGCGCCACGTCTTGAGCACCGGGTCCTCGGTGTCCCACTCGTAGAGCTTCACCTTGCCGTCGTACGCGTCGACGGTGGCCTTCACCGAGTTGCGGATGTAGTTGACCTGGTTCTGCTGGGCGACGACCGCGCGCTGGTTGGTGGTCAGCGAGTCGGCCGTGGTGTCCCCCAGCGTCGTACGCGAGGCGTACGGGTAGCCGTTGGTCGTGGTGTAGGCGTCGACGATCCACTGGATGCGGTTGCCGACGACCGCCGGGTAGGCGTCACCGTCGATGGTCAGCCAGGGGGCGACCGCCTCGACGCGCTCCTTGGGCGTGCGGTTGTACAGGATCCGCGAACCGTCGCCGATGGCTCCGGAATACAGTATCTGCGGCTCGCTGAACGACACGGCGTAGGCGGCGCGGTTGAACGCGTTGGAGAGACTGACCCCGCTGTCACCCTTGTAGCTGGTGGTCTTCTCGCCGTCCTCCTCGTAGTCGAGCTCCTTCTGGGGCCCGCCGACGATGGAGTACTGCTCGGTCTTCTCGCCGTAGTAGATCCGCTGCTCGTACTTCGGCAGCTCACCGGTGGTCGGCAGGCCCGACTCGGTGAAGTCCGGGGAGCCCGTCGGGTTGGTTCCCGTCGTGGTGCCCCGGGCGGCGATGGCGCCGTAGCCGTGGGTGTACGTGAAGTGGTCGTTGATCCAGTTGCGCTTGGGCAGCCCGTCGATGTTGAGCTCGCGCAGACCGATGACGGTGTCCTGCTCCTTGCCGTCCTCGCCGGTGTACCGGTCGACGTCCAACGTCTTGGGGAACTGGTAGTAGTTCCTCTTCTGCTGGAGCTGCTGGAAGGCCGGGGAGACGACGTTCGGGTCCATCACCCGGTAGCTCGCGGCGTCGTTGGCGGAGGCGCGCAGCTTGGCCGCGTCCGTCGTCGTGCCCTTGCCGGAGTAGTCGTCCACCTTCGCGTCGTCGATGTCGTAGGCATCACGTGTCGCGTCGATGTTCTTCCGGATGAACGGCGCTTCCTTGGCCTGTTCGTTCGGCTGGACCTGGAACTTCTGCACGATCGCCGGGTAGAGGCCGCCGATCAGGATCGCCGACAGCACCATCAGGCCGAAGCCGATCACCGGCAGCTGCCAGGTGCGCCGCCACAGGGTCGCGAAGAAGAGCACCGCGCAGATCACGGCGATGCAGAACAGGATGGTCTTCGCCGGCAGGTAGGCGTTGGCGTCGACGTACCTCAGGCCCGTCCAGTTGTCCGTGGCCTTGAAGTCACTGGACTTCACGGCCAGGCCGTACCGGTCGAGCCAGTACGCCACAGCCTTCAGCGAGACGAAGATGCCGAGCAGCACGGAGAGGTGGCCGGTGGCGGCACCCGTGGCCCGCGCACCGGGGCTCGTGACCCGCAGTCCTCCGTAGAGGTAGTGGGTCAGCGCCGCCGCGACCAGCGACAGCACCACGGCCGCGAAGCCGAACCCGAGCAGGAAGCGGTACCACGGCAGGTCGAAGGCGTAGAAGGAGACGTCCAGCTTGAACTGGGGGTCCTTCTGCCCGAACGGGACGCCGTTGACATACATCAGCCACGTGCGCCACTGGCCCGACGCGGAGGCACCGGCGATCAGCCCGACGAGCGCGGTGACCGCGAGCAGCACCCACTTCTTGTACGGGGCGACACTCATCCGGTAGCGGTCCAGGCTCTGCTGTTCCAGCGACATCGCGCTCAGCGGCGGCCGGAGCCGGTGCGCGAGCCAGATGTTCACACCGATGGCCAGGGCCATCAGCAGTCCGAAGACGAGGAACAGTCCGATCTTGGTCCACAGGGTGGTGGTGAAGACAGACGAAAACGCGACCGACCTGTACCAGAGCCAGTCCGTCCAGAACCCGGCGAACATGACGAAGGCCATGGCGAGAACCGCCAGGACGCCCAATGTCATGAGCAGGGTACGGACGCGCCGGGACGGGCGGCCGACTCTGATCCGTGGCCCGGTCGGGCCTCCGCCGCGGTCCGGCATCTGGAAAGCCAACGTGCGCACCTCGAAGTTCGCGGTCGTGTGAAGCGTGTGGAGCAGGCCCAGCGATCGTAGAGCCCACCTATGCAACTTACTGAGGCTTTACCTAGTTCCCGTTCCCGGGGCAGAAGGAGGCAGGATATTGGGCATGCCCAATGTTTCCCCCTCAGGCCCCCCGATGGCCGCGAGCCCACTCACCGTCGCCGTACTCGAGATCGACGCCTACGCCGCAGGTCTCGGGTGGGACCAGCCGGCCAGGCTGTTCGCCCTGGTCGACACCGCCCGGCTGCGCGCCCACGAGCCGGGCCTCGCCGCCCAGCTCGGCCTCGACGACGCCGCTTCGACGACCGCCACCCTCACCCCGGTCGAGCAGGAGGAGCTGCCCGCCGGAACCGCGCTGGACGAGTTCCTCGCCACGATCGCCTGGCCCGACGCCGTGGTCGGCTGCGCCATGACCGTGGAGCGGATGATGCTGCCGCCCTCCGCGGAGGCGTCCGTGCCGGACGGTCTGACCGACACCCAGCTGACCGCCTGGGTCGCCCGGCACCCCGACCGTCAGGAGGTGCGGATGACCGTGGCGGTGCTGCGGGACGGGACGCGGGACTCCGCCGTGCGGCTCAAGGAGAAGGACTCCCCGACCGAGGTGCTGACCGGTGCCGGGCTGGTCCCGGGGCTGGCCGAGGCACTCGCGGCGACCTTCGAGTCCTGACCACCGGGCCCGGTCCCGCCTCCCGGGGCGGGACCGGCCTCAGCCCGCCGAGCAGCTCGGCAGGCCCGCCGTGTCCCCCGCGCTGATCTTCTCCAGGGAATTCTTCGCGTCGTCGAGCGTCTTCACCCGCACCAGGGTGAGGCCGCTCGGGGTGTCGGAGGCCGCGGCGGAGCAGTTGTCGTCCGGGGTCAGGAAGTACCGGGCGCCCGCGTCGCGCGCGCCGACCAGCTTCATGTTGATCCCGCCGATGGGCCCGACCTTGCCGTCGTCGTCGATGGTGCCGGTCCCGGCGATGAACTTGCCGCCCGTCAGATTCCCGGGCGTGAGCTTGTCGATGATGCCCAGCGAGAACATCAGTCCGGCGCTCGGGCCGCCGACGTCGGCGAGCTTGATGTCGATCTCGAACGGGAACGTGTGGTCCGTCCCCGCCTGGATCCCCACGATCGCCCGGTCCTGCGACGGATGGGCGGGGTCCCGCGGCGCCTTCCGCGTGGTGAGCGTCACGTCGTGGGCGCCCTGGGGCTCCTTGCCCGCCTTCTCGGCGGCCGCCGCGGCCTTGGCGGGGATGACCGTGAACACGACGTCCTCGCCGGGCGTGTGCTTCGTGACGAGCTTCGCGACGTCCTCCGGCTGCTCGACGGCGGTGCCGTCGACCGCCTTGATCACGTCGCCCGCGTGCAGCACGCCCTCGGCCGCGCTGTCCTTGACGACCGTGGAGACGACGACGCGGGACGTCACGGGGATCTTCAGCTCCTTCAGGGCGGCGACCTTCGCGCTCTCCTGGGACTGGCTGAACTCCTCGGCGTTCTCCTGCGTCGACTGCTCCTCCGTCTTGCCGTCCGGGTAGAGGGTGTCGTGGGGCACGACCACGCTGTCGTGGGCCACCCAGCCGTAGACGGCCTCCACGATGTTCATGTCGTAGTCCGCGCCGGTGACACGGACCGTCGTCATGTTGAGGTTCCCGGACGTCGGGTACGTCTTGTGCCCGCTGATGTGCAGGACGGGCTCGCCACGCGCGTCACCGAGCGTGTTCACGGTCGGGCCGGGCGACATCTCCGCATACGGCACGCGGATCAGCACGCCTGCGCAGAGCAGCGCGATGAGGAGGAGGGTGGAGGCGAGCATCGTCGCGGTGCGGCGTGGCATGGAACGACAGTACGGGAACAGCCTGTCAGTGCACCGTCGGGGCCGGTCCGTACGGGGCGGACGGCCCGGAGCGGACCGGCGGGGGCCGGGAGCACCACGGGTTCGCTCGCCACGTGTGGACGGCACCTGCGCGGAGCTCGGGGCTGTGCGGAATTGGCACCCGCGTACGCCCGCGGGTTCTTCAGACGGCTTCGGAACCGGAGTGCGATTTCTCCATCGCCTCACGGAACCGCGCGTAGCCGGCGAGTTCGGTGACGTCGCCGGTCGTTCGGTCTCGGGCTGCCCACCCTCCCCATATCGCCGCGCCAAGTGCAGCTATAAGCGGAATCAACAGCCAAGCGAGTGCTGCCACCACGACCTCCCTACCCCATGAGCGACCGCAACTGACGATCAGAAGATTAACCACCTGCAGGGACAACGCTCATGGCAGGGGTGCGGTTACGCAAATCGGGGCTGATGCGCCCCGGGGCGGTTTGCGCTCAGCAGGCGCCGACCCACTCCTCCGTGCCGTCGGAGAAGTGCTGGTGCTTCCAGATCGGGACCTCGTGCTTGAGGTCGTCGATCAGCTTGCGGCAGGCGTCGAAGGCCTCACCCCGATGGGCGCACGCCACGGCGACGACCACCGCCAGATCGCCGACACCCAGCTCACCCACCCGGTGGACGGCGGCCAGCGCCCGTACCGGGTACTCCGCCACCACCTTCTCGGCGACCCTGCGGAGCTCGTCGGGGGCCGTCGGGTGACAGGAGTAGCCGAGCGAGCCGACGTCCTGCCCGCCGTCGTGGTCGCGCACCGTGCCGACGAAGAGCGCCGTACCGCCCGCCGCGTCGTCCCCGACCGCGCGGAGGATCTCGTCGACGGACAGGGGGGTGTCGCGGATGTCCAGGAGCCGGATGGGGTCCTGGGCCGCCTGCTCGCCGGGGTGGTCGTGGGTGCGTGCCATGGGGCCATGGTGCCGCACGGCACCGGCATCCCGGAATACCGTTTTCGACCGGTGCCGCACCCGTCCGCTTGGAGCCTCCTACCAGGTCCGGCTAGAAACGGCGGCGGGCCTTCCGGGCCCTGCGGACCAGTGCCGCCGTACCGAGGAGCGCGACGGTGGCACCGGCGGCGCCCGCCGCGGTGGCGTCCTTGCGGCCGAGCCGCCTTCCGGCGACCGTGTGCCGCCCCTCCACCTCTTCCAGGAGGGCCGCCAGTACCTCCTCGTTGGTCCACCGGGGCCGCCATCCCGCGTCGTGGAGCCGGCTGACGCTGACCACCCAGGGGTGCATCGTGTAGGCGAGGTCGCCGGCGGGAGAGGGGGTGAGACCGATCCGGTGCAGACGGGCGGCGGCGCCGAGAGCGACCGCGGAGGGGAGTTCCATGCGGCGCACCCCGGAGAGCTCCTCCACCTCCTCCTGTTCGAGCCAGCCGTCGCACCCGACCGCGAACTCTCCCTCGATCTTCTCGAGGGCGGCGTACTCCAGGGCCGTCACCAGGTCGTCGACGTGGCAGAACTGCCAGGCCGGGCGGGAGCCGGCGACGACGAGGAGCCTGGGGGACTCGAAGTACCTGGTGAGCGCCGTGTCCGTACCGCCGACCAGGACCGTGGGACGCACCACCGTGACGTTGAGGCCGGGGTGGGCGCGGGGCGCTCGCCGCCCGAGCCTCTCGATCTCCAGCAGGTCAGCGACACCGGTGGCCTCCGCCGTGGCCCGGAGCTCCGCGTCCTCGGAAAGGGGGATGTCGTTGTCGGGCAGCGCGCCGTAGACCATCGCCGAGGTGCACAGCACGACCCGGTGGACGCCCACGGCGGCCGCCGCGGTCAGCACGGTCTGGGTACCGCGCACGTTGTACGCGGTACGGGCGGCCGGGTCGGTCTCCAGGTCGAGGTCGAGCGCCATGTGCACCACGACGTCCGCGCCCCGCAGCTTCTCGGCGATGGCGGGGTCCCGCACGTCCAGGATGTGCCACGTCGCCTCGGAGACGTCTCCCCGGCGCTCGTCGATGGCGATGACCTGCTTGATCTCGTCGGAAGCGGCGAGGTGCGCGGTGAGCAGCTCACCCACACCCGTCGCGGCACCGGTGACCGCGACGACGGGGCCTCGGCTTCGGGAGGAATTTTTCGTGGGCTTGCTTTCGGGCGAGGGGTCGGCCAGGTTTCGCGCTGCGCGAACCTGCGGATCTGGGGAACTCACCGGGCGTCTCCAGCGGTTGTCTTCAGTACGTACCCGTATGACGTGTGCGTACCAGGTGGCGTCCATCCTGCCGCAGGCCGGGAGCCGGCGGAGCACCGAGGGCCCGAGCGGCCTTCGGTGTCTACGCTGGATGGTGATGTCGGGCAGTCGCCGTCGGTTCGAGCCGGCGGCCCTACGAGCCGAGGAAACCCGTGAGTGACACCCCATTCGGATTCGGCCTTCCGCCGGAGGAGCCGGAAGACGGCGACGAGGGCAAGAAGAAGGACCCCACCGGTGGTGGGCAGGGCCCGGGCGGGCCGGCGAACCCGTTCGGCTTCGGGCCCGGCGCGGGCGGGGACAACCCGTTCGCCGCGATGTTCGGCTCCATGAACCCCAACGACCTGGGTGCGGCCTTCCAGCAGCTCGGCCAGATGCTGAGCTACGAGGGCGGTCCGGTCAACTGGGACATGGCCAAGCAGATCGCGCGCCAGACGGTGTCGCAGGGCACCGCCGACGGCAGCAAGGACGCGAGTGTCGGCCCCGCCGAGCGGTCCTCCGTCGACGAGGCGCTGCGTCTCGCCGATCTGTGGCTGGACGGCGTGACGTCGATGCCCTCGGGTTCCGTCACGACGGTGGCGTGGAGCCGGGCCGAGTGGGTCGAGGCGTCGCTGCCGGCCTGGCAGCAGCTGGTGGACCCGGTGGCCGAGCGCGTCGGCCTGGCCATGGGTGATGTCCTGCCGGAGGAGATGCAGGCCATGGCGGGGCCGCTGATCGGGATGATGCGGTCCATGGGCGGCGCCATGTTCGGCCAGCAGATCGGGCAGGCCGTGGGCGTGCTCGCCGGTGAGGTCGTCGGTTCGACCGACATCGGCCTCCCGCTGGCGCCGGCCGGCAAGGCCGCGCTGCTTCCGCTGAACGTCGAGCGGTTCGGCAAGGACCTGAGCGTGCCGCAGGACGAGGTGCGGCTGTATCTGGCACTGCGCGAGGCGGCCCACCAGCGGCTCTTCGCCCACGTCCCGTGGCTGCGCTCGCACCTGTTCGGCGCGGTCGAGGCGTACGCCCGTGGCATCAAGGTGGACACGAGCAAGCTCGAGGACGTCGTCGGCCAGTTCGACCCGTCGCAGCCCGAGCAGTTGCAGGACGCACTCCAGCAGGGCATGTTCCAGCCGGAGGACACCCCGGAGCAGAAGGCCTCGCTGGCGCGCCTGGAGACCGCTCTCGCGCTCGTGGAGGGCTGGGTGGACGCCGTGGTCCACGAGGCCGCGAAGTCCCGTCTGACCTCGGCGGACGCACTGCGCGAGACGATGCGCAGGCGCCGGGCGTCCGGTGGTCCCGCCGAGCAGACCTTCGCCACGCTCATCGGCCTCCAGCTGCGGCCCCGCCGGCTGCGGGACGCGTCGCGGCTCTGGGCCTCGCTGACGGACGCCCGGGGCGTCGACGGCCGTGACAACCTCTGGGAGCACCCGGACATGCTGCCGACGGCCCAGGACCTGGACGACCCGGACGGCTTCGTCCACCACGAGCAGCTGGACTTCTCCGAGCTGGACAAGATGCTCGGCGAGGCGGCCAGGGGCCCGCAGGAGACCGCCTCCGAGGAGAAGGACAAGGCCGAGGGCCAGGACAAGGCCGAGGGCGGCGAGGACGGGCCCGGGGACGGTCCGAAGGACGACGGCAAGGGCGACTCCGGCCGGTGAGCCTTCACGACGACGCGGTCGCGGTCCTCAAGGGCTACGACGACGGGGGCGACGCCCTTCAGGACGGTCTGCGCCGGACGTACCTGGACCATCTGGCGGGGCATCCCGACGGCATGTGGAAGGCGTGCGGGGCGGGACACCTGACGGCCAGCGCGCTGGTGGTCGACCCGGAGCGCGGCAGGGTCCTGCTGACCCTGCACAGGAAGCTGCGGATGTGGCTCCAGATGGGCGGGCACTGCGAGCCGCAGGACGCCACGCTGACGGCGGCGGCCCTGCGCGAGGCCACCGAGGAGTCGGGGATCGAGGGGCTCGACCTGCTGCCCGGCGGACCCGTGCGGCTGGACCGGCATCCGATCCCGGCGCCCTGCCACTGGCACCTCGACGTGCAGTACGCGGCGACGGCGTCGGCCGCGGCGGTCGAGCGGATCAGCGACGAGTCGCTGGACCTGCGCTGGTTCCCGTACGACGAGGTGGCGGGGGTGGCCGACGCCTCGGTCGTGCGGCTGCTGGAAGGCACCCGCGCCCGGCTGGCCCGGGGCCGCTAGGCACCGGACGGGGGCGGTTCCCGTGGAAACCGCCCCCTGACGCCCCTGCCGCCGGGGCGGGGCGGCTCAGTTCCAGGCGTTGTTCTGGTTCTGGCCGTGCGCGCCGTGCTGTCCCACACCGAACTGGGCCGCGGCCCCCTGGCCGATCTGGGCGTTCTGCGGCGGCAGCACCTCGCTCGGCTGGACGAGGGCGAACCCCTGGCCGAGGAAGCTGAGCTCCCAGCCCTCCCCCGTGTTGCCGCGGCGCCGGAAGACACCGGCGGAGTGGGTCTGGGCCTGCATCTGGACCCGCAGCCCGCTCGACCAGGCGACGATCGCGTCGGCGTCGGCGTTGACGTACTTGTCGGGGGTGACCTGCATCATCAGCGGCTGCCCGGAGGTCATGAGCGCGACCTTGCCGGTGCCCGAGATGTTCAGCTGGTACTTGCCGGTGCCGGAGATCCCGTACTGGCTGTCCACCGCGATGACCTCGGTGTGCAGCGAGGAGTCCAGGGCGAGGACGTACGCGCTGTCGACCGTCATGCCCTCGTGGCCGATGTCGACGACGTGGATGTACTGGGCCAGGTTGGCCAGGTAGACCGTTCCCTGACCCGAGCACCGCATGAGGTCGAGCCCCTCGCCCGTGCTCGTTCGGGCGCGGTGCTGGTCGTGCGACTGGTACTCCCCGTCGAACTCCATGAGCCCCTGGTAGGCGACCATGGCGCCCTTACGGGCGAGGACGTCGTCGTGACCGGTCAGCGCGACCCGCAGGAGCTGCGGGTTCTGGACGGTGTAGCGGTCCTGGGACTGCTGCTCGGTGTACGCGAAAAGCGGACTCTGCATGGTGTGTTCCTCCCCCGCTCAGTTCCGGACCCGCAGGCGGTCGGTGCTGTCCTCGCTCGGCTGGACGACGACGATGCCCTGGCCCGAGAAGGCCATCTGGTAGGCCTCTCCGCTGCCGCGCCCTATGAGCGAGCCCGCCTTGAAGCTGCGCTTGCCCTTCACCTTGAGGTTCGGCGACCAGGCGACGAGGGCGTCGGGGTCGACGTACGTCTCGTCCTCGCCCCGGCCGCAGTCGACAACGACGGGGGTGCCGCGCGAGGTGATGGCGACCCATCCCGTGCCCTGGACGGCGACGTTCCACAGGCCCTGGCCGGCGAACTTGGCCATCCCCTTGACCCGCTCGACGCCCCAGGTGAGGTGGCTGTCGAACGCCAGGAGGTTGGTCCCGTTGACCGAGAGCGCGTCGTCGTCGAGGTTGATGACGACCACGTCGGCGCCGTAGTCGGCGAGGTAGAGCAGTCCGTCGCCGGCGCACTTCATGAGGGGCGTGCTCTCACCGGTGATCCACTGGGAGGCGATCTGGCGGACGGCGGGCGGGTTGGGCTCGTACTGGATGAAGCCCTCGTAGGCCACCATCGAGCCGGTGCGCGCGTAGAGGTCCTGGCCGGTGGCCATGGCCACCTTGAGCATGGCGTGGCCGTGGTTCTCCATGCGGGCCGTGACGGGGGTCGGGGCGTAGCCCGTGAGCTGCTGGTTCATGACGGGCTCCCTCAGACCTCGTAGGGCTGGACGACGACGAAGTTCCCGGGGGCTCCCCGGAACTGGAGGTTCACGGTCTCCCCGCTGTGTCCCGGGTACGCGTTGCGGCGCAGCCGGACCTGGCTGGAGATGATCACCTGGGAGGCGGCCGACCAGGCGACCACGGCGTTGCAGTCGGCGAACGTGGTCGGTGTGACCGGCAGGACCACCGGCACGCCGTGGGTCTTGACCACGACGGTCCCGGTGCCCTGGAACTGCATGGTGAACAGGGCGCCGCCGGGGATCCCGTGCCCCTCGATCCTGCGGACCTCGTACTGGAGTGACTCGTCGAAGGCGAGGACGTTCTCCGCGGAGACGCAGATGCCGTCGCCCTGCAGCTCGATGGGATGCAGATGGGACGCGTCCTCGGCGAGGAAGACCTGGCCGCGGCCGGTACAGCGCATGAGCTGCATCTCCTGGCCCGTCGCGTTGCCGACCAGGCGGCCGGCGAATCCCGCGCCCTTGTAGCCGAAGTCGACCTTGCCCTGGTACATCACCATGCTGCCCTGGCGGGCCAGCACCGGCATGTCTCCCAGCGTGAGGTCGACGCGCATGAGCTGCTGGTTCTGCGATGTCCAGCGCCGGCCGGTGGCCGCTTCCTTGTACGGCCGGAGCGCGGCCTGGAGGCCCGCGCCGCCTGCCGGGACGCCCTGGGGCACGCCGGGCGGCATGCCCGGGGGCTGCCCGAACGGCGCCGGAACCTGCTGCCCGAAGGGCGGGGCGGGCGGCTGCTGGCCGAACTGGGGTGCGGGCGGGGGCTGCTGACCGAACTGGGGGGCACCCTGGCCCGGCACCTGCCCGAACTGCTGCTGCTGGGGCGGCTGTCCGTAGGGGGTAGGTGCCATCGGTGCGGCAATGGTGGGCGCGGAGTGTACCGACTGCTGGGGAGCGGGGGCCGGAGCCGCCGGAGCCCCGAACGCGGGAGCGGGGGCCGGTGCCGCCGGAGCCCCGAACGCGGGCGCGGGCTGCGGTGCGTGGGGAGCCGCCGGAACGCCGAAGGCGGGCGGCGCGGAGGGCTGGGCGGGCGGTGCGAACGCGGGAACGGCGCCCTGGGGCGGTTCCTCGGCGGGGGCGTCCTCGGCGACCTCCCCGCCGAAGTTACGCAGCAGCGCGTCGAGTCCGCCGTCGAATCCCTGGCCGACCGCCGCGAAGCGCCATACGTCCTTGAGGTAGAAGTCGCCGAGCATGACCGCGCGTTCGGTGGTGAACTCCGAACCGGTGAAGGCGTACTTCACCACTTCCTCGCCGCCGGCGACGATCCGGATGTATCCGGGACCGGCCTGCGACATCTGTCCGGGTCCGTCGAGTGTCGCGGTGAAGGACAGCTTGTGGATGTCCGCCGGAATGCGGTCGAGCGTGACGCGGAACGACTCGGTGTCACCGGCCTGGGCGCCGAGAAGCTGAATCGACTCCTCCGGGGATGCGGGCTGGTTGAAGAAGATGAAATACCGGTCGTCGGAGAGCTGCTCGTCGGCGTCGAGACCGAAGCAGCTGATGTCGAACGTCAGGCCGGGGCCCGCGATCTGCACACCTACGTACAGATCGGTCCCTGCCGTGAGATCACTGACCTTGGCCTTGTGGCCGCGTTGGAATTCCCTGGCCATGCGTAACGACCGTCCCCCATCCCGAAGGTGAATGCGTCGCGTCAGGCTAACCGCAAACAACGACGGCGGACCAAGCCGGTACAGACCCGGTACACGATCGGCGACTTCACTCCTCGCGCGCGGCGGGCAGGTGGGGAAGCCTGTCGGCGGCCACCACCCCTTCGAGGTACCCACGCGCACGCTCCGTGCGGGGGTACGCCTCCAGGAGCCGCCAGAAGCGCGGGCCGTGGCCCGGAACCAGCAGGTGGGCCAGCTCGTGGAGGAGTACGTAGTCGACGACGTACTCCGGCATTCCCTGAAGCCGGTGCGAGAGACGGATACTTCCCTCGGCCGGGGTGCAGGAGCCCCAGCGGGTGTTCTGGTTGGTCACCCAGCGCACGGTGGCGGGCCGCGCACGGCCGTCGAGGTACTGCCCGGAGAGCCGCTCGGCGCGGTCGGAGAGCTCGCTGTCACCGATGACGCGCTTGCTCTCCTGCGCGGCGAGCTTGTCGAGCATCACACCGATCCAGCGCTGCTCCTCGGCCTGCGACATGCGGGCCGGGATGAGCACGATGGTGCGGTCGCCCTCACGGTACGCGGAGACCGTTCTGCTGCGCCGGGTGCTCCTGCGGACCTCGACCGCGCTCGTCACCGAGGCGCGGGGCTGCTGGACGGCTGCGCTGCGCGGTCGGCGGCCGGCGCTGCGCGCGGGGGTCTCCCCGGCGAGGCCGGGAGAGGGGTCTGCGGGCACGCCACGACGTTACCCGCTGGCGGCGCGGGAAGTCCTGTCTCCTCGGCAGCCGACGTTGATCCACTTCTCGGCTTGCACCATTTGAACGACTAATGCCCCCGCCTGTGGATAACTTTCGGCCCGTTCTGCCGCCACGTCGCATTCTGGCAACAGATCCCGACACCGACCTGGGAGAAGCCGTGCATCCGATGCTGAAGCCCGCACTCCGCCGCGCCTGGCGTGGACGGAACACCGTTCAATTCGGCGTGACGCCCGCACACGCGGTAACGCTGGGGCCGATGGATATCGCCACCGGAAGCTTTCTGGAACTGCTCGACGGAACACGCGGACTTCCTCTTCTCCGTGAGGAGGCCAGGGCTCTGGACCTGTCGGACCGCCATGTGGACATTCTCGTGTCGCGCCTCACCCGGGCCGGTCTGCTGGACGATCCGGACGCGGGCGGCCCGGAGGCCGACGCCTTACGCCGACGCGCCGAGACCATCGAGCGGCAGCGTCCCGACGCCGCGGCACTCTCCGTGGTCCACCCGGCACCCGGCGGCGGGCTGCGCAGACTCGCGGCCCGGCGGGCGATGCGGGTGCAGGTGCGCGGCGCGGGCAGGGTGGGTGCCGCGATCGCCGCGGTGCTCTCCGGATCGGGGGTGGGGCAGGTCGAGGTCCTCGACGGCGGCCGCGCCGAACCCTGGGACGTGGCGCCGGGCGGGCTTCCCGCTTCGTCCGTCGGGGAGCGCCGGGACACGGCGGCACGGCAGCTCGTGCGCAGGTCGGCCGTCGGCGGGCCTCCCCGCACGGGAGGGACGGGCGCCCCACCACCCGGCGGCGAGCCCGCGTTGTCCCTGATCGTGGTGGCGCCCAGGGACGGCCTCTCCGTCTACGCCCCTGACCCCGACATCGCCGCACCGTGGATCTCCTCGGGTACGCCGCATCTCTACGCGGGAGTCATCGAAGCGACCGGCGTGGTCGGGCCGTTGGTCCTGCCCGGCGGCACCGGGTGTGCCGGCTGTCTGGCGCTGCGGCGTGCCGAGGAGGACCCCCAGTGGCCGCGGATGCTCGCGCAGTGGAGGTCCGGGCGGCGCACCTGTGTGCAGGCCTGCGATCTGGGGCTGGCCTCGGCGGTGGCCGGTCTGGCCGCGGCCCACGCGCTCTCCTTCCTCGACGGCGAGCTCCCCGCCAGCACGGGGGCACGCTGGGAGGCCGCCATGCCGCTGCTCGACTGGCGGTCGGAGAGCCTGAGGCCGCACCTCGACTGCGTCTGCGGTGCCGCCGGGCACACTGAGGTGGAGCTCACCTCCGCGGCCGGTGCCGCGCAGGACACAATGGCCCGGTGACCGCCGACGGAGCGGAGCCGGATCTCACGCGGCACGGCGGTCTGGGAACTGGAGGGGCACATGTCTGATCTTCCCCGGAAGGCGGTCACCCGTACCGCGAAGCTGGCAGCTCTGCCGCTCGGCTTCGCCGGCCGTGCCACATGGGGCCTGGGCAAGCGGATCGGCGGGAAGTCCGCCGAGATCGTGGCACGCGAGGTGCAGCAGCGCACGGCGGATCAGCTCTTCAAGGTGCTCGGGGAGTTGAAGGGCGGCGCGATGAAACTGGGTCAGGCGCTGTCCGTCTTCGAGTCCGCCCTGCCCGAGGATGTCGCGGGCCCCTACCGCGCCGCGCTGACCAAGCTGCAGGAGGCGGCGCCGCCCATGCCGGTCCGCACGGTTCACGCGGTGCTGGCGGAACGGCTCGGTGAGGACTGGCGGGAGCTGTTCACCGAGTTCGACGACCGGCCCTCGGCCGCTGCCTCGATCGGGCAGGTGCACCGCGCCGTGTGGCACGACGGACGCGATGTGGCCGTGAAGGTGCAGTATCCGGGAGCCGGCGAGGCCCTGCTGTCGGATCTCACCCAGCTCAGCCGCTTCGCACGGCTTCTCGGGCCACTGGTTCCCGGGATGGACATCAAGCCGCTCATCACGGAGCTGCGCGACCGGGTGTCCGAGGAGCTGGACTACGCCCTTGAGGCCCGGGCCCAGCGGGAGCACGCCGCCGAGTTCGCCCACGATCCGGATGTGGTGATCCCGGAGGTGGTGCACCAGTGCGAGCAGGTGCTGGTGACGGAGTGGATCGAGGGAATCCCGCTGTCGGAGGTCATCACCGACGGCACCACGGAACAACGCGACCGCGCGGGCCAGTTGCTGGCACGTTTCCTCTTCTCGGGACCCGCCCGTACCGGCCTCCTCCACGCGGATCCGCACCCGGGCAACTTCCGGCTGCTCCCCCCGGCGGGGCTGGCGGCCGGAGGGACGACGCCCGGAAACGCGACGTCGGGAGGGACGGCAGCCGAGGACGCGACGGCCGGAGACGGGACCGCCGGGGACCTGGATCCCGAGGCCGCGACGGCCGGAGAGGTGATCGGCAAGAGGTCGGCCCTCGGGGCTGTGGCCACCGGGGACGGGAACGCCGGGGAGGAGGACAGGATCGACGGGGAGGTCGCCGACGGGAACACGACGGCCGGAGACGGGACCGCCGGGGAGGGGGACGGGCTCGACGGGGATCCCGGTCAGTGGCGCCTGGGAGTGCTGGACTTCGGGACGGTGGACCGGCTTCCGGGTGGTCTGCCGCAGACCATCGGTGACGCCCTGCGGATGACGCTGGACCAGGACGCCGACGCCGTCTACTCGATGCTCCGCGAGGCCGGTTTCGTCAAGGAGTCGATCGAGCTCGAACCGGACGCCGTGCTGGCCTATCTGCTTCCCATCATCGAGCCCGCGCAGGTGGACGAGTTCACCTTCACCCGCTCCTGGCTACGGAGCCAGGCTGCCAGGATCGCCGATCCGCGCTCCCCGGCACACCAGTTGGGCAAGCAGCTCAATCTGCCCCCGTCCTATCTGCTGATACACCGCGTGACCCTGAGCACGATCGGGGTGCTCTGCCAGCTGGGCGCGACCGTCCGGCTGCGGGACGAACTGGAGTCCTGGCTGCCGGGATTCGCCCTGGAGGACGCACCGGAGGACGAGGGCGCATACGAACCGGTGGACGACGGCGCCGGGAAGGACGCGGCCATCGAGGTGTGAACGGGGCGCCGGGGACGGTCCGCCTCTTCGCCTCCGGGCACCACTGAGCTGCGGCGCCTGTCCTGCTCCCTCCCGGTCGCCCCGGTGTGGATACGGGCACAGCCGCCGCAGATGTACGCGCGCCCGGCCGTCTCCGCAGGGACGGAGCCAGGTCGGGCCCGGGCCCGGTGACCGCAGTGGTGCCGAGGCCCGGGACAGAACAAGGGCCGGGGCCCGGGCAAGGGCAGGGGCCGGGGCAAGGGCAAGCAGACACCACTCCGCCGACGCCTGCCTCCCCTCCTCACCCACCGCCGGGTCGCGCCTCCTGGCCCACCTCGGGAAGGCGGCTCCTTACCCACCTCGGGGAAGAGCCTCTCCGCATGCTTCGGGGACAGGTCTCCTCCTCCGCCATGGGGACCGGACGTGTCTCCTCGTCCGCTGGCGCGGCAGCGCCGTGGGCCCAGCCACGTGCCCGAAACGCGGCGCGGGGCCGGCCTGTCCGGGCCGGCCCCGCGTCTGGGGAGGTTGGCTGCCTGAGAGGGCCGAGCGGTGGCCCGGCAGCCGTGGTGCGTCGTACTGCTGGCGGCGCTGTCAGTGCATGACAGCCATGGCGAGCGCGCGGCGGGCGCGCATCGAGGCACGCTCCGCTCGGCGCTGCATCCGCCGGGCGGCGACCAGGCGCACTGCCTGACGGCCGTCCTCGGCCTCCCTCATGCGGTCGTGCATATGCGCACGGGCCAGGGCTTCTGGGATGAGTTGCATTTCGCGGGTCCTGTTCTGACGCGAGTCGTTCGCGCCGATGATGGTGACGTCGGGGGTCGCGGAGCCGACGGGCTCGCTCGTGGCGGTGATCATTGGTGCCTGATTCCGGGGGTCATGGGTCTGGGGACGGTCGATGGTTCCGATGCGCTTCGTTCGTGTGGGGGACATGACCCCCAGGCCGGCGGTCACGCCGCGACCGGGTTCTTGCGCGGACGCCCCCGCGGACGCTTCCGGGCGACGACGACGCCCTGCACGAAGAGCTCGCCACCCCAGACGCCCCACGGCTCGCGCCGCTCCTTGGCTCCGGCGAGGCAGGCCTCCATCAGCGGGCAGGTCCGGCAGAGGGACTTGGCGTACTCGACGTCCGCCGGGGACTCGGCGAAGAAGACCTCGGGGTCGTACGACCGACAGGGGACGGGGGCGCCGAGGTTCTCGATGGCGTCGTCGAGCGCGGTGAGGGTGGTGAGGGGGAGCAAGGTGGAGTCCTCCGTGAGGCCGGGCGGGGAGATCGTGTCGGAAGGCGGTACGGACGGGGCGTGCGTCTCGAGTTGCACGGTGGTGTTGTCCTCGTCTGGTCGTGCCGGCCTGTTGGCCGGTTGGCGGCTGGTACCAGGTCCTGCTGTCCCGAGGCTCCTTCGTCTCGTCTCGTCCGTTCGGACAAAACAAAAGGGCCGCGGATCCCGAGTGGGGTTCCGCGGCCCTGAAGGCGCCGGCCTGATTGGCATCAGGCTGGATCGCTCCAGGGTTCAGGCCCACGGAAGGCCCACATCGTGTGGTGCTGCGTCGTCTGCTTCTTGGCTCCGGCACCGGCTGCGGCTGCCGCAAAGGCATAGGCCGAGGCCTGTCCCTTCACTACGGCTGCTTCCGGTGCCTGGGTCGGTCGCTCATTGCGCTCCCGCACGGGCAGGGCGGCCAGAGGCAGCAGACGGGCGGCGGAGACGCCGGACGCACTGATGCCACGAAGCGACAGCTCCGAAGAGCGGGCGAGGCCGAGCGAGCAGGTGGAGACGACCGACGGATCGGTCATTTTGATGGTGTTGATGATGCTGATCACGACAATCGCCTCCTCTCGGCGTCTCAAGGGACCGGCCGGGGCCGATCCTGCGGTATTCGGATAAGTACAGCACGGAGTCAGGGCTTCAGAGAAGTCGCTGTTCCCGTGGTTAAGAACCTATGGTGATTGCTGCTGCGGGCGCAAACTATTTTTTCGACGAGTTCTTCTCACACCTCGCCGTCGTCCTCCGCCTGTTACCGACCCACCGTCCGGCCTGCGCAGATGTCCAGGACGTCGGTCCCGAACCTGGTCAGCTTCCGGTTGCCGACACCGGGGATGACGACGAGCTCGCCCTCGCTGCCCGGGGCCGCCTCCGCGATGGCCATGAGCGTCTTGTCGGTGAAGACGCAGTACGCGGGCTGGCTGATCTCCTTCGCCCGGTCCGCGCGCCACTCACGCAGCCGCTCGTACAGCCCCTCGTCCATGTCCGAGGGACAGTCCTCGCAGCGCATCAGCTTCATCTCGCCGGCCTCGGTGAGCGTCCTGCCGCAGACCCTGCACCGCACCGGGCCCCGTCGCCCGGGCCGGGCGGGCCTCTCCGTGCCCGCGCCGCCCGTCCCGGCGCGGGCGCCACGGTCGATGCCGCCGCCCCCACCGGCGACGCCCCGCGTGCCGGGCGCGGCCGATCCGGGCCGCAGCCCGTTGAGGAAGCGGGTCGCCCTGCGGTTCCCCCGGCCGCCGGGCGAGCGGGACAGGGCCCAGGACAGCGACAGGTGGAAGCGGGCGCGGGTGACCCCGACGTACAGCAGTCGGCGCTCCTCCTCCACCTGCTCGTCCGTCTTGGCGTAGGCGATCGGCATCATGCCCTCGGTGAGCCCCACGACGAACGCGGCATCCCACTCCAGGCCCTTCGCCGAGTGCAGCGACGCCAGCGTGACGCCCTGGACGGTGGGGGCGTGCTGGGCGGCGGCCCGCTCGTCCAGCTCGGCCACCAGGTCGGAGAGCGTCGCACCGGGCCTGGCCTGTTCGAAGTCCTCCGCCAGTCGCACCAGCGCCGCGAGTGACTCCCAGCGGTCGCGCACCGCGCCCGAGCCTGCGGGCGGCTTGGAGGTCCAGCCCTTGGTGGAGAGCACCGCCCGCACCTCGGAGGGCAGGTCGTCGGCGCCGTCGAGCAGCGAGTCGTTGCCCCCCGCGCGGGCGGCGCCCCGCAGGGCGACGCCCGCCTCCCGCACCTCGGGCCGGTCGAAGAAACGCTCGGCGCCGCGCAGCTGGTAGGGGACACCCGCGTCCGCCAGGGCCTGCTCGTAGACCTCGGACTGGGAGTTGACGCGGTACAGCACGGCGATCTCACCCGCGGGGACCCCGGCGGCGATCAGGTCCCTGATCCGGCGTGCGGTGCCCTCGGCCTCCGCGGGCTCGTCCGCGTACTCCGTGTAGACGGGTTCGGGGCCCTTGTCCCGCTGCGAGACGAGCTCCAGCCGGTGCTCGGCGGCCTTGCCCCGGGCCTGGCTCAGCAGGCCGTTGGCCAGGTGGACGACCTGGGGTGTGGAGCGGTAGTCCCGCACCAGCTTGACCACCGTCGCGCCGGGGTGGCGGGTGCGGAAGTTCAGCAGGTGGTCGGGGGTGGCGCCGGTGAAGGAGTAGATCGTCTGGCCCGCGTCGCCGACGACGCAGAGGTCGTCCCGGTCTCCGAGCCAGAGGTCGAGGAGCCGCTGCTGGAGCGGGCTGACGTCCTGGTACTCGTCGACGACGAAGTGCTGGTACTGACGGCGCACGTGATCGGCGATGTCGTGCCGGTCCTGGAGGATGCCGACGGTGAGCAGCAGCACGTCCTCGAAGTCGATCACCGAGCGGTCGCGCTTCAGCTGCTCGTACATCGCGTAGATCTGCGAGAGCTCCGCCGGGTCGCGCGGTGCGTCCCGCTGCGTCTTCACGACCGCGGCCGGATAGTCGGCGGGGACGGTCTGGGTGACCTTGGCCCACTCGATCTCGCTGGTGGCGTCCCGCAGCTCGTTGCGGTCGAGGCGGACACCGCAGCGGGCCGCCGCCTCGGCGACGAGCTGGACCTTGCGCTCGACGAGCCGGGGCAGCTCACCACCGACTGCTTTCGGCCAGAAGTACTGGAGCTGGCGCAGGGCCGCGGAGTGGAAGGTCCTGGCCTGGACACCGGTCGCGCCGAGCTGGCGGAGCCGGCCCCGCATCTCGCCGGCCGCCCGGTTGGTGAAGGTGACGGCGAGCACGGTGGTCGGCTGGAGGATCCCGGCACGCACCCCGTAGGCGATGCGGTGGGTGATCGCCCGCGTCTTGCCCGTACCGGCTCCGGCCAGCACGCACACGGGTCCCCCGAGGGCGAGCGCGACCTCGCGCTGCTCCGGGTCGAGCCCGTCGAGCACGGCGTCCGCGGAGTCGGGGACCTGGGGGAAGAGGGTGGAGTGCGTTGCTGCTGTCACCCTGCCATGCTGCCAGGTCGTGCGGTGGCACCGCGGCGGTTGTCCACAGGGGCCGCCGTTCGTCGTACCGGAGCGGCGGGAGGGCGGGATGCCGTTCGCCCTGCCTCCGGTGCCGGTGGGGAATGGCGGCCGGGTCCCGTACGTTCCCTCCATGCGGGAGCGTGCGCGCGGTCCCGCATCCAGCGAGACGGACGAGACAAGGGAGCACCAGCGACATGCCGGGCACTGTGACGATGTACAGCACCACGTGGTGCGGCTACTGCCGCCGCCTGAAGGGCCAGATGGACCGCGAAGGCATCGCGTACACCGAGGTCAACATCGAGCAGGACCCGGATTCGGCAGCCTTCGTCGAGAAGGCGAATGGCGGGAACCAGACGGTCCCGACCGTGCTCTTCCCCGACGGTTCGACGCTGACGAACCCCTCGCTGGCCCAGGTCAAGCAGAAGATCGGCGCCTGACAGCGGTACCGCCGCGGCAGGTAGGAACGGCGAAGGCCCCGGGTGGAGACCCGGGGCCTTCGCCGTGCCCGCGGCCCGTGCCGCCGGGGCAGGGGCCCATGCCGCCAGGTCAGGGGCCTGCCGGAAGGGCGGAGTGAACGGCCGGCGTGGATGATCCCGTCGCGCCGGACGCCCGGTGCGGGCGCGGCCGGGGAGCGGACCGAGTCGTTCCGCTGCGCGGGCGGCCGGGACGCCGCCCCGTGCGGACAGGGGCGGCCTGGACGCCGCCCCCTGTCCGCACGCCGCGCCGCACCCTTCCCTCCGGAACGGGGCTCAGCCCGTGCTGCCCGGCCTGGGGAGCGGCTTGCCGTACCAGAGCTCGATCAGACGCGCCGCGATCGAGACGCCGAACGGGGGCAGCACCTCGCCGGAGTCGAAGGCGGCCGTGAGGTCCTCGCGGGAGAACCAGCGGGCCTCCTCGATCTCCTCGCCGTCCACGGTGATCTCCGAGGAGACGGCCCGTGCCATGAAGCCGAGCATCAGGCTGGAGGGGAACGGCCAGGGCTGGCTGGCGACGTACTCGACCTCGCCGACGGTGACGCCCGCCTCCTCGAACACCTCGCGGGCGACGGACTGCTCGATCGACTCCCCCGGCTCGACGAACCCGGCGAGGGTCGAGAACCGGCCCTCGGGCCAGTGCACCTGGCGCCCCAGCAGCGCACGGTCCTGGTCGTCCGTGACCAGCATGATCACGGCGGGATCGGTCCGCGGGTAGTGCTCGGCCCCGCAGGCCTGGCAGCGGCGGATGTGCCCGGCCGCCGCGATGACGGTGCGCTCACCGCAGCGGGAGCAGAAGCGGTGCAGCCGCTGCCAGTTCTCCAGGGCCACCGCGTGCACCATCAGTCCGGCGTCGCGCGGGCCGAGGAGCATCCCGGCCTCGCGGAGACCGGCCGGCCGTGCGGACTGGTCCATGCGGCCCGGAAGGGAGTCCTTCTGGAGGGCGAAGTAGCGCACGCCGTCCTCGTCGGTGCCCAGGAAGTAGCGGTGCGTCTCGGTGACCGGCGCCTCGAAGGCGGGCGTCATGACGAGCTCGGTGCCGCCGTCCGGGGTGTCGTCGATGAGCGCCTGCCCCCCGGAGACGACGAAGACCCTGGTCGTCGGGTGGCTCCAGGCGGCGGCGAGCCAGGCCTCGTCGAGCCGGTGGTGCGCGGCGCGGTCGATACCGCTGGGCGCGGTGAGACCGATCGGACGGTCTGCGGTGGCGTTGTCGAAGGTGCTCACAGGTGCTTCCTACTCCCCCGGGGGCGGATCGGGCGTTCAGAGATTCAGCGGAGTGCGTCGGCCAGCTCGCCCCACAGATGTGCCGCGGTCTCGACGCCCTTGAGGAGCAGGTCGAGCTCGACCTTCTCGTCGGGGCCGTGCCAGCCGTCGGACGGTACGGAGATGCCCAGGAAGAGGACGGGTGCTCCGAGCACGTCCTGAAGGTCGGCGGCGGGGCCCGAACCCCCTTCGCGGGTGAAGAGGATCTTCGTCCCGAACGCCCGCCCCATGGCGCGGGCCACCGCCTGGAGGGCGGGGTGGTCCAGGGGGGTCAGACAGGGACGGGTGGCGGGGGCGAAGGTGATCCGGTGGCGGATCCCGGCCGGGATCCGGGCCTCGGCCCAGACGCGGACCAGGTCCTGGACACGGTCCGGGTCCTGGCCGGCGACCAGCCGGAAGCTCAGCTTCACCAGGGCGGACGAGGGGATGACGGTCTTGCTGCCCGCGCCCTGGTAGCCGCCGCCGATGCCGTTGACCTCGGCGGTGGGGCGGGCCCAGACGCGTTCGAGGGTGGAGTAGCCGGCCTCGCCGGCGGTGGCCAGTGAGGCCGCGGTGCGCAGCCAGGTGTCCTCGTCGAAGGGCAGCTCGGCGAAGAGGGCCCGTTCGGTCGCGGTGAGTTCGGCGACCCCGTCGTAGAAACCGGGGACGGCGACCCTGCCTTCCGAGTCGTGGAGTGCCGCGACCAGGCGGGCGAGCGCGGTCGCCGGGTTGGGGACGGCTCCGCCGAACGACCCGGAGTGGATGTCCTGGGCGGGGCCCGACAGCTCGATCTCGCACTCCGCGAGTCCGCGCATGCCGGTGCAGACGGTGGGGGTGTTCTCGTCCCACATGCCGGTGTCGGAGACGATGACGACGTCGGCCGCGAGGCGGGCGGCCCGTTCCTCGGCCAGCGCGCGGAAGTGCGGCGATCCGGACTCCTCCTCGCCCTCGACCAGCAGCTTGAGGTGGACTGCGGGCGTCGTACGACCGGTCGCGGCGAGGTGGGCGCGGACGCCGAGTGTGTGGAAGAACACCTGGCCCTTGTCGTCCGCCGCGCCGCGCCCGTACATCCTGCCGTCGCGGATCACCGGCTCGAACGGGTCGGTGTGCCAGCCGTCCTCGCGCGCCGCGGGCTGCACGTCGTGGTGCCCGTAGACGAGGACGACGGGTGCGTCGGGGTCCTGTGACGGCCACTCGGCGAAGACCGCCGGGGCGCCGGGCGTCTCCCAGATCTCGGTGACGGGGAAGCCGGTCTCCGCCAGCTTGCCGGACAGCCACTCGGCGCTGCGCCGTACGTCCCCGTCGTGCTCCGGCTGAGCGGATACGGACGGGATGCGCAGCCACTCGGCGAGGTCGTCGAGGAAGGCCGCGCGGTGCTGCTCGGTGTACGTACGGACGGCGCTGTCCGGGGTGTCGCTCATGTTCATGAGCCTATCGGCCCCGCGGAGCCGGCTCGTCCAGCAGGAGCTCCTCCAGCTCCGCCCGGCCCGGCAGCCCGGTGGGGCGGGACGTCTCGCCGGTGCGCACGTAGAGGAAGGTCGCGGTGACCGCCTCCAGCGGCAGTCCGTGCAGTTCGGCCCAGGCCAGCCGGTAGACGGCGAGCTGGAGCGGGTCGGCCGTGCGGTGCCGGGTGGTCTTCCAGTCCACGATCTCGTACGTGTCCCCGGTGCGGTAGACCGCGTCGATACGGCCGCGGATCACCCGGCCTCCGAGGGTGATCTGGAACGGCGTCTCGACGCGGTACGGAGTGCGCCGGGCGTACGCGGTGCGTTCGAACGCCTCCTTCAGCTCGGCGAGGTCCCGCTCGTCGGCGATCTCCGCGTCGTTCCCGTCGGACCCGGGGAGCTCGTCCGGTCCCAGCATGGGCAGGGGCAGTTCCTCGAAGCGGGATTCCACCCAGGCGTGGAAGCGGGTCCCCCGGCGGGCCGCGGGCTGCGGGGGCCGGGGCATGGGGCGGGCCAGTTCCCGCGCGAAGCCGTCGGGATCGTCGGCGAGGTGGAGGAGCTGGGTGGCGGAGAGGGTGGCGGGCACGACGACATCGCGCACGGCCGCGCGGGCACGCCGGAGCTCACCCGCGAGGGCGTCCAGGTCACGGTCCCAGGAGGCGAGGGTGCGGGACTCCTCGGGAGTGAGGCCGGCGTCCGCCGGGGCGCGGGCGGCCGGGACGTGCGGCACGGGGGCGGCGCGGTCCGGCAGTGCTTCTGCCTCCCCCTCGTCCTCGTCGCGCGCACCGTCGGGGTACGGGCCGCCGGCCGGTGACCGGCCGGTGACCGGGGAGGGGACGGGTGCGCCCTCCGGGAACGGGGCGGATCCGTCGTGCGACGAGGGGGCGGGCCCGCCCTCCGGGAACGGGTCGTCGTACGGGGCGTCCGCCTCGTCGTAGGGCGGCTCCTCGTCCTCGTAGGGAGGTTCGGGTTCGTCCCCGTGAGGGGGCTCGTCGTCGTGCGGGAACGCGCCGTCGTAGGGCCGGCCCTGTGCGCGCCGGGGCTCCCCCGCGGGCGCGGGTTCCTCGTACGCACCGGGCGCGGGCGTGGCCGCCAGGGACTCCAGGTGGGCCAGCACGGTGTCCCGGGCCGCCCGGCGGCGGGCCATGGCGGTGGCGTCGAGCGGGAGCGGCCAGGCCAGGTCGGCGTCCTTCTCCTGGAGGGCCGGGTTCTCCTCGTCCTCCCCGGGTTCGTCCGACCAGACCTCGATCTCGCCGTACCCGGCCGCGCAGTGCTCGTGGAGCGCGTCCAGGAAGGCGGACGGGCCGCGGGGCTTCTTCTGCGACGGGCCCCACCAGTGGCCGGAGCCGAGCAGCAGGCTGCGGGGGCGGGTGAAGGTGACGTAGCCGAGGCGGAGCTCCTCGGTGTGCTGATGTCCCTTCATCTCCTCCTTGAACGCCTTGAGGCCCTTGGCGTCGAAGCTCCCGAGGGCGGGCAGGGTGGCCGCGTCGCCGCGCAGCGCGTGCGGGAGGACCTGGGGCTGCGAGGTCCAGGAGTCCCGGGACTGCGTGCTGGGGAACTGGCCGCCGACGAGGCCGGGGACGGCGACGACGTCCCACTCCAGCCCCTTGGACTTGTGGGCGGTGAGCACCTTCACGGTGTCCTCGCCGCCCGGGAGGGCGTTGTCCAGGCCCTTCTCGTACTGGGCGGCGGTGCGCAGGAAGCCGAGGAAGGCGAGCAGGCTCGCCTCCCCGTCCACCGCGGCGAAGCCGGCCGCGACGTCCAGGAAGTTGGCGAGGGTCTCACGGCGGCGTGCGGCCAGGGCGTGCGGCGACGCGGACAGCTCCACCTCCAGGCCGGTGGCGGCGAGGACGCGGTGCAGTACGTCCATGAGGGGGTCGGCCAGCGAGCGGCGCAGGTCCCGGAGCTCGGTGGCGAGGCGGGCGAAACGGACGCGGGCCTCCGCGGAGAACGGCAGCTGGTCGTCCTCGGACCCGCCGGACTCCAGGAAGGTGTCGAGGGCGTCGGCGAGCGAGATCACCTCGGCGGGGTCGGTGCCCTCGACGGCCTCGGCCAGCCGCAGGTCCGGGTCGGCTCCCTCGTCCCCGGGGGCGGAAGGGCGGACGAGCAGGCGCGCCCGGCGCCCGAGGAGGGCCAGGTCGCGCGGTCCGACGCGCCAGCGGGGGCCGGTGAGCAGCCGGACCAGGGAGGCGTTGGCCCCCGGGTCCTGGAGGACCTCGCAGACCGCGACCAGGTCGGCGATCTCGGGGAGGTGCAGCAGTCCTGACAGGCCGACGACCTCGACCGGGATGTCCCGGGCGACGAGGGCGGCCTGAATGCGGGGGAAGTCCCCCGCGGTCCGGCACAGGACGGCGATCTCCCCCGGTGCCGTCCCCGTCCGCACGAGGTGGGCGAGCGAGTAGCCGAGCCAGTCGATCTCCTCGGCGTGTGTGCGCAGCAGGGCGCACCGGACCAGTCCCTCCCGCTCGGCGCCGGGTGCGGGGCGCAGCGCCTCGACCCCTTCGTGCATGGCGCGCAGGGGTTCGGCGAGACCGTTGGCCAGGTGCAGGAGGCGGCCTCCGCTGCGGCGGTTCTCGCTGAGGGAGTAACGGGTGGCCGGGGTGCCGTCGGCGTGCGGGAAGTGGTGCGGGAAGTCGTCGAGGTTGGCGACGGAGGCGCCGCGCCACCCGTAGATCGCCTGGCAGGGGTCGCCCACGGCGGTGACGGCGTGGCCTGCCGTGCCCTGGCCGCCCCCGCCGCCGAACAGTGCGGCCAGGAGCAGCCGCTGCGCGACGGAGGTGTCCTGGTACTCGTCGAGCAGCACGACGCGGAATTCGTCGCGCAGGATGGCTCCGACCTCGGGCCGGGTCAGGGCCAGCTCGGCGGAGAGCGCGATCTGGTCGCCGAAGTCGAGGAGGTCCCGGCCGCGCTTGGCCGTGCGGTAGCGCCGGGTGAGTCCGAGGAGTTCACGGCGGGCCCCGGCCGTCTCGGGAATCTTGCGGAGCTCCGCGTTGGTGAGCCTGGCGGACTCCAGGGCCTGGAGGAGCCCCGTGTCGTGCTCCAGGAGCTGTTCGGGGCGTACGAGGTGTTCGGCGAGCTCGGCGTCCAGGGCCAGCAGGTCGCTGACCAGGGTGGGGAAGGACCGGGTCAGCGCCGGGTAGGGGCCGGGGGCCTCGCGCAGCACCCGGGCCGCGAGCTGGTAGCGGGTGGCGTCGGCGAGGAGCCGGGTGGTGGGTTCGAGGCCGATCCGCAGGCCGTGGTCGGTGAGCAGCCGTCCGGCGAAGGCGTGGTACGTGGAGATGCTGGGCTCGCCCGGGGGGTCGTCCGGGTCGATGACGTCCGGGTCGGTGACCCCGGCGGCGACGAGGGCCTTGCGGACCCGCTCGGCGAGCTCACCGGCGGCCTTGTTCGTGAAGGTCAGGCCGAGGACCTGTTCGGGGGCGACCTGCCCGGTCCCGACCAGCCAGACCACCCGGGCGGCCATGACCGTGGTCTTCCCCGATCCGGCTCCGGCCACGATCACCTGCGGAGCGGGCGGCGCGGTGATGCAGGCCGTCTGCTCCGGGGTGAAGGGGATCCCGAGGAGCTCCTTGAGCTGCTCGGGGTCGGTGAGGCGGGAGGTCACTCCAGAGAGGCTAACCGGACGCACCGACAACCCCCTCCCCCGCCGATTCCGCCGGGAGGATCATTCGATGATCTGACGGCCCTCGGGCTGTGCGCTGCACGACGCCTTGAAGGCGCAGTGGGTGCAGTGCTGGCCGGTCGTGGGCGTGAACCGCTCGTCCAGGACCCGTCCGGCCGCCGTGGCGAGCAGGTCGGAGACCCATTCCCCGGACAGGGGCTCCTGGGCCTGTACCTGGGGAAGGGTCTCGCCGCCCTCCTTCTTCGGCGCGGGCCGGCGCAGCTGGACCAGTTCGGCACCGCCGGGGCCGGGGCGGCGGCCGTCGAAGACCTCGTCGACGGCGCCTTCCCTGACGGCGAGCTGGTACACGGCGAGCTGGGGGTGGGAGGCCACCTCGTCCTTGGTGGGTGCCCCCTTGCCGGTCTTGAAGTCGACCACGTACGCCCGGCCCTCGGCGTCCTGTTCGACCCGGTCCATGGACCCCCGGATGCGTACGGCGTACTCGCCCGCCTCAAGGGTGACGTCGAAGTCGTGCTCGCTGGCGGCGGGGGTGCGCCCGGCGCGGTCCATGACGTGCCAGCGCAGGAAGCGTTCCAGAGCGGCACGTGCCTGGTCCTTCTCCTGGTGCGACTTCCAGGGGGCGTCGAAGACCAGGCCGTCCCATACGGAGTCCAGGCGTTCCATCAGCACGTCCAGATCGGCGGCGGTGCGCCCGGAGGCCACCTCGTCGGCAAGCACGTGGATCACGTTGCCGAAGCCCTGCGCCGCCGTCGCCGGGGCGTCGGCCTTCACCTCCCGGCCCAGGAACCACTGGAGGGCGCACGTGTTGGCGAGCTGGTCGAGCGCGCTGCCCGAGAGCGCCACCGGCCGGTCGCGGTCGCGCAGGGGCACCTCGGAGCGGGTGGGTTCGTTCAGCCCCCACCAGCGGTGCGGGTGGGCCGCGGGTACGAGCGGCTGTCCTTCGTCGTCGGTGAGGGCCGCGAGCCGGGCGAGGCGGCGGGCGGCGGCGTCCCGCAGGGCGTCCGAGGCTGCGGGGTCGACGGTCGTCGCCCGGAGTTCGGCGACGAGCGCGGCCACCGCGAGGGGGCGCCGGGGGCGGCCGGTGACGTCCCGGGGCTCCTTCCCGAGCTCGGCGAGCAAGCGGGAGGGCTGGTCGCCGTCGTCGGCGGGGGCCTTGACCGCCGTGACGACGAGGCGTTCACGGGCCCGGGTCGCCGCCACGTAGAACAGGCGGCGTTCCTCGGCGAGGAGGGCCCCGGGGGTGAGCGGTTCGGCCAGCCCGTCGCGGCCGATCCGGTCGGCCTCCAGGAGCGAACCCCGCCTGCGCAGGTCGGGCCAGAGCCCCTCCTGGACCCCGGCGACGACGACCAGGCGCCACTCCAGGCCCTTGGAACGGTGTGCGGTCATCAGGCGTACGGCGTCGGGGCGCACCGCGCGCCGGGAGAGGGTGTCGGCGGCGATGTCCTGGGCGTCGACCTCCTCCAGGAAGTTGAGCGCGCCGCGCCCCCCGGTGCGCTCCTCGGCCCGTGCCGCCGTGTCGAAGAGGGCGCACACCGCGTCGAGGTCCCGGTCGGCGTTCCGGCCGCCCGCGCCGCCGCGCAGGGCCGCCCGTTCCAGCCTGCCGGGCCAGGGCGTGCCGTTCCAGAGGGTCCACAGGGCCTCCTCGGCGGTGCCACCGCCCTCCAGGAGTTCACGGGCCTTGCGCAGGAGGGCGCCGAGCCGCTGCGCGCCCCTGGCGTACGCCGGGTCGTGCGTGACCAGGCGTTCGGGCTCGGCGAGCGCGCGGGCCAGCAGATCGCCGGACGGCGGCGGTACGCGGTTCCCGGCGGCCCGCTCCTCGTCGCGCAGGGCCCGCCCGAGGCGGCGCAGGTCGGCGGCGTCCATCGACCCCAGGGGCGAGGTGAGCAGGGCCAGAGCGGTCTCGGTGTCGAGCCGGCGGGGATCCGCTTCCGCCCGCCCGGCACGGGTCCCGTCCTCCGGGCCGGCGGGGGCCTCCGACGCGGCGGGCTCGGCCGGGCCCATCGGGTCCCGGGCCTCGGCCGGATCGGCGGACTCCCCGAGGACTGCGGGACCCGGTTCCGAGGAGCCCGGGTCGGAAGAGCCCGGGCCAGAGGAGTCCCGATCGGAAGAGCCCGGGTCCGAGGAGTCCCGATCGGAAGAACCCGAGTCCGAGGAGCCCGGATCGGAAGAACCCCGTTCGGAGGAGCCCGGGTCCGAGGAGCCCGGATCGGCAGTCCCCGGACCAGCGGGCGGCGGGTCGGCAGGCCCCGGAGCGGCAACACCCGGATCGGCAGGCCGCGAACCAGCGGTGCCCGGACCGGCGATGCCCCGACCGGTGGGCCGCGTCGGCGCCCCCGGCTCCCGCGAGCTCTCGGGCCCCCGGAAGTCCCCGGCCACCCCGGACTCCCCGGGCACCCCGGACTCTTCGAGGCTCTCCGGCCCCTCAGATTCGACCGGCCCGTCAGGTTCGACCGGCCCCTCAGATTCGACCGGCCCGTCAGGTTCGACCGGCCCCTCAGATTCGACCGGCCCGTCAGGTTCCGCCGACTCCTCCGGGCCCTCGGGCTCGGCAGGGTGGAGTGCCGCCATGGCGACGGTGCGCAGCGCGGTCAGGAGCGGGGCGACCGCCGGCTCGTGGCGCAGCGGGAGATCGTCGCCGTCGACCTCCAGGGGGACCCCGGCGGAGGTGAGCGCCCGGCGCACGGCTGGGATCGAACGGCCGCCGGCGCGTACGAGGACCGCCATGTCCCTCCAGGGCACGCCCTCTTCGAGGTGCGCGCGCCGGAGCAGATCGGCGATGTTCTCCAGCTCGGTGGAGGGTGTCGGGTAGGTGTACGCCTCCACCCGCCCGCCTTCCCGTACCGGGGACAGCTCACGGTGGGCGCGGACCTTGTCCGAGGGCAGGCGGGTGAGCGGCATCCGGCGGGTGAGCAGCCGGGTGGCTTCGAGCAGGTCCGCGCCCGAGCGGCGCGAGGTGGTGAGGACCCCGACGGGGGCGGGCGCGCCGTCGGCACGGCGGAAGGTGTCGGGGAAGTCGAGGATGCCGTTCACATCGGCGCCCCGGAACGCGTAGATCGACTGGTCGGGGTCGCCGAAGGCGATCAGTGTCCGGCCGCCGCCGGTACCCGGGGCGACGTTCGACGGGTTCCCGGCCAGCGCGTGCAGCAGCCGTACCTGGGCGGGGTCCGTGTCCTGGTACTCGTCGACGAGGACGGCGTCGTAGCTGCGTGCCAGCTGCGCGGCCACCTCGGGGCGCTCGGCGAGGAGGACCGCCCGGTGGACCAGTTCCGCGTAGTCGAGGACGCCCTGGGCGTCGAGGATGTCCAGGTACTCGGCGAGGAACTCGGCGGCCGCGCTCCAGTCCGGGCGGCCGGTGCGCCGCGCGAAGGCGGCCAGCGCGTCCGGTCCGAGGCCCAGCTCACGGCTGCGGGCCAGGACGGCGCGCACCTCGTCGGCGAAGCCCCGGGTGGTCAGGCAGGCACGCAGTTCGTCGGGCCAGCGGACGTGGGCGAGTCCGGCCTGTTCCAGGCCGAGCTGTCCGGCCAGCAGTTCACGGACCGTGACGTCCTGCTCGGGACCGGAGAGCAGGCGCAGCGGATCGGCGAAGAGGTCGGCGTCCTGGTGCGCGCGGACCAGGGCGTAGCAGTACGAGTGGAAGGTGGTGGCCTGCGGGCCCCGGGTGCCGCCGAGCCGGGCCGCCATCCTGTCGCGCAGTTCGACGGCCGCCTTGCGGCTGAAGGTGAGGACGAGGATGCGGGCGGGATCGGCCCCCCGGGCCACCCGCCGGGCGACGGCCTCGACGAGCGTCGTGGTCTTGCCCGTGCCCGGTCCCGCGAGGACCAGCAGCGGGCCGTCCCGGTGGTCAACCACGGCGCGCTGCGGTGCGTCCAGGAGAGGGGGGTCCACGGAGCCGGGCGGCGTGCGCACCAGCCGGTACGCGCCCGGGGCCCGCCGCCGTGTCTGACGGTGCGGGCTGTTCCGGGTGGTGAAGGAGGAACTCACGTGGATCGCCGGTCCTGAAGGGTGTACTCGGTCTGCGCGGTGCCGGCCGTGGGGTGACGGCCCGGATGTGACAGGTGCGGGTGACGGACGGTGCCGGGCCCCGGAAGGAGGGCCGGTCGTGCAGGGACGGATGAGGGGGCGGAGCGTGCCGCGTGTGGACGACGCTACGCCCGCGGGGGCACGGAATCCGGGCGGTGGGCCGCGTCCTGCGTCACAGGCGGCCCCTGGCCCGCCGGTGTGCGGCGCTCACCGGCCAGGCGCCTGTCCCGGCGGGGCGCGATGGCGGAAGCTGTCAGGTGTGAGCTTCGTCGCCCGGCCCTCCGGTCACGCCGTCCCATCGGGCGCGCCTCATGTCGAGGCGCGGCACGTGCCCGCGCGCGTCGCGCGGCGCCGGGCGCAGCGGGGTGCCCTCGTCGCGGTAGTGACCGAGCGCCCGTCGTTCGTGGCCGGGCAGCAGTGTCCCGTCGGCACGCACCACACGCCACCAGGGCGCCGCGGAGCCGTACAGGGCCATGACCCGGCCGACCTGTCGCGGCCCGCCGTCGCCCAGCCACTCCGCGACGTCGCCGTACGTCATGACACGGCCGGGCGGGATCAGGTCCGCGACGTCCAGGACCCGCTCGGCGTAGACGGGCAGCTCGGCGAAGACGGGGTCGGCGGGCCCGGCCGCCCCGGTCCGGCTGCCGCTCGTGCGGTCTTCGCTCATCCGTCCCATCCTGCCGTACGCCACCGACAACCGGCGCTTCCCGGCGCCGCCCCGGTCACGCACCGTGCACGCGGGGCGAAGCAGCGTATGTTGCGCATCGCGCCCGCGCAATGCACCCTGATGCCCCCCTCTGTCTGCAGGCCGTGCCACCATCATGCGGGCGGTGACCGGTGATACGAGACCACGAAGATCCATCAGAGGCTAAGGAGCAGGGCGTGCAGCCACCGAAGGCGGCGGGCGCCTCTGACGCCGAGCCGCGCCCGGACGCGCCCGACGGTCCCGGCGACGGCCCCGGGAAGGACTCCGACGCCGGGAAGACGGGCGGACCGTCCCGGGAGCGCCTCTCCGGCTCGACCCTGGCCACGTCCGAGACGGGTCTGACCGACCGTGTCTCGGGGGACGAGCCGCTGCTGCCGGCCCGGGTGCACCGCCCGTCCGACCTGTTGCGCCTCCTCATCGGTGTCCTGGCGATCGCGCTGTTGTTCTCCGTCGCCGCCTTCGCCCACGGGACCACCACCGGCCTGGAGAACGACATCTCCAAGGGCACCGACCAGGCCCCGGACCTCCTGATCAAGCTGGCAGGCCTGGTGTCCAGCATCGCGGTGCTCCTGGTGCCGGTCGCCTTCGCGATCGAGCGCCTGGTGAAGCGCGACGGGCTGCGGATCGCCGACGGGGTGCTCGCCGCCGTGCTGGCCCACGGGGTGACCCTGGCCACCGACCTCTGGGTCGCCAGGTCGGCCTCGGGGACGATCAGGGACGCCCTCACGCAGCCCCAGCCGGGGGAGGGTCTCACCGACCCCGTCCACGGCTATCTGGCGCCGGTGATCGCCTACATGACGGCGGTCGGGATGGCCCGCAGACCCCGCTGGCGGGTCGTGCTGTGGATGGTGCTGCTCCTGGACGCCTTCGCGATGCTGGTGGGGGGCTACACCACGCCGTTCTCGATCGTCCTCACCGTGCTGATCGGCTGGACCGTGGCGTACGGCACCCTGTACGCGGTCGGCTCGCCGAACGTACGACCGACCGGCCAGCACCTGATGGCCGGTCTGCGTCATGTCGGCTTCCGCCCGGTCGCCGCGATGCGCACCGAGGACGCTCCCGACAGCATCGACCAGAGCGACCGGGGCCGCCGCTACCGGGTGACCCTGGAGGACGGACCCCCGCTGGACGTCACGGTCGTCGACCGTGAACAGCAGGCGCAGGGCTTCTTCTACCGGGTGTGGCGCCGGCTCACCCTGCGCAGCATCACCCAGCGCCGCTCCATCCAGTCGCTGCGCCAGGCCCTGGAGCAGGAGGCGCTCCTCGCGTACGCGGCGATCGCCGCCGGGGCGAACGCGCCCAAGCTGATCGCCACGTCGGAGCTCGGGCCCGACGCCGTGATGCTCGTGTACGAGCACATCGGCGGGCGCTCGCTGGACGCGATGGAGGACGAGGAGATCACCGACGAGCTGGTGCGGGGTGCCTGGCACCAGGTACGGGCGCTCCAGTCGCGGCGGATCGCGCACCGCAGGCTCACCGGGGACGCCATCCTGGTGGACCGGGCCGGCACCGTGTTCGTCACCGATCTGCGCGGCGGCGAGATCGCGGCCGGCGACCTGATCCTGCGGATGGACGTCGCCCAGCTGCTCACCACCACGGGTCTGCGGGTGGGCGCCGAACGGGCCGTGGCCGGGGCGCTCGCCGTGCTCGGGCCGGACGCCGTCGCCGACTGTCTGCCGCTGCTCCAGCCGATCGCGCTGAGCCGCTCCACCCGGGCGACGCTGCGCAGGCTCGCCCGGGAACGTTCGCAGCGTGAGCGGGAGGCGGTGCTGGAGGCCTCGCGGGCCGCCAAGCAGGCCAAGGCCGAGGAGGACGACACCCTGGCGGCGGCCGACCGCAAGGCCGCCCGCAAGTCGCAGCGCACGGAGAAGCAGGCCGAGAAACGGGCGATGGACGACGCCCTGGACGAGGCCCGCGAGGAGGACATGCTGGCGCAGATCCGCCGGCAGGTGCTGCTGATCAGGCCGCAGGCGCCGGTCGAGCCGGTCCGGCTGGAGCGCATCAAGCCGCGCACACTCTTCAGCTTCATCGCGGGTTCGATCGCCGCCTACTTCCTCATCTCACAGGTCACCGAGGCCGACTTCGGCACGGTCGTGGAGCAGGCGGAGTGGGGCTGGGTGGCGGCGGCGATGGGCTTCTCCGCGCTGAGTTACGTCGCCGCGGCGATGAGCCTCCTCGGCTTCGTGCCCGAGCGGGTGCCGTTCAGGAAGACCGTCCTGGCCCAGGTGGCCGGGTCGTTCGTGAAGATCGTGGCACCCGCGGCGGTCGGCGGCGTGGCGCTGAACACCCGCTTCCTGCAACGCGCCGGGGTGCGCCCCGGGCTCGCGGTCGCGAGCGTCGGCGCGTCCCAGCTGTTCGGCCTCGGCTGCCACATCCTGCTGCTGGCGCTGTTCGGGTACCTGACGGGTACGGAGAAGACCCCGGACTCGCTCACCCCGTCCAGGACGGTCATCGCGGGCCTGCTCACGGTCGCGGTGCTCGTGCTGGTGGTGACCGCGATCCCGTTCCTGCGGAAGTTCGTCGTCACCCGGGTGCGGTCGCTGTTCGCCGGGGTCGTCCCGCGCATGCTCGACGTGGTGCAGCGCCCGCAGAAGCTGGTCAACGGCATCGGCGGCATGCTGCTGCTGACCGGGCTGTTCGTGCTGTGCCTGGACGCGTCGATCCGCGCGTTCAGCGGCCCGGACGTCCCCAAGCTCAGCTACGCCAGCATCGCGGTGGTCTTCCTCGCGGGCAACGCCCTCGGCTCGGCGGCACCGACCCCGGGCGGTATGGGCGCGGTCGAGGGAGCGCTGACCCTGGGGCTGATCGCGGTGGGGCTGCCCAAGGAGGTCGCGGCACCGGCCGTGCTGCTGTTCCGCGTGATGACGCTGTGGCTGCCGGTGCTCCCCGGCTGGATCTGCTTCAACCATCTGACCCGCAAGGGTGAGCTCTAGGTGTATTGACCCGCATGGAGCAGGCCCCGCGCGTTCCCCCGTGCCCCGCCGCACGATGGGGTCATGAGGACCTCCCCCGCTCTGCGTGCAGCCGCCCTCGCCGCGACCGCCACCGTGCTGCTGCCACTGGCCGCCTGTTCGGACGACGGTGACGGAGGCCCGGGGGGTTCGACGCCGACGACCGCCTCGACGGCGTCCCCGACCTCGACGCCGGGAAAGCTGTCCTCCCAGAAGCTCGACTGGAAGCCCTGCCCCGCCCCGAGCGAGGCGCAGGGCAGCGGGACGTCGCCCTCGCCGCTGCCGGGCGGGACGAAGTGGGAGTGCTCGTTCATGGACGTACCCCTGGACTACGCGGACCCGGGGGGCCGGACCATCGAGCTGGCGCTCATCCGCGCCGCCGCCAAGGACCGGGACCGGCGGATCGGTTCGCTCATCTTCAACTTCGGCGGACCGGGCGGCTCCGGCGTCGCCACGCTGCCGTCCTTCGGCACCGCCTACGACACGCTCCGCACCCGCTACGACCTGGTGAGCTTCGACCCCCGGGGAGTCGGCCGCAGCGACGGCGTCGAGTGCGCGGACGACCGGGCGCTCGACGCGCGCTACGAGCAGGACGGCACCCCGGACGACGCCGCCGAGCAGAAGGCGTTCGCCCAGGACCAGAAGTCCTACATCGCCGACTGCGAGAAGAACTCCGGTCCCGTGCTGCCCTACGTCGGCACCACGAACGCCGCCCGCGACATGGACCTGATGCGCCAGGTGCTCGGCGACGACAAGCTGTACTACTTCGGCATCTCGTACGGCACCGAACTGGGCGGTGTCTACGCCCATCTGTATCCCCGGAAGGTGGGCCGGGCCGTCCTGGACGCGGTCGTCGACCCGACGGAGGACTCCCTGGAGTCCTCGCTCGGCCAGGCCAGGGGATTCCAGCTCGCCCTGGACAACTTCACCGCCGACTGCGCCTCGCGCGACGACTGCAAGCTGCCCGGGACCACCGCGCGCCAGGTCCAGGACGGGATCGCCGCCCTGCTGGCGAAGCTGGAGAAGAAGCCCGTCCCGGGGCTGGGCGACCGGGAACTGACCGAGACCCAGGCCACCACCGGCATCGCGTCGGCCCTCTACTCCAAGGAGACCTGGCCCCTGCTCGAACAGGGCATCGACGAGGCGGACGGCAACAACGGCGGACTGCTGCTCGCGCTCGCCGACTCGCTGAACGGCCGCTCCGCGAACGGGCACTACGACAACTCGAACGCCGCCAACACGGCCATCAACTGCGCGGACTCGAAGCAGCGGTACACCCTGGAGCAGACCCGCAAGGCGCTCCCCGAGTTCCGCAAGGCCTCCCCCGTCTTCGGCGACTACCTGGCCTGGGGGCTGATGGCCTGCACCGGCTGGCCGGTCTCGGGCGCCTGGGACACCCCGGACGTCAGCGCGCCGGGTTCGGCGCCGATCCTGGTCATCGGCAACACCGGGGACCCGGCGACGCCGTACTCGGGTGCGAAGGCGATGGCCGCGGAGCTCGGCAAGGGGGTCGGGGTCGAGCTGACGTACAAGGGCCAGGGCCACGGGGCGTACAACAGCGGCAGCACCTGTGTGCAGAGCGACGTGGACGCCTATCTGCTCGAAGGCAAGGTCCCGAAGGCGGGAACGGTCTGCGGCTGACCGGTCGTTGGACAGCCGGACGACGGGGCCGTCCGGACCCCTCCGGGTGACGGCCTCCGGACACGGGGAGGGAGCGCGGATGCGCGTAGCCGGAGCGTCCCGCCGGGGAGCGGTGCCGGCCGCGGCCGCCCTGCTGGTCGCGGCGCTCCTCGCGGGGTGCGGCGCGGCGCCCCCGTCGCCGTCCCGGGAGAGGACGTCCCCGGAGAAGACGTCGCCGCCGGCCGTGACCGGGCCGCCCGCCCCGTCCGCGGCGGCCACCGCGTCCCGGCCGCTCGTGTGGAAGCGGTGCGGCGCGCCGGAGGGCGGCACCGCGCCCGGCGCCGCCTGGCGGTGCGCCACCCTCGACGTGCCGCTGGACCACACGCGCCCGGACGGCCGGACGATCGGCATCGCGCTGATCCGCAGGACGGCCACCGAGAGGAGCGGCCGGCTGGGGTCGCTGCTCTTCGACTTCGGCGGACCGGGCGGCTCCGGCGTCGCCACCCTGCCGCGCGCCGCCGGTTCGTACGAGGAGCTCAACACCCGGTACGACCTGGTGGGCTTCGATCCGCGTGGCGTCGCGGCCAGCGCGGGGGTCCGCTGCCGCGGCGACGCGGAGCAGGAGAGGGCCTACCGCGAGGTGGACATCACCCCGGACACGGCCGCCGAGGAGGCCGCGTTCCTCGCGGACGGCGCGGACCTCGGGGCGGGCTGCGCGCGCCTGTCGGGAGCGGTGCTCCCCCACGTCGGCACGGCGGACGCAGCCCGGGACATGGACGCGATACGCCGCGCCCTCGGCGACCGGAGCCTGTCCTACTTCGGCGTCTCGTACGGCACGGAGCTCGGCGGGACGTACGCGCACCTCTTCCCCGGGAACGTGGGACGGATCGTGCTGGACGCCGTCGTCGATCCGACCGCGGACACGGTGGGGCACGCCCGCAACCAGGCCACGGGTTTCCAGCGGGCCCTGGAGAACTACCTGAAGGACCGGGGCGAGGACCCGGAGCGGGGCACCCGGCGCATAGCGGACCTGCTGGAGCGGATCGACAAGGATCCGCTGCCGACCGCCTCGGGGCGCGAGCTCAACGAATCGCTCGCCGTCATCGGCATCGTGGCGCCCCTCTACTCCCAAAGCGGCTGGCCGACACTGGCGGCCGCGCTCGACGAGGCCGGGAACGAGGGCAGGGGCGACCGCCTGCTGGCGCTGGCCGACGCGTACAACGGACGTGACAAGGACGGGCACTACGACACCGGGAGCCATTCCCAGCGCGCGATCTCCTGCGCCGACGCCAAGGCGAGGCCGACGGCCGCCGAGGCACGGGCGCTGCTCCCCGGGTTCCGCCGGCTGTCACCGGTCTTCGGCCCGTTCCTGGCCTGGGACACGGCGGGCTGGTGTGCGGGGTGGCCGGTCGAGGGCGAGCGGGACACCCCGGAGGTGAGTGCCCCCGGCGCGGCTCCGATCCTGGTCATCGGTACGACGGGAGACCCGGCGACACCGTACGAGGGCGCGCGGCGGATGGCGGACGAGCTCGGCGAGGGGGTCGGCGTGATGGTGACCAACGAGGGCGAGGGGCACGGCGCCTACGGCCGGAGCGGCTGCGTGACCTCGCTGGTCGACGCCTACTTCCTGGAAGGGGAGGTCCCGGCGGACGGAGTGGTCTGCTCCTGAGGTCCGGGCACGCGAAGGGGCCGGCTCCGTCCGCCGGAGCCGGCCCCTTCGCGCGTCATGCCCCGAGGCCTAGTAGACCGGCTTCTCGGGCTCGATCTGGTTGACCCAGCCGATGACTCCGCCACCGACGTGGACCGCGTCGGCGAAGCCCGCCGACTTGAGGACCGCGAGGACCTCGGCGCTGCGGACACCGGTCTTGCAGTTCAGGACGATGCGCCTGTCCTGCGGAAGGTCCTGGAGGGCGTTGCCCATCAGGAACTCGTTCTTCGGGACCAGCCGGGAGCCCGGGATCGAGACGATCTCGTACTCGTTCGGCTCGCGGACGTCGATGATCTCGATCTTCTCGTCGCCGTCGATCCACTCCTTGAGCTGCTTGGGAGTGATCGTGGAACCGGCAGCCGCCTCCTGGGCCTCCTCGGACACGACGCCGCAGAAGGCCTCGTAGTCGATGAGCTCGGTGACGGTGGGGTTCTCGCCGCACACCGCGCAGTCGGGGTCCTTGCGGACCTTGACCTGGCGGTACTGCATCTCCAGCGCGTCGTAGATCATCAGACGGCCGACCAGCGGGTCGCCGATGCCGGCGAGCAGCTTGATGGCCTCGTTGACCTGGATGGAGCCGATGGACGCGCAGAGCACACCCAGGACACCGCCCTCGGCGCAGGAGGGAACCATGCCGGGGGGCGGCGGCTCCGGGTAGAGGCAGCGGTAGCAGGGACCGTGCTCGGACCAGAAGACGGACGCCTGGCCGTCGAAGCGGTAGATCGAGCCCCAGACGTACGGCTTGTTCAGCAGGACCGCGGCGTCGTTGACGAGATAGCGGGTGGCGAAGTTGTCCGTGCCGTCCACGATCAGGTCGTACTGCGCGAAGATGTCCATCACGTTGTCGGCTTCGAGCCGCTCCTCGTGAAGGACCACGTTCACCAGGGGGTTGATCCCCTGCACGGTCTCCTTGGCCGACTGGGCCTTGGACTTGCCGATGTCGGCCTGGCTGTGGATGACCTGGCGCTGCAGGTTCGACTCGTCGACCTCGTCGAACTCCACGATGCCGAGCGTGCCGACACCGGCCGCGGCCATGTACATCAGAGCCGGCGAGCCGAGACCGCCGGCGCCGACGCAGAGCACCTTCGCGTTCTTCAGCCGCTTCTGTCCGTCCATCCCGACATCCGGGATGATCAGGTGGCGGGAGTACCTGCGGACCTCATCGACGGTGAGCTCGGCGGCCGGCTCGACCAGGGGTGGCAGCGACACAGGAACCTCAACAATGCAGGTGGTCGGTTTCTACGTACTTCATCTACGTACGGTTGTTCTCCCGTAACACTGCCACGCCGCTCCTCATTCCGAGATACCAGGTCCGATCCGCGAGACGAATTCGTCCCAGTAGCTGGGCAGTGTCGCGAATGGGCTGGTTTGCCCCTTCGCTCCGTCCCGGTCGGTGAAGAAGATCGTGCCCGCTCCCTGCCAGCGGGCGACGCGCATGGCCTCCTCCAGATGTGTGCGCGGGACCCCGTGGACGAAGTGCGCGAAGCGGCCCGGTTCGTACGCGGCGGTCCACTCGGCCACCTGGGACCAGCGGTAGTCGGCCCACGGGCCGCGGAAGGTGACCAGCTGATCGGCGGCCTCGGCGTAGCCCGGGTGCGGGTGGGTGCCGTGGCCCAGGACCAGCCGGCCGCCCTCCTCGTCCGCGCTGTCGCTGTCGGACAGCAGCGCGGAGAGGGTGCTGGTCAGCCTGCGGACCGCCGGGAGCGCCTCGCGCCCGGCCGGACAGTGGTCCAGGTAGAAGCCGCCCACCCGGTACCAGTCGAGGTAGGACCGGGCGTCGGCGATCAGCTCGGCGAAGGGGCGGCTGCCGAAGGCCAGGTCGATGTGGCCCAGCAGCCTGCCCCCCGAGGCGCGGACGGTGTCGTCGGGCGCCTCCCCGTGCAGCGCGCGCTCGCGGGCGTTGCGCAGCCGCCCGGCGGCCTCCAGGCAGTGCGGGTCGGGGCGTGTGCCCGGCCCGTCGTCGATGTTGAGCACGGCCCAGTGCAGCGGGGTGCCCGGCCGGCTGAGGCCCGCCCATTCGGCGGGCGCCAGCAGCGGATGGGCGTAACCGGGCACTCCGACGCCGAGCTGTTCCGCGCCGCCGGTCCGCAGGGTGGGGCCGGTGCTCGTCAGATACGGCACGCGGCCTCCATCCAGATGTCCGCGAGGGACTCCTCCAGATTGATCCGGGGCCGCCAGCCGAGCCGGTCCCGGGCGGTGCGCACATCGGCCTGCTGCCAGGCGCCGCAGCCGTCGGGATAGGGGGACGGGGTCGCGGCGAGGTGCTCCACGACCGACTCCGCCGAGGAGCGGGGAGCGCCGATCGGGAGGCGCGCGGGGGGCGTGTCGAGTTCGTGGAGCGCGCCCGCGTATCCGGCGACCCTGGCGAGGACCGCCGCGGCGTCGCGCAGCCGTACGGCCCGGCCGGTGCCGATGTTGACGACGCCTTGGGCCGCGGAGAGCGAGGCGGCGTGCACGGCGCGCGCCACGTCGCGTACGTCCACGAAGTCGCGCTGCACCCCGAGGCCGCTCAGCTTGAGCTCGGGGTCCCCCGTCTGCATGGCGCGGCGCATGGTCTCGGCGAGGCGGCCGAGCGGGGAGCCGGCCGGGGTCCCGGGGCCGACGGGTGAGAAGACCCGCAGGACCACCGCGTCCAGGCCGGAGCCGAGGACCAGTTCGGTGGCGGCGAGCTTGCTGACGCCGTACGGACCTCCGGGGCGGGGCACCGCGTCCTCCGCGGTGGACGAGCCGGGCTGCGAGGGCCCGTACTCGGAGGCGCAGCCGACCTGGACGAGCCGGGCGCTGCACCCGCTGCGGCGCATGGCCTCGCAGACGGTGGCCACGGCGACGGTGTTGTGACGGGTGAGGTCCCGGGCACCGCCTCGGGTCGCCCCCGCGCAGTTGACGACGACCCCGGGGTGGACGGCGTCCAGGAAGCGGGTGAGCGCTCCGGGGCTGCCGCCCGCGAGGTCGAAGCGCACGTCGGCGTCGTCACCGCGGCCGAGTGCGGTGAGGTGCACGGCGGGGTCGGCGAGCAGGCGGTCGGCGACGAAGCGGCCGAGGAATCCGTTGGCTCCGAGCAGCAGAACCCTCATCGCGCGCCCCCTCGGTGCCGACGGCTGACTGCCGGTGAGAGGGATTGGGGGGTCATGTCGGTGTCTCCTTGAGGAAGGTGTGAGCGGTACGGGAAACCCGCGGCGTCGGCTCCGCGGGGCGGGGCGGGGGTACGGCCGGTGGTCGTCGGCGGCGTCCCGCCGTCCGCCCGGAGGGCGTGACCCCCGGTGCCCGGCGCGTGCCCGCCGCGAGGCGGGGTTCCGGTCGCGTGGCGGTGGTGCCCGGGCGGGCGGGACGGTGCGGACATCCCCTAGGCCGGGGCGTGGGCGGAGGCCCTGGTGAGGGCGACCGACGCGTGGACCAGCAGCCCGAGGGCGGCCGCGCCGCAGGCGAGGACGGGTACGCCCCCGGGGCCTGCCGCGGTGACGACGGCGTCGACCGGCCGGGCGAGGAGGTCCAGGCCGGGCAGCCGCCCGGCGAGGACCAGGAAGGGGGCCGCCACTTCCACGGCGCAGGCGGCGGCGAGGCCGGTGGCCGCCGGCTCCGGGAAGCCGTGGACGGCCAGCAGGCGGGCCAGGAAGAGGAGGCAGCCGAGCGCGGCCGGGCCCGCCGCGCCGCCAGGACCGGGGTGGCCGGGACCGGCGAGGAACAGCAGCGCGGTCAGCGCGCAGAGGAAGAGCGCGAGGGCGCCGAGGAGCGCCGGGCGCACTCCGGCGCCGAACTCCGACAGGCCGTGCGATCCGGTGAGCCGGCTGCGCGCCTGAGTGGCGAACAGGTGGGCGCACCAGGCGGCGGGCGCCAGGGCCGGGGCGAGCCCGAGCAGGGCGGCGGGCGCGGCGGTCCAGTTTCCGTCGGGACCACCGCTGATGACCTGGGCGAGCAGGTCGTCGCCGTACACCGCGTAGCCGAGGAGCCAGCAGACGTGGGGGGTGATGCCTCCGGTGCCGCCCGGGGCGTGCAGGGGGCCGGAGCGCAGGGCGAGCCGGAGCCCGAGGAGGACGAGCAGGGCACCGGCGGCGGTCACCGCGAAGCGGGCCTCGCCGCCGAGCACCCCCTCGGTGGCCCGGAGCACGCCGACGGTCACGAGGCAGGCGGCGCCGGGCAGCAGGGCCGAGAGCGTCCACCCGGCCCTCGCCTCCTTGCCTGGGGCTGGCGGTGGCGCGGGGGCGCGCACGGTCCGGCCCGCGCCGGGTACGCGGGCGTAGAGCTCCTCCGCCAGGGAGAAGACGTCACGGTGCCGGTAGCGCGCGGCGGCGCGGTCGGTGAGCCCGTGCGCCTCCAGGCCGGCGGCGATCTCCAGGGGGTCGACGGCCCGCTCGCAGAGGTCCCGGTGCCGGTGCATCAGCACCTTCACGGGGTCGGCGGGTCCCCGCCGGACCGCGGGGCCGCGGGCCGGGCGGTAGGCGATCTCGGGTGCCCGGACCGCCGACCGGACCGCCCCCGGGCCCTCGCCCCCGGCATCCGGCGCCGTGGCTTCGGTCGGTCTGCCCATCGGGGTCCCTCCGTGGTCGTGGCCGCTCGTGTCGTCACGCATCGCCGTCCCCCGCTCCGCGCGCGCCCGCGCACACGCCCTCCGCGCCGATGGCCCAGCTCGGCACGCGGGCAGCCCCGGCCCGTACGGGGCCCGGGTCGGGCGGGAGCGCGCCCAGCACGTGGGCCTCGGGGGGCGTGGCGAAGGGGCGCGGCGGTCCGGCCGGCTCCCCGGGGCCGGCCGGCGCCGCCCACCGGGCGGGGGCGTGCCCCGCCAGGTCCAGGTAGATACCGCGGAACGCCGTGAGGTTCTGCTCGACGGTGAAGAGTTCGAGCGCCCTGGCGCGCGCCGCCGCGCCCAGGCGCGCACGGCGCTCAGGGTCGCGCAGCAGCGCGAGACAGGCGTCGGCGAGCGCCCGCGGATTGCGCGGGGGCACCACGAGTCCCGTACCGCCGACGACCTCGACGACGGCGCCCACATCGGTCGAGACGGTGGCCCGGCCGCAGAACATCGCCTCGACGAGGCTGATGGGGAAGCCCTCGACGACACTGGACAGGACGACGACACCGCCCGCCGCGTAGGCCTCGGCGAGGCCGGGTGCCTCGGGGCCGCCGATCTCCTCGAAGGTGACCGGGCTGTCGCCCACGGCATGGGCGCCGGTGGCCTCGTCGGGGAAGAGCCGGGCGGCGAGTGCCGCGCAGTGGGCGCGGTAGGCCTCGCCCTCGTCCCCCTGGGCCGGCGGGCCGAAGATCCGCAGCCGGGCGTCCGGTTCGGCCCTGCGGACCTCGGCGAAGGCGTGCAGCAGGGCGATCAGGTCCTTGGCGGGTTCGATGCGCCCGATCCACACGAGCGTCCCCGGGCCGCCCCCGTCGTCGCCCTCGCCCACGGACCCGAACCGCTCCGCCTCCATGCCCGGGTAGACCGTGCGCAGCTTGCCCCGGTCGGCGCCGAACCGCTCCTGCCAGCGCCGGACATGGGTGTTGCCGGGGGTGATGAGGGCGGCCTGCCGGTAGACCTCGGAGGCGAGCAGCCCGTGGAAGCCGGCCAGGAGGGCGCGCACGGGTGCGCCGGTGTGCGCCGGTGGTGCGGCGAGGTAGTGGGCCCGCAGCGGGACGCCGTGCTCGGTGACCAGGAGCGGCACCCCGAAGAAGCGTTTGGCCAGCAGTCCCGGCAGAGCCGCCGTGCCGCCGGACGCCGCGTGGCAGAGGTCGACCGCGCCGAGGCCGTCCTCGTCGTACCAGTCGAGGGAGAGGGGGCGCAGCGCGCGCTCCAGTCCGGCCACGAAGGCGAGGTAGTCGGGGACGGTCGCGCCGTGGACGCTCCGTGCGGCGCCCCGGGCGCGGCAGGCGGACTCGACGACGCGCACGCTCGTCTCGGAGCGCAGGGCGTCGTGCAGTCCGCCCTGCTCACGGGCCAGTTCGGCGAGACCGTAGAGCCCGTCGGTGAAGAGGCCGGCCGCCGCCCCGGCGTCCCGCCCTCCGGATTCCGGGCCGGTCTCCGGCCCGGCGCAGACCGCACCGACGAGCGCCGTCACGTGCGCCGTGAAGCGCCGTCGGTCCCGCCTGCCGTACGAGCGCCCCAGCCCGGTGGCGAGTCTGCCCGTCAGGCCCCGGGGGCGGCCGGGGTGCCGGGCGTCCGCCCCGTGCGTCCACATCGGCGCCGTCCGCACCCGGCCGACCCGGTCGGGGAGCCTGACCCAGCCCTGTTGTTCCTGGTCGGCGGAGCGGCTGAGGGCGAAGAGGTCGAACTCGTGCTGGGGCAGACCGCGCACCAGGCGGTCGCACCAGAGTCTGGAATCACCGGTCGCATACGGGTAGCCACCGTCCGTGAGGAGTCCGATCCGCACGAGCACACCCCCGATCTCCCTTGTGGACGGCCGCCGTTGGTCGGCGGCTCACAGCGGGACGACCGTATGCGGACAGACAGGTGGTTGGGGGGGGGGGGGGGGGGGTCGCACAACGAACATATGAAGAGGACCGAAATAAACACACCCACACGCAACGAGTAGGAGAA